>JAQBPV010000214.1 GCA_028287345.1 Gemmatimonadota bacterium
GCATTGTATCTTGCGCCCCGTCGTACAGCGTTTCGCTCATAGCGAGAACCTGTTCATTATCCCAGGAGACGAGCATGGCCGCGAAGAAGACGGGAGCGAAGAAAGGCGCAGCGAAGAAGGGCGCCGCCAAGAAGGCACCTGCGAAGAAGGCAGCAGCGAAGAAGGGCGGCGCCAAGAAGGCGGCGAAGCCCGCGAAGAAGGCCGCCAAGAAGAGTGGCGCCAAGCGCACGCCGAATGCTGCGTTCATGAAGCCGATGACCCCAAGCGCGCAGCTCGGCGCAGTCGTCGGAACGGCACCGCTCCCGCGCACCGAAGTCACCAAGAAGCTGTGGGCGTATATCAAGCGGAAGGGTCTGCAGGATGCCAAGAATCGTCGTCAGATCAACGCCGACGACAACCTGAAGCCGGTGTTCGGTGGCAAGGCACAGGTCTCGATGTTCGAGATGACGAAGCTCGTCAACAAGCATCTCAAGAACAGCTAGCGTCGTATTTGTCTGCTGCAGCGAGGGGGCGTGCCGATTCGTCGGCGCGCCCCCTCGGCGCATTTCATCACGGAAACCCTTGCCCGTAGACGGTACGCAGGGAGATTTCATGCAGTCCTTCACCTCTCCGACCCTCCGTCGTCCATGGCCGCAAACGTCGTCGCGAATGCTCGCGGCAAGAAAGCCACGAAAACATCGCGCACCGTCGCCCTGTGGGAGAACATCAAGTCCCTCGCCGGCGCGATCCTCATCTATCTCGTCATCAACACGTTCCTCATCGCCGCGTATCGCATCCCGTCCGGATCCATGATCCCGACACTGCTGATCGGCGACTGGCTGTTCGTGAACAAGGCCGTGTATGGACCGCACATCCCATTCACGCAGACGCACCTGCCTTCATTCAGCGAGCCGAAACGCGGCGAGGTCATCGTCTTCGAGTCGCCCTACCAAGCCGACCAGGCAGCTGAGAACCTCGATCCCACACCAACACTCGTGAAGCGCATGGTCGGCATGCCGGGCGACACGCTTTACATGCGCGCCGGGCTGCTGTACGTGAACGGCGTTCCGCAGCGTCAGGGCTTCGGCATCGTCAGCCAGCCCACGCCGTCCACCTCGCAGCCGAATGACGTCTCCGCGCTGTTTGATTGGCAGCACAAGATCGAGCTCAAGCAATCGCGATTCGGTGCCGCGCCCGCACAGCCACGGCTCGACAACTGGGGTCCACTCGTCGTTCCTGCCGCCAATTACTTCATGATGGGCGACAACCGCTACGAGTCGAAGGACAGCCGCTACTGGGGCACCGTGCCGCGCGAGAACATTCGTGGACGCCCGAGCTTCGTGTACTACTCTTACAAGAGTGGAAACGAGACGGACCGCCCCTTGCCATTCATCACCGACATCAGGTGGGGACGCATCGGAACGCGGATTCACTGATAGGGCACCATCCCAAAACCAGGTGCAGCGTACGAGGAACTCGTCTTATCCTCGCAGGGGCGTGATTTCGGGATGAAGTTGGTACCGCTTGCCCCAGCGTCGCTCACGTCGCGATTGATCGCGTGCTCGCAGCTCGCCTGTGTGGTGCTTTTCGGAGCGCTGCTCCTCACCCCCTGGCAGGCGACGTCGCCCGCACTGGGCGCAGCCTTCATCCTCGCCTGCGCTGCGTTCGCCATCGCGTCCATCTCGGTCGCCATGAATGCGAATGGGTTCGTGCGCGTTGTCTTCGGCGCATTCGCACTCGTCGCGCTGTCGCTCGGCGTGGGGGAGATGTGGCTGCTCGTATCTCCCTTCACCACCGCGACGCTGGGACTGCAGGACGCCAGCACCCTCGAGCTCGCCGTTGCCATCGCGGTGCTCAATGGCATGCTCGCGCTCTACGGCAACTACACACTCGCTGCGCAGCGACTCACTGCGGAGGAGCTTCGGCTTCGCATCACGTCCGAGCAGCAGATCAAGGCCACGCTCGAGCAGCGCGTCGTGGAGCGCACGCTCGAGTTGGACGACGCTCAGCGCGTGCTGCATCGCATGTGGTGGCTCGGCCAGCAGATCACGCTGGAGCTCGATCCGCGCCGCGTGCTCGATCGCTTTCTCGAGGCGGCAGCCGACGTCGCGCAGGCGGATGGTGCGGCACTCGGACTTCTCACCGACGACGGCACCATCGAGCTCGCCGCGGCCAGCGGATCCATCTCGTCATTCGCCGGCACGCGGTTGCCGGTCGCCGGTTCGGCGATGGGTCGCGTCATCCGCGCCGGCGGAAGCTGGAGCGTCGCCGATGTGCACGAGCATCGCGATCAGGTAAACGGCGATTGGTTCCAGAGTGGCGAGGGGCCGCTTCACGGCATGGCCATCGTGCCGGTGCAGCGACGCGGAGAGCGCATCGGCGCAGTGTCGATCGTGTCATCGAAGGTTCACACATTCTCACCGCTCGAGCTCGAGCGGGTCGAGGCGATGGCCGACCTGTTGTCCGTCGCGCTCGCCAACGCAGAGCTGTTTCAGACGATGAAGCAGGCGGAGTGGCGCTTTCGCACGCTGTTCCGTGCCGCGCCCGATGCGGTGCTCACGGTGCTGCACGCCACTGGACGAATTCGCGAGGCGAACGACGCGGTGCGCGAGGTGTTCGGATTGGAGCCGCACCAGATCATCGGCCGCACGTTGGTGGAGCTCATACTACCCATCGATCGGGCGACGATGACGAGTGCGCTCACCGCCGCCTTCGAGGGAAGCCCCGCGCGTGCGGAGGTGCAGGTCACGCTACCCGGCGGCGCAACGCGCGTCGTTGCGCTCGCGGCGAGCCGACTGCCCGAAGCGGATCCGCCCAGCGTGCTCCTCATCGGCCGCGACATGACGCAGGAACGCGAGCTGCGCGTACGCCTGATGGAGTCCGACCGGCTCGCTGCCGTCGGTGAGCTCGTCGCCGGTGTCGCACACGAAGTGAACAATCCGCTCAGCAGCATAAGCGCCTTCGCGCAGTTGCTCCTGCGCGAGACGACGCTCACTCCCTCGCAGCGCGAGTCCATCGAGGTCATTCGCGCCGAGACGATGCGTGCGAGCCAGGTGGTGAAGGACCTGCTCGCATTCGCGCGACGCAGTGAGCCGCAGCGCGCGCCGCTCGACGTGAACGGCGTGGTCGCGCGCACGGTGCGCATGCGGCAGTACCAGTTCAGCGAAGCATCCGTCGTCGTCGACACGGACCTCGCGGAAGATCTTCCCTCCGTCATGGGCGATGCTCGACAGCTCCAGCAGGTGTGCCTCAACCTGCTGACCAACAGCGTGCAGGCGATGGCGCCGAACGGCGGCACGTTGCGCGTGCGGACCTATTCCGCCGACGGCGCCGTGGTTTTGGAGGTGAGCGACAGCGGTTCGGGAATTCCAACGCACGTGCGCGCGCACATCTTCGAACCGTTCTTCACCACCAAGCAGGAAGGCGAGGGCACGGGCCTCGGTCTCAGCGTGAGCTATGGAATCATCACCGCACATCGCGGCTCAATCGAGGTGACGGAGACGAGCAGCGTGGGCACGACCTTCCGCGTCACGCTGCCTGCCGTGTCCACGCCACCCAGCGACGCGGACGGCGCGAATGAAAGCACGCCGTTCACGCTGCGCTCTCCGCTCGCCGGCATTCGCCTCCTTTTCGTCGACGACGAGCCCGCACTGCGCAGCGGCATGGAGGCGTTCGGGAAGATGCGCGGCTTCAGTGTCGTCGCGGCAGCGGACGGTGTCGCCGCGCTCGAGGCGGCGCGCACGGGCGGCGTGGATGCCGTCGTGTGCGACCTGCGGATGCCCGGCATGGATGGCTACGCGTTTCACGAACAATTGCGTGTCGAGCGGCCCGGACTTGCCGCCCGCACCGTCTTCATCACCGGCGACGTCGTCACCTCGATCTCTCGAGGAAGCGTGTCGCGGCAGCCGGTGCTCACGAAGCCATTCTCGTTCGACAAGATCGAAGAGGCGCTCATCGCGGTGATGCGTGGAACGCCCTATATCCCCGGCGACCGTTCACCGATGCGAGCCTGAGTATATGTCCTCTTTCTTCCCGCGACAAACCATCGAGTGGAAACTGGAAGAGCCGCCGGCGTTCCGGCGGCTCTCGCTCTCGCTCGTGGAGATGGCCCTGCTCACGGGCGTGGTGTTGCGCGTGTTGCGTGCGCTCGCCTTCACGCACGGCCGCGTGAGCTGGCTCTTCTACGGTCTCGTGTTCATCCTCGGCACGCTCGTACTGCTCGGGATGACCACTGCACATCTCGCGAACTTTCCCGTGCGAGCCTGGGGTTGGCGCGCGCCGCTCTTCGCGTTCGTGGAAGTTGCGGGTGAGATGATGACGAGCCTGTTGCTCATCGCGCTCGGCCGCGAGCCCGAAGGAACGTCTCGAGCGGAATTTCACGACTGGCCAAGTATGGCGATGCGCGCGCTGGTGCAGAATGAGTTGACGATCTGCCTCTGGGCGCTGTTACTCGCCGCTGCCATCGTGTTCGTGCGCCGGAGCGGCATGGCCCGCGACGTGGACTCCGACCCGCTCGATCCATCGCTTCCTTCGCCGGGCGATCACTGACCTCGTGAGCGCATCTCTTCGGCGACTTCCGTGACTTGAATCATGTGAATTTGTTGGAATTTGCTCCGTGAGATCGTAGGGAGGCGCATCGGCGCTCTCCCCCCACGACAAGAAAAAGTACGAGTCAGGATCAATGCGAGGCTTGTCCGCTCGGGCAGGGATGCGATTCCAAAAAATTCAAGAAATTCAAGTCAGGCAGTTGCTGTTTTTCCGTAGTTGGAGCGCCCACTTCCATCCGACCGATGAGTACTTCGCGCATCCTCGCAGCCATCGTTCTCACTGCATCGAGCGTCAGCGCTCAGGGAATAGAACGTCCGTTCGGAACGCTCCGGGAACAGGCCGTCGAGCAACAGAAATGGCTCGATGAGCGAATGACGACCGTTCTTCCCGCGCTCATGCGGAAGCACGGTGTCGAGATGTGGGTCGTGCCGATGCGCGAGTACAACGAGGATCCTGTTTTTTCGTCGATCGTCTCCCCGACGACGTTCGCTGCGCGGCGAAGGACGATCTACGTGTTCTTCGACCAGTGTGTGCAGGCGAAGACACGATCGGCGCGCGATAGCATGCCCTGCACGGTCGAGCGCATTGCGCTGGGAGGGACGTCGCAGGGAGGAGTCTATCGCGCCGTGCGTTCGACGACTCAGGCCGCGGGCCCGGCCGGCGCGAGAGCGGGGCAGCAGGCCGAGCTCTGGGGCGACGCACAATGGCGCGTGTTGGCCGATGCCATCTCGGCGCGCAAGCCACGCTCGATCGCGATCAATACGTCTCGCGTGTTCGCGTTCTCCGACGGATTGTCGTCGGGGGAGCTCGAGGGCATGCGTGCCGCACTCGGTCCGCGGTGGAGTGGGACGTTCAAGAGTGTCGACGCCTTGCCCCTCGAGCTCATCGCCACGCGCCTGCCGGCGGAGAATGCGATGTACGAGCGGATGACGCGCGTTGCGTGGGACATCATCGAGAGGGCATTCTCCAACGCCGTCATCACCCCAGGCGTTACGCGCACCGAGGACGTCGTGTGGTGGATGCGCCAACGCGTGAACGATCTGGGGCTCGGCACATGGTTCCAGCCCTCGGTCGAGGTGCAGCGGCAGGGCGTGTCCGAGACGCAGCTGGGCGACAATCCGGTGATCCAGCGCGGCGACGTGCTGCACTGCGACTTCGGCATCACGGCGCTGCGGCTGAACACCGACACGCAGCACATGGGCTACGTGCTACGCGAGGGCGAGACGGCGCCGCCAGCGGGCCTTCAGCGCGCCCTCGTGAGCTCGAATCGTCTGCAGGACATCGTGCTCACCGAGCTGCGGCCTGGCCGCACCGGCAACGAGGTGCTCAAGGCGTCGCTCGAGCGCATGCGCCGCGAGGGGATTGATGGAACGGTCTACACACATCCCATCGGCATGCACGGGCACGGCGCAGGCCCACTCATCGGCCTTTGGGACTACCAGGATGGCGTGCCTGGGCGCGGTGACGCTCGTGTGATCCCGAGCATGTGGTTTTCCATCGAGCTGCAGGCAACGTCACCGGTGCCCGAATGGAATGCTCAGCTGGTTCGGAGCGCGCAGGAGGAAGATGTCATGATCGGCGCTGATGGTGTATTGCGTTGGGCGCTGAGGCGGCAGACAACCTATCATTTGGTGCGCTAGACAGTTCGTTGGCACTCTCTAAGAACACGCTGCAAGAGCACGTTCCTTCCAACGCCGTCTTCCAAAACCACCCACTGTCAATGCAAAAGGGCCCGGGCATTTCGCCCGGGCCCTGTCAGCTTTCGACTCGCGCCGAAGCTTACTTCTTTCTGCGGCGAATACGCACACCAGCGATGCCAGCGATGCCAGTCGCGACGAGCAACAGCGTCGCGGGCTCGGGCGTCGGGGTCACGTTCGGGTTGAACGTATCGTCGTAGATGATGAATTCCTGCACGCTTGCCGGGTTGTCAGCACCGCCGACGAGGTGTGCCGTGACGTCGGTAACGACCCAGTAACTCTGGAAAGCGCTGGCGGGAGCCGAAGCAACGTACGCCTGCGACGCGAGCAGCCACGAGTTCGAGCTCGGCGGGGGCGGCGTCGGGCTGCCCGGGAACAGGTTCCAGATCGTCGCCTGGATGTCACCGACCGTGGCCGCATTCGGTGCGGCCGCATACTGCGTGGTCAGCCAAGCGGCCTGACGATACGCCGTCAGGTTGTTGAAGCGGGTGTCGGTGCCGATTCCAGTGCTCGAACCCAGGCTCGTCAGAGTCGCCGACCAAATGTCGCCAGCCTGAATGTGATGGAAGAAATCCACGCAGTTCAGGACGACGTTCGAATTGACCGGCGCGCCCTCATACCCGGCATACTGACCGACGTAGTAGCCGAATGCCGTGACCGTTCCGGCGTTGAGGAAAGTGAACTGCGTCGACGCGCTGGCCGGCGCGGCGAATCCCAACGACATCGTCAGGGCGAGTGCGGCAATTCGAGAACGCATGAGCAGAGGAGTGAAACGGTGAACTAACTGGACACGAGATCACGGCGCAGGCGTGCCAGTGACGCAGGACACCAAAGCAAACATCATTCCGTCACAGAACAGAAACGCATGAAACACGCAGCCACGCTAAACCATTGCAAATCAACCAGTTGAACCTTTTGCCAGTTACGGTCAAAATGGCCGATCAATCTGGCTAATCTGTCCCCATGCCACAGACCTGTTGCAGGACTGCCACACCGCACATCAATCATGCCACAGGACGCCGCCCAAAACGTTTACGACGACGCGAAATCCCGCTTCCCAAATGCCCGAATCGGAGCCGTCCCCTCTCGCGTCGTATTCCGGTCCAACCGGCTCCCACGAGCCAGAAACACGAAGGACAGCATCCCCAGCACCAGCTTACCCAGCGCCGTCGCGCTCGCGACGTAATACGACAGCGTCATCGCCGGATTGATCATCCGTCGCGACTGCATCGCGTCGAGCGCGAACAACACAGTCGAGACGACCAGCACCGCCACCACGAACCAGCAGAAAATCGCCAACACCTTCACCATTCGCACCTGACCCGCCGCAACGGCTGCTGCCACCGCGATCAGCGCTCCCGCCGCCGGTATCATGAGCGCATTGCTCAGCAATCCGAACGCACCGAACCGCCACTGGCTGCTCCCGAGATGCCACGGCGCGAGGCTCAACGAAGCGTCGAACAGCGGAATGAAAACGAGAAGAAAGGCCACCAAATAGGCGCCTGGAGCAAGCTGACGATAGTTGTTCATTCGACGGGGGCAGATGAGATGGTGAGGCGGAGCGCACGACGCAATTACGACTACGCGCGACGCAGCTCGATCTCGAACGAGAACCGTGTCCCGGTTTCCGGCGTGGATTCGACCTGGAGCGACGTACCCATCGAGCGCAAAAAATCCTGGCAGATGGCCAGGCCCAATCCTGCATTGGAGAACCGTACACCCGACGCACTCGGCCGGAACCCGTCGAACAACATCGACATCACGTTCGCCGGAATGCCCTGCCCGGTGTCGGAAACCCAAAACGACAGTCGCGTCTCATTGAGCTCCGTCGCGCCGATCGTGACGGAACCCTCGTTCGTATACTTGAGCGCATTCGTCATGAGGTTGAGCAACACTCGGCTCAGTGCTCCCGGGTATCCCATGCGCCCGTCCACCCCCGGCAGGACGTGCGTGATGGGCAGTCCCTTCTCCTCGCTGATCGGGCGGACCGTATCGCACACGCCAAGCATGACTTCGGCGATGGAGAACGGAATGGGCCGGCCGTCGACCAGCCGCTGACCACCGCGCACGGCGTCGATCACGTCGCAGGCCAATGTGTTGAGCCCCAGGGCAGCCCCATAGATGAGGCCCAGCTGACGCTCCTGCACGGTGGTGACCGGCCCGCTGCGTCCACGCCGCAACGTCTCCACGAGGAACAGAATCGACGTGAGCGGAGAGCGCATGTCGTGCGCGATCTCCACCACCGCGTTGACGGCATCCGCCGTTGCGAGGTGGCGTGTAAACTCGTTCCGGCTCTCGAGCGTGAGCGGAGTCTGCACCGCTTCAATGGCGGCGATCATGGTAGCGAGCTCACTGCCGCTGATGCCCGCACCTGCCTGCGCGACGACGCCGAGAAATGCACTGCGCAGGACGTCGGCGTAGTGGCGGGGAATTACTCCCTGACTCTCCTGCCGTCCGCCGCTGTGCGTGCCGTTCGACGCCCCTTCGGATGCGGCAAGACCGAGCCGAACGAGTCGGCTCAGCGTCTCCCGGATTTCCGACGCAGGGGTCCGTTCGCTGCTCGCCAGCTCATTCGCGGCGCGCTCGGCAGCGAGAAAGAGCAAGGTCTGCAGCGAGGGACTCACCATGTCGGTCGCGACACGAGATGAAGTCAACCGCTCTTGGTCAGCAGAAGTGTTGGGACAGGTGGCGCGAAACCCGGCAGAATTCCTGGGAATCCCGCCGGGCGATCGAGCCCTGACATCGTGCAACGCTACCCAGGAACCCCGCTTGATGCTAGAGCGTCAGCGTCTCGCTGGAGTCACGGCGAAATCCATGGCGCTCGAGCAGGCGGTAGAGCGTGGTACGGTCGACGCTCGCGAGCCGGGCGGCACGCGACATGTTGCCCGAAGCGCGGGAGACGAGCCGTGTCACGTATTCCTTCTCGAAGGACGCCAGCACCTGGTCCTTCGCAACGTGATACGCGTCATGCATCGGAACACTGGTACTGATGGTAGGGTCGGAAAAGACGTCGTCCTGCTTGTGCAGCGGGATGTCCTCGGGTGTGATGATGGTGCCGGCCGCCGTGAGCACGACGAGGTGCTCGACGACGTTCTGCAGCTCGCGCACGTTCCCGCGCCACGCGCGACCCTGTAGAAACTCGAGAGCAGCGCTGCTGAACTGCGGCAGGGCGTCTCGCGACGTGTGATGCCGCTTCCAGAAATGCGCCAGGAAGTGGTTGGCCAGGATGGGAATGTCCTCCACGCGCGAGCGCAGCGGCGGCAGCGCAATGGAGACGACGTTCAGCCGGTAATACAGATCCTCGCGGAGGTGCTTGCTCTGGATGGCGAGCCGCGGGTCGCGATTGGTGGCCGAGATGAAACGGATATCGACCTGGGCATCCTGCTGCTCGCTGCCCACGCGACGAACCACGCCATCCTGGACGACGCGCAGGAGCTTCGCCTGCAGCGGCAGCGCCATTTCGGTGAGCTCGTCGAGGAAGAACGTCCCGCCATGCGCCGCCTCGAGGAGGCCGGTCTTCTCACGGTCCGCGCCGGTGAAGGCGCCCTTGCGATGGCCGAACATCTCGGACTCGAGCAAGTGCTCCGGCATCGCCGCACAGTTGATGGGCACGAGCGCCTCCCCAGACCGGCGGCTGTGCCGGTGAATGAACTGCGCGAACATCTCCTTGCCCGTGCCGCTCTCGCCCACGAGCATCACGGAGGCGTTGGTCGCGGCGACTTTGCGCGCCAGCTCGACGGCGGTGCGGAAGGCCGGCGACACGCCCAGCAGCGTGATCTGGTCGCTGTTGCCGTGCTGCGCGAGCGCATCAGTGCTGGCCTCGCTCCGCGCCCGATTGGTGAGCACCGCATGCGCGGCGCGCCCAAACATCAGGTGCAGGTGCGTTCCCGAGAAGGGCTTCGGCAGGTAGTCCCACGCCCCGATCCGCATGGCCTCGAGGCTCGACGCGACGCTCGGATTCCCCGTCATCACGATGACGATGGTATTCGGCTGCGCCTCGAGAACGGCCTTGAGAATCTCGATGCCCGGAACCGGGGTCATGTAAAGATCGACGAGGACGATGTCGAAGCGCGAGCGGCGGAACAGCTCGATCGCCTCATCACCACGCCCGCTGGATACGACGTTGTAACCCTCGACCTGCAGAACACTTGCACATCCTTCGCGAAGAATCCGGTCGTCGTCGATGACGAGTACGCGAATGGACGCGCGTGCCTCCATCGGCACCATGGCACTGTCCGGGACGGGCGTCTCTCCGACAGGGAGGCGCAGCGACACCGCTGAATCCGTCAGGCGCGAGACGTGATCGGAACCAGCAGAAGCAAACGGGGGAAAACCACCATCATTCGTCGACATTGATGTCCCGGCGTCGGGGGTACAAGGAGTGACCTGGCGTTGCGTCGCACTCGGTGTTGCTTCATTCCAACAACAGTTGGTTGAGCGCGTCACCAGTCTCTAGCCTGTGGGCCGAATTGTCAAGCAAATCTTCGTGACGTGCAACACAAATAGAAACCCGCGACCGTCAGGAGACCGGTCGCGGGCGTCGTTACTGTAGGGCTTGCTGAAGATGTTGCGCTATCGCAACAACAACTGGGAGATCAGCTTACAGGCACTTCACTAAAGCTGAAGGCTCCGCTCGTCCGCTTGCCTTCGAGCTGCTTCTGGGCATGCTGGAGGGCGGCCTTGGCGCGACGGACAACCTCATGCGCATCGACTCCCGCGGCGCTGAAGTCCGGAACGGCAAAGAAGCCGGCATGTAGCCCGGAGTACGGCTGGTCCATCTCCACCGAGATCGACGATGTCCGCGATACTGCTCGCTGCAGCCGGTCCACGAACTGTCGAGCGCCCGTTTCGTCCGTATCAGGTGCGAGGATGGCAAACCGGCTTTCGCCGACATAACCCACCACGTCCGATTTACGGCTCTGCGCGCGGCAGACGTCAGCCATGTAGGTGAGCTCCGTGCTGGCCGGTTTTCCCTTTGGCGTTCCGTCGACGATGGTGTTCGACGTGATGGCCAGGCAGGCGAACGGCTCATGCTTGCGCGCTGCGCGCGCGCCGAGCTGCTCGGCCCACTGCTGCAGTCCGTAGACGCTGTAGAGGCCCGTGAGGGGGTCGATGAGCGACGTGGCCTGGACGTCTTCGAGACGACGGCGAGCACGCACGTAGGTACTCATCTTCAACAGCAGGGTTTCGATGTCGAGCGGCTGGCTGCAGAAGTCCCATGCCCCGGCTTCGTAGGCCGCCAGGCGGACGCGGTTGGACGCCGGTGCCGGCGACGTGACGAACACCGGGATGGAGTGATCGAACAACGGATCGTCGCGGAGGGCGCGACAAACTTCCACGCCGCCCATCTCGGTCAATGAGTCGTCGAGCAGAACCGCATCGGGATTCACGCGCCGAGCGAGATCGAGGGCGCGCCGGCCTCCCGCCACCCGCAGGACGGTGAAGCCGTTCAGCTCGAGCACGCTCTCCACTGATCGGCCCACCCACTCGCCATGGCTGGCGATCAGCACGAGCATCGGACGCTTCGAAAGCTCAACCATTGCGGTTCGAGTGGGGGCGAGAGAGGAAGTACGGGGGTGCGAAGTTCACGTTCGGTCAGCGGGTTACGGTGGTCTCCGAATCCAGCGACAGCAATTGAGCGGCATACCAGTTCAATGCTTCGTCCAGCCCTGCCGCCGCGCGATGCGACGGCTCGTAGCCCAACAGTCGGCGCGCCTTGCCGATGTCCGCGAGCGAGCGCCGGATGTCACCCTGGCGCCCCTCTTCGTACACTGGCTCGACACCCTCGAGCGACGGCTGATACGCCGCGAGGCCCGACCGAATCATTCGGAACAGCGAATTGAGGGACGTCTCTTCGCCACAGGCGACGTTGTACGCCTGCGACGTCGCCGCCGCATCCGTCACCGTGGCGGCGAGGATGTTCGCCTGAACGGCATTCGCGATGTAGCAGAAGTCGCGGCTGGTCTCGCCGTCACCAAAGATCTCGCACGGCGTATCCTTGAGCAACTTCGCGATCCATCGCGGGATCACCGCGGCATAGGCACCGTTCGGATCCTGCCTCCGGCCAAACACGTTGAAGTACCGCAACCCAATGGTCTGGACGCCGTACGTGCGCTGGAACACCGCCGCGTACAGCTCGTTCGTCGCCTTGGTGGCCGCATACGGCGACAACACCTGGCCGGTGATGTGCTCGACCTGCGGAATTGTGGTGGCGTCCCCATACACGGAGCTCGATGACGCATACACGACGCGCTTGGCCGACGCATCGCGCGCGGCCACGAGCACATTCAGGAAACCTTCGACGTTCACCTGGCTGCTCGACACCGGATCGGCGATGGACCGAGGGACCGACGCCAGCGCCGCCTGATGCAGCACGTAGTCGACGCCCACCGCCGCCCGACGAATGGCCTCGAGATCGCGAATGTCGCCTTCAACGAACCGAAAACTGCCCGTCATATCCGGATTCGCCGCAACCGCCTCGTCCAGATTGGCGCGGTAACCCGTGGCAAAATTGTCGAACCCGACCACGTGCTGGCCTAGTCCGAGCAACTCTTGCACGATGTTTGAACCGATGAACCCGGCCGCACCCGTAATGAGCCACACGCTGGGTGCCGCGATGAGCTCATCACGAACTTCGTGATACCGTGTACGGCCAGTCAAATTCGTCATGGAAAAGGAACAGGAAACAAGGTCATCGATTGGCTCTGCGGGGCATCTTCCATTCCCTAGAGCGCGAGAGAGATACAGGCAGGTAAGGCAGTATGTTTCAATACCTTAGGCCAATTCGTGGCAAAGACCAGCGGGTGGCCGATACACCGAAGTGTCGCGACCATCCCGCACATTTGTCGTGTCGATCCGCCACCCACATTTTTCCTGCCACGCTGAAAAAACGCTAATACAATGCCCGTCAGGGGGTTAGGGACACTTGGAACCCGACGCTCTTGGCGGTAGGAAGCTGCCCCATTTCCGCGCCGCGATAGGTGGCGGTACTCAGCACCGTCTCGGGATCGATGTTGGGCGCATCCGCCCACAGCGCCAGGTTCCGCCCAACGATCGACAGCCGAACACTCTGCGCTTGCAGGACAGGGATGAAGTGCAGCGGCAACGAGAAGCTCACCCGCGCCTCCCGCAGCTTCACGAAGCTGGCGTCATAGATCCACCGCTCGCCGATGGCGCCGAGGGCGTGGTAGTAGTTCTCCGTCGAGACGTGCACGGCATTCGGCTGCCCGGTGGCGATATCCACTCCCGAGATCAACAGCCCGCTGTCCGGACGAAACACCGTCTCGGCGAGCGTGCCCGAAACTGCTCCAGCACGGTTGCTCGCGCTGAAGAGTTGCCCACCGCGGTGTGTGTCGAACAACACGCTGACCTCGAAGCCGCCACGCCGAATGGACGAGGAAAGTCCGCCCGTCCATGACGGAAGGCTCTGGCCGAGCACACGAGCGCCTGCCGCGCTGTCGGCGAGAGGAGCGCCGTTGCGCAACACGAGCTGACCGCCGGCATCGCGCAGGAAGCGCAGCCCCACGAGCGCGCCCAACGGGCTTCCCGGACGCGCCTCGACACTCACCCCGCCGGACGTGGGGCCGAGCGCAATCGAGCCGGCACCGCCGGAGATCGCATCGACCGAATTCTCGTTGCGCCCAAGGTTCGCGCCGACGCTCCACTCGAGCCCACTCGCGCGCAACGGCGTGAGCGACACGCTCGCTTCGATGCCCTTGTTCGTCAGAGCGCCGGTGTGCAGGAACGTCGTCCCACTCCCGAAGACGAGGTTCTCGCTCTTTTCGCTGTAGTAGGTCACATCGAGGCCGACCCGATTGCGCAGCATCCGAACCGTCGCGCCGCCCTCGAACCCGGTCGTCGTCTCCGGGGAGGTCACCTGTCCCAGCGTCGCCGACGCGGCCGAGGATGACAGTCCGAGGCGCTGCAGCACTTCTCCAGTCGCCTCATTGCCCGAGCGAGAGAAACCCGCGCGCAGCACGAACGACTCCACCTTGCCGCGCACGCTACCCGAGTCAGCACGCATGAGATCCACGCTGCCCAATACGGCGGGATACACCGTCGACGAGGTGAATCCAAAGATCTGCGACGACTCGCCGCGCGCCGACGCGCTGAGCGAGATGAAGTCGCGCACCGACGCTTCGATGCCACCGAACAACACGTTCGTGGCCGACGAGCCGTCGAACTTCAGCGGCAGCCGCGTCGTGGTGTCGACGAGCTTGTCGGCGCCGAGAATGGTGGAGGAAAGATCGTCAGCGCGACGGCCAAGGCCAACCGTGAAAGCGTATGCCGTGGAACCCGTCGCGCGCGGCGCCATGCGGAGAAACAGTTCGCCGTTCGTGTGCGACGACCTGATGTCGTCGTTCTGGAAGCCACCGGTGGAGAAATCGCCGCGGCCCAGGTAGTACGGGAAGCCGCCCATCCATCCGCCGGCCACCGTGAGCGAACGCTTGTCGCTCAAGTGATCGGTGCCCGCGCGTGCCGTCGCCGTGATCCAGTCCGAGAGCGCGTACGATGCGCTGCCACCGGCCAGCCAACGGCTGCGATCGTCGTGATTGTCGTTCTCGAGCACCGCGAAATACGGGTTGTTGTGGCCGGCGTAGTTCCAGCTCACCTGCTTGAGCGTCGCATCGCGGAGCCGTGTCTGATACGTCAGCACATCGACCTGACGCGGCATGTGCGAGAAGACGGAGACGTTGTTGCTCTCGTCGAAGCCGCTGCCCGGACGATCTTCGCCGCGATCCGTGTAAAGCTGAAGGTCGCCACTCACGATGAGGCGCGAACTCGGCTGAATGCCCCCCGTCACGGACAGGGAGCGCGTGGTGACGTGACTCTGCGGCGTGAGGCCGCCGGCGCTCCGGTTGTTGATGCCGATGCGGAATTGGCCCGTCTCGTTTCCACCTTGCATGGCCACGTTCGTCGTGAGCGTCTTGTTGCTCACGAAGTAGCCACTCACGTTGCTCGGAAACGCGTTGAACGGGCGCACCTCGGCGCGACCAGCCTCGGTGAAGCTCGCCTGCGGCACCGGCTGGCTGGCCATGATCGGACCCCAGCTCTGATCCACGGCGTCGTTCACGCCGCCGCCCTTGCCGTCGAAGAACGAGAAGGCGCCGCCGAGTCCCTGGCCGAAGGTGTCCTGGTAGCTGGGCGACCGGAGCACCGATGCGCTGCTGATCTGCTGATTCGCCGAAACGACGATGCCGTTGAGGCCTCGGCCGTTTTTTGTGGTGACGACGAGCACGCCGTTCGCCGCGCGACCACCATAGCGCAGCGCGGCCACGGGTCCGCGCAGCAGCTCGACCGACGCGATGTCGTCGAGATTGAGATCGTTGATGGCGCTGCCGTAGTCGAATCCGCCGCCGCCGGAGAGCTGCGTGAGGTTGGTGACGTTGTCGTTGCCAACGAGAATGCCGTTCACCACGATGAGCGGCTGCGTGACTCCGGCGATGGTCTTGGGCCCGCGCACGAACAGCGCGCTCGTTCCACCGAGCGCGGAGCTGTTGAGCACTTCGACACCGGCGAAGCGACCTGTGAGTGCGCTCGCGAGGTTGGATGGTCCGGCGATGTCCTGCAGCACCGTGCTGTCGACGCGTGGTGCGAACGCGGTAGGCATCACGCGTGTGTCGAGGGCGACGATGACCGCCGCGCTCGAAGGCGATGTCGGACGCGGCCGAGCGCTCACCGGATCAGGATTGCGCGCGGGATCGGTGACACGCGGGCGATCGGACGGCGCTGGCTGAGTGCCGTCGCCGCCGACGAGATCGAAGTCGCGCACGAGAGATCCGCCCGTGAGCGTGACGTCCACGGACTGCGGACGCAGGCGGACGTACCGCGCCGTGAGCGGCACCGTCTGTCCCCGCACACGGGTGGACGGCACGATGAAGCTGTAGCGTCCTTCCGCGTCCGTGACGGCCCCGAGATCGAGCTGGTCGATTCGAACGGTGGCTCCCCGCACCGGCATTCTTGCCGAGGAGACGTGTCCCGTGATCGTCACCGCTTCCTGCGCGGCCAGCGTGACGGGAAGGAAACCCAGCAACAGCAGGCTGCGCGAAGTAAGGCCGCGGAGGCGACGCATCATCACCGAATTGAACCTCGAGACGAGAAGCAAGCGTGCCGGATCGCGGCGAGGAGCGCCGCGCCGGCAATGACTCAGGAGTGCACTACGAGACTCAAGTCTACTGCAGGCCAAGCGTCTACGGCTGGACCCCAGTCACTATGAAGCGAGGCTGCGTTCTGTTGACCGTGGTGCTATCACCCAGCTCGCCGGCCCTGTTCAGCCCCCAGCACGCCACGGATCCATCGAGTGCGGCGCCGCAGGTGTGTCCATACCCGGCGCTGATGGACTTGAACTTCAGCGTCGTGGCAACGGCGGTCGGGACCTGTCGCTCGACGACCGAGCTGTCACCGAGTTGGCCTTGAGTGTTGTTGCCCCAGCAGTAGGCGGTTCCGTCGGCGGTAAGGGCGCAGGCATGGAAGCCGCCTACCGACAGCGACGTGAAGTCAGGTGCGGTGGGATAGGCGCGCGGCGTGGAAATGGTGAGCGAACCGGTGCCTAGATTCCCCCAGCAATACGCCTTGCCGGTGGTGGTCAGCCCGCAGGTGAAGCTGTCACCGGCACCGATGGACTTGAAGTTGAGCAGGCCGCCCACCGCGGTGGGCGTCACGGTGCTCGTCGTGGTGCCGATGCCGAGTTGGCCATTTCCATTGCCGCCCCAGCACAGGGCGATGCCGTCGATCGTGACGCCGCAGGAATGGACGGCGCCGCTGGATGCGCCGGCGAACTTGAAGCCACCGGATACCGCCGCAGGGGCGTAGTGGATCGTGGTCGTCTTGTCGCCCAGCTGTCCGGACGAATTGTCGCCCCAGCAGTAGATGTTCTGGTCGGTGGCGATGGCGCAATTGAATGCGCCGCCGGGCGCCGCCTGCGTGAAGCCGATGGCCGAGGGAACCTTTGTCGGCGAGATCGTGGAGAAGATCTTCGGCGCTGCGGCCGTATCGGTGAGCGAGTTGAGACCCCAGCAATACAGCGAGTTGTCGAGTGCCACGGCGCAGTTGTGGCTGGGTGAGCTCATGCTGGCGGTGACCGACTTGAACTTCGCGGTCGTCTTCGTGGGCGTCGGCTTGAACTTGTTCACGGCAGTGCTGTCACCGACCTTCGGCTGTTCGCCGAAGCAGCTGACGGAGCCGTCGGTCTCGAGACCGCACGTGACGAACGAGCCGGCGATGATCTGTGCGGGTGCGTAGTGCAGCGCGGTGCCGGTGCCCGTGGCGTGCAGCGTCGTGGTTGCGAGGTCGACCTTTGCGACGAGCGTCTGGTCGCCCGTGACGTCGCCGAGCGTCCAAATGCCAGGCGATGCGGTGCCGTCGGCGCCCGTGGAGACGACCGAGGCGGCAACCCGTCCGCCGCCCGTGGGCGTAAAAGTGACGGGCACGCCGACGCGCGGCTTGCCGAGCGAGTCGAGCACCTTGACCGAGGGGTTCACCGGCAGCGCGGAGAGGATCACCGCCGTCTGCGCATCTCCGGCGACGGGACTGATGGCTGGAAAGGTCGTGATGGAGAAGGTCGTCGAGTTGGGCGTCGCGAAGCCGCAGGGCTTGTCGTCCTCGCACAGTACAGTCGCCGTGACGGTGTTCAGGCCAAACGCGGGCCCAAGCTTCCACTCCGCCAACGCCAAACCATTGGCCCGCGTGACCGCAATAGCGGGAGACACCGTTCCACCTCCGGCGGTGACGGCGAAGGCAACACGCGTCGGGACGCTGACCGGGTTGCCGAGTCGATCGGTGACGAGCACGCGGAGCGAATCCGCCGTCGCGCCCACCGACGCCGCACCGGGCGCCGTGAACGCGGAGGTGGCGATCTTGGCCGGACCCTGGAAGACGACGCGAACGCTCGCGGCCGACGAGTTCACGCCGAGCGACGAGGCGAAGATGCCGGTGATGCCGGTGTCCACGGCGAAGACGCGGCCATTCGCATCGACTGTGGCGACGGCCTCGTTGAGGCTTCGCCACACCACAGGGATGCTCACCGTGACGCCGAGCTTGTTCCGGACCGTAGCGGTGATCTGCTGGTGATAGCCCTTCTCGA
>JAQBPV010000113.1 GCA_028287345.1 Gemmatimonadota bacterium
TGCAGCCCGCCGAAGTAGTAGTGCGGCTTCGCGAACTTCACGTCGTCGCCGAGCCCTTCGCCATGGAGCACGAGGAAGTGCTTCTTGTCGGGACTCTGCTGCGAGAGCGTCGAGTTGAGCTGCCGCGGTGCGGTGACCAGCTTCGCCACTTCGGCGGGCGGCTTGATGAACCGCTCCGTCGCCAGCAATGCCTTGTCGGCTTCGAGTGACTGCTGCGCGCTGACGGTGTTGAACGCCAACACCGTGGCGAAGGAGAGGATGGACAGCCTTTGCGATACACGGAGGAAGCGCGTCATGCTGAGTGCTCCAATGGCCTGGAAGAGCGGGAGGGATCCTGCAATCTCATTCTATCTATATGCCCCGAGCCCGCGAGACGTTGTAGCCTACGCCCCATCATCGGTCGCCGGAAGGTGACGTTCGGTGCATTTATTGCCGCATCGGTGGCGGTTCCTCGAACGGGAGATCCCAATGCACGTGAAGACTCGATTCGCCGCACTCGCGGTACTACTCTCCGTCGTCGCCGCCGGATGCTCCTCGTCCGACAAGGCGCCGGCCGCAGGAGCCGACAGCGCGACGGCTGCCGCAACCGCGGCACCCAGCTGCCCTGGCAACAACGCTGGGCTCACACTGCCGGCTGGCTTCTGCGCCACCATCTTCGCCGACTCCGTCGCCGGTGCTCGGCACGTGGCCGTCGCGTCCAATGGCGACGTCTATGTCGCCATCCAGCCGCCGGGTGCGGAGCCGGGAAAGCCTGCGCCGCCTCCGTCTGCGGCATTCGCCGCCCTTCGCGACACCAACCATGACGGTCGCGCCGACATCATCTTGAAGGTCGGCACTGGTGGAAACACGGGCATCGGTCTGTCCAACGGTTTCGTGTACGTCGACCAGGGCGTGAAGCTCACGCGCTACGCACGGTCGGACACCACGCTCGCACCGGCCGGCGCCGCGGAGACCGTAATCGACGGCATCCCGATGAAGACCGGCCATATTGCGCGCAACTTCACCATCGGCAGCGATGGAAGCCTCTACCTCAACGTCGGATCGCCATCCAACAGCTGCCAGAAGAAGGACCGCGCCAACGAGTCGCCCGGCAATGATCCATGCACGGAGCTGGCGACGCGCGCTGGCATCTGGAAGTTCGACGCCAACAAGACCAATCAGCACTTCTCTTCGGCCGCACGCTTTGCCACAGGGATCCGCAACGGCATGGGTCTCGATTTCGGCGCGGATGGAAAGCTGTACGCCACACAGCATGGTCGCGATCAGCTGCATGACAACTGGCCGAAGCTCTTCCCCACGACCAAATACCAGGCCGAGAATCCAGCCGAAGAACTGCTGCAGGTCAACGCGAACGACGACTTCGGGTGGCCGTACTGCTACTACTCGGTGGACGAGAAGAAGCTGATCGATGCGCCGGAGTATGGCGGTGACGGAGAGAAGTCCGCGCGCTGCGACAGCAAGAAGGCGCCGGTCGCCACGTTCCCCGGCCATTGGGCGCCGATGTCGCTGCTCTTCTACAAGGGCTCCGCCTTTCCGGCCAAGTACAAGGACGGCGCGTTCATCGCCTTCCACGGCTCATGGAACCGTGCACCCGAGCTGCAGGAAGGCTACCGCGTCGTCTTCCAGCCGTTGACGAATGGCGCCGCATCAGGCGCGTACGAGGACTTTGCGAACGGCTTCGCCGAAGTTTCCGGACCACAGCTGCAGCCTGGCACCGCGAAGCATCGTCCCACGGGTTTGGCCATGGGCCCAGACGGGTCGCTGTACATCACGGACGACACCGGTGGTCGCATCTATCGCGTTACACATGGCGCGAAATAGCGTCGCGAGCGGCCGTTGGCCATAGCGAAGCGCCCCATGTACGAAGGGCCGCGCATTCGCGCGGCCCTTCGTGCATCTCGGTCAGCGACCGACCAGCATCCTTTGTCGCAGCGACATCAGCCGCTTCCGCACCGAGCCGTCGAGCACCGTGTCACCCACGTGCACGATCACGCCACCCATGATGGCCGGATCCACCGACAGATGCGGCACCACGTCCTTGCCGAACATCCGGGACAGCTGCTGCGCGATCGCCGACTTCTCGTCGTCCGGCGTCTCACGCGCCACAGTCACCCGCGCATGCATGCGACCCTCGGCCGCATCCACGAGATCGAGATACTCGCGCGCGATCTCGGGGATCAACATCTGGCGACGGTGTGACACGAGCGACTGCAGGAAGCGCAGGAAGTTGCGCGGCATCGTGTTCGTAAATGCGGCGCCCAGCACCTTGTTCTTCTCGGCAGCGCCAACGCGCGGCGACTCCAGGAAAAGACGCAGCTTGGGATTGTTGTCCATCGCGTCGGCGAGATCGGTGATCATCGCGCCCCAGCCGCGCAGGTCGTTCGCCCTGCCCGCCAACACGAGCAGGGTCTCCGCGTAGTTCTTCGCGATCGTCGTGTCGCGCATGACTTAGCGGCTCGCCGTGACGGCGGCCGTCGTGACGCTCGAGAGGAACTTCTCGACGAGCTCGCGGTTGCTCTGCTGGTCGAGATTCTTCTCGATCACCTTGCTGGCGCCGGCAATCGCGAGGTCTACTGCTTCCTTGCGCAGCGCGGCGATGGCCTTGGTCTTCTCGTTCTCGATTTCCTGACGCGCGCGCGCCAGCATGCTCGCCTGCTCGGCGTGTGCCTGTTCGATCAGCTCGCTGCGCACACGTTCGGCGGCGGCGCGGGCGTCGACGATGATCTGCTGCGCTTCGCCGCGCGATGCGTCGAGTGCCGCCTTGTGCTCGGCGAGGATGCGAGCGGCGTCTTCACGATCACGCTTGGCCGACTGGATCGTGTCCTCGAGCGCCTTCTCGCGCGCTTCGACGGCGGCGAGGATCTTCGGGAAGGCCAGCTTGCCGAGAACGGCGAACAGGATGATGAAGACGATGAGCGTCCACGCCATCAATCCATAGTTCGGATCGAGCAGGCCCTTCACCTCCGGATCCTGGGCGAAGGCCGGAGCCGCGGTCAGGGCAACGAGGACGAACGAGCGAAGTAGAGTACGCATTATGGAATGCGGAAGAATTCGAAAAGGAGAAAGCGGTGCAGCGCCACCCCGGGGCGACGCTGCACCAAACGGTTTTACAGCTTGCCCTGCATCTGGAACGCGATGACGACGCCGAACAGCGCGGCGCCCTCGATGAGAGCGGCGAAAATCAGGGCCGCCGTCTGGATCTTGCCTGCGGCTTCCGGCTGACGCGCCATGCCCTCGACGGCCTGACCGCCGATGCGGCCGATGCCGATGCCCGCGCCGATGACGGCGAGGCCGGCGCCGAGACCGGCGCCAACGCCCACGAGGCCACGACCTTCCTGAACGGCGGCCTGGAGCATGGGGATGATAGTGTGAAGAACCATTGTGTTTCTCCGAATTGCGTACGACGTGAATACATCAGCGCTCGCAGCTTTCGCCGCCGTCCATCAGCGAGACCCCGGGTCTCAATGGACTTTCCCGATCACTCGATCGGGTACGTCAACGCATGGAGTAGCGACGTCCACGCGGTACAACAACACTTGTCGTCCCGAGCGAAGTCGAGGGACCTGCTTTCTCTCCCTAGTGGTGCCCTTCTCTCATCTGGCCGATGAAGACCGACGCCAGCAGCGAGAAGATGAACGCCTGGAGGAACGACACGAACAGCTCGAGCATCATAATGCCCACGGCCGCCAGAATGGGCACCGCGCCGAGGTAGTAGCTCTTGAACGCGAAGACGAGTCCGATGAGCGCGAGCACCACGATGTGACCCGCCGTCATGTTCGCGAGAAGTCGAATCGCCAGTGCGAACGGCTTCGTGAACTTTCCGGCGAGCTCGATGGGCGTCATCAGGATGAACATCGGGACCCGCATCACCATCGGCAGGTCCTTGTTCCGATAGAAAATCGTATTCAGGTATCCGATCCCGTTCGCCTTGATGCCTGCCGTCTCCACCACGATGAACGTGACGAGCGCCAGCGTCGCCGTCACCGAGATGTTGCCGGTGGCCGTCGACCCGAACGGAATGAGGCCGAGCAGGTTGAGCGTCAGGATGAAGAAGAACAGCGTCAGGATGTAAGGTGCGTAGCCCTCACCATGCGGGCCGAGGTTCGGAAGTGCGACCTCGTTCCGGATGTACAGCACCAGGACCTCGATGACGGACGCGAACCCCTTCCGGCGGCCACCCTTCTGCACGTGACGTGTGTGCGCTGCAGCCGCGAAGATCATCACCAGCGCGACGATCGTGGCGCCGAGGAGCAGGAAGACGACGTGCTTCGTCGGCGACATGTCGAGCGTGAGACCACCAATGTGAATCGGCGCCCACTTCGGCAGCACGACCTCGTGCACGACCCAGAACTTCGGGAAGCCCGGGACGTCGATGCAGTGCGAGTCGCTGATGTGCGGCGTGATGTAGTCGCCCGCCGCAAAATGCTCGCATCCAGCCACATGATGCTCGCCAGCTTCGGCAGGCTCGGCGCCCTGATGGAGCTCGCCGGCGACCACTTGGTTGGCGTGAGCGGCGGCGCTGTCCAATGCCTGACTCGGCGTGACAGTCGCGGATTCGGCCCGCTGAGCGGGGATCGTCGCGCGCTCCTGTGCGCCGAGCGTGGAGCCGGCGAACAAAAGGGCGAGGAATAGGGAACCGGTCTTCATACGTTGAGCAGCGGCGGTTCTATCAGTTCAGTCAGAAAGAAATATGTCGCAAGGCTCAGCAGCGCCGCGTTCGACGGCAGCCCGAGCGCCCGACTCACGAGTCCAAATACCACCAGCGCGATGACGCAGATCACCGCCCCCAGCCCCCAACCCGCTATACCATGACCGCCATCCCCGAGGACGCGGGCAATCGCGAAAGCCACCATCTGCACCACCAGGGCCACGAGCGCGCTGATCCACACGGTCGCCCGCTCCGGCCCCGAACTGTAGACGGCGGTGAAGACGCCGCCGGCGAGCCCTATCGCCACCACGCAGGCCAGGGCATACAGCGTCAGCCCCCGGCTCATGCTCTTCCCTGCACTCATGGCTGGCCCTCCCGACGCGCCTTCCTCGCCGCATCTTCGCGCGCCTGTGCCTTCATGAGCTTGGTGTACATGCCGTAGAAGCTCAGCCCCGCGCCCAGAAACACCCCGATGATCAGAAACCACGGCGCCGATCCGAGCTTCCGGTCGAGCCACTGCCCTGCATAGAGACCGCCGAGAATCGCCACGACGAACTGAATTCCCAGACCCGCGAACTCGCTCGGTGACGTGCTTCCGTCCGCGTGGGCGCCCGACTTTGGGTCCTTGTCAGTGCCAGTCATTCGAGGGCGGAATCTAGCGCTTGTGAAATTTTTCGCAAGCGAATTGGAGGCGTAAACCGAAGGCCCGCCGAAGGGTCGGCGGACACATCGCAAGTGTAGTCCCCATCACAACTTTCGTTGTGACGGTTCATGTTGACTATTCGTCGTCATGTTGATAACTTCGCTTCCCGTCGGATGTGTGAGCGGAAGCCCGCCTGCACCGACGCTCTGCCAATCGGTCTTCGCATGAATTCCCGTCTGCTCATCACATTGCTCTGCGCTGGCGCCGTCGCCCTGGCGTGCGGTTCCCTCACCCGGAACGACGCGACTACCGCGAAGAAGGCCAGCACCGTTCGAACTGCGAGCAAGCGCGCCAAAGCCGACACAGTCGTCAAGGTGAACGGCAACTTCGCCGTGAAGATCGAGCCGCACGCATTGCGCTTCGCGCTCAATCTCACCAACGAAAGCAAGAAGCATGTCGAGCTCTCGTTCCCCAACGGGCAGCAGTACGAGTTCTCCGTCATCGACTCTGCCGGTCGCGAAGTCTATCGCTGGGGTCAGGGGCGCATGTTCACGCAGTCCGTGCAGAACAAGTTGATCGACGGCGGCAAGACGATGAACATCGACGAAGTGGCCGAGACCACGTTGCCGCACGGCAGGTACATCGCCGTCGCGACGCTGCGCAGCTCGAACTTCCCGATGGAGCAGCGCTCCGCGTTCGAGCTGCGCTGAACGACGCACCATGCGTGTGACCTCGGCAAATTCGCCGAGGTTGAGCGGAATGAAGGATCACACGCCACTCGGGTCTCCGAGTGGCGTTTTGCATTCTGCGCTTGGCACTTCAATCGCCTCCCTCCCTTCCGCACATCGTCGTGACGCCCAGCGCTTCCTTGCCCGCGACGCTTGCCACCACCGTGGACAGCCTCGTCACGCTCACGCTCACCGTGAGCAATCCGACCGCATCTCCGGTGCGAATCGACTACAGCAGCGGTCAGCACTTTGACTTCACGATCGCCGATGCAGCGACGGGCGCGGCGCTGTGGGTGTGGAGTGCGGACAAGCTCTTCTCGCAGGCGCTCACGAATGAAACCATTCCGGCGAATGGAAAGGTCGTGTACACCGCGCAGTGGAAGCCGACGAAGTCCGGCAGCTTCGTCGCTACGGGCTCGCTCGTGAGTCTCTCGCATCGCGCGGCAGCGAAGCTCGCCGTGTCCGTTCCCTGACGCCGCCAGGGTTCGAGGGTTGGGTTGCACGAAGGCACGGCTTCTGCCAGTGGTGTTCCCACTATGGCCTCTATCTGGAAGGGTGCCCTCGCTTTCGGGCTCGTCAACATTCCCGTCGAACTGCGCTCCGCCGTACGTGCTGCGGAGACGCTTTCATTCCGCCAGCTCGACAAGAAGCATCACAAGCCGATCAAGATGGAGCGCGTCTCGAGCGTCGATGGCAAGACGGTCCCCTGGGACGACATCGTCAAGGGATTCGAGATCTCCAAGGACAAGTTCGTCATCGTCGAAGACGAGGACTTCGCGTCCGCATCGCCGCAGATGTCGCGCGTCATCGACCTGACGGATTTCGTCCCCGCTGACTCGATCGATCCACGCTACTTCGATTCGCCGTATTTTCTCGTTCCACAGAAGGGGGGCGAAAAGGCCTACGCGTTGCTTCGCGATGCACTCGCCGAAACGAGCAAGGTGGGCATCGGTACCTTCGCGTTGCGGCAGAAGCAGCATCTCGCCGCCGTGAAGCCGCTCGGCGATGCCATCGTCCTCGAACTCATGCGCTTCGAGAACGAGCTCGTCGATCCCGATGAGCTCAAGCTGCCCAGCGCGGCCGAGGCGAAGGTGCGCCCCGCAGAGCACACCATGGCCGTGCAGCTCATCGAGAATCTCGCGGACGAGTTCGACCCGTCGAAGTACAAGGATGAGTACCAGGCGAAGCTCAAGGCGATCATCAAGGCCAAGGCGAAGGGCAAGCCACTTCCTGCCGAGGACTTCGAGGAGCCGGAGAACACGAAGGTGCTCGACCTCGTGAGTCGTCTCGAGCAGAGCCTCGCGCAGAGCGGCAAGCGTGGCGCGAAGAAGACCGCGGCAAAGAAGAGCACTGTCAGGAAGAGCACCGCGAAGAAGACAGCGCGCAAACGGAAGACGGCGTAGGCGGGGATGGCGCACGCCCCCGCCCCGATGCTCGCGTCGCCGGCGGGCGATCTCCCGGCGCTCGACGGATGGATGGTGGAGCCCAAGTGGGATGGCATTCGCGTCATCGCGGACGCGACGCCGCGAACCGTGCACCTGTGGAGCAGAAACGGTATCGACAAGGCGCACCAGTTCCCTGAGGTGTCGGAAGCGCTGGCCGAGTTGGCGCGTGCGGAAGGCTCGCTCACGCTCGACGGAGAGCTCGTCGCCGTCGACCGAATGGGCAAGCCGCTGCGCTTTCAGGCGCTTCAGAGCCGACACGCGTCCGGTCGAGGATCGAAGAACGTCGCCGCAGCAGCGACGCGCACGGCGTTCGTCGCCTTCGACATTCTGAGCGCGAGTGGCCGGGACGTTCGAAAGCTGCCGTGGACAGTTCGGAGGGAAGTGCTCGAGTCCGTGGTGGCGAAATCGGCGCGCGGCCTGATCCGTCGCGGGGACTCCTACCCGTGCGGTTCCGCGGGTGCAAAGCGGCTGATCGCCGCCGCGCAGAAGGAAGGATGGGAGGGACTCATCCTCAAGCAGAAGGACGCGCCCTATTCGCCGGGACAGCGCTCGCCGCTGTGGCGAAAGGTGAAGCTCGAACACGAGCAGGAGTTCGTCATCGGTGGCTACACGCTTCCCACTGAAGGCGCCGACCGATCACACCTGGGCGCCCTGCTCGTGGGCTACTACGACGACGATGACGCACTTCGCTACGCCGGCAAGGTCGGCACCGGCTACACCCGGGCCACCCTCGAGCTCCTCGGCAAAAAGCTCGGAGCGCTCCATCGTGTGGCGTCACCCTTCGCCGACGCGCCCAAGCGGCGTGAGATCGTGAACTGGGTGAAGCCCAAACTGGTGGCACAGGTGCGGTACAATGAGATGACCGCGTCGGGCATCCTTCGGCAGCCGGCCTTTCAAGGACTGCGCGACGACAAGGACGCCAAGGACGTCCACCTCGAGGCAGATACGTCACGGAAATCGGTACTCGACGCGCTGAATTGCGGCTCGTAGGCGCTGGAGCAACACTCCCGCCGTGACGGCGACTCCGGAGCTGCTTCGATGGCGCTGCTCGCGACCGGGCTGGTTGGCATCGGCGGAATTGCAGCACGCCGTCGCGGGAACTCTTTCGTCTGCTCGACCACCGAATGTGCATCGATTCGTTGTCCCAGCACGTATGATGGGAGTCGGGGGGTGCCACCATCGGCCCCCTGTCTTGTATCTGTGCCTTCTGATGACCGGCTCCCTCCGCTAACCTTCTCAGTTCAGCGGTTGTCTCATCTCCGTGCCTAACCCGACAACGTGACCAGCTCTCTCAAAGTCAGCCATTCGCGCGACGACAGCCGCGACCTCGAGCTGCTTGACCAACTGGCGACGGCGCGTGCCGCGCTGAACGAGCAGATCGCCCGCCGGATCATCGGCCAGCGCGAGGTGGTGGACAATCTCGTGGCCGCGATGTTGTCGGGCGGACATGCGCTTCTCGTCGGCGTACCCGGCCTGGCGAAGACGCTGTTGGTGCAGACGGTCGCCCAGGCACTGGACCTCCAGTTCTCGCGCGTGCAGTTCACTCCGGACCTGATGCCGAGTGACATCACGGGCACCGAACTGCTGGAGGAAGATCACTCTTCTGGTCGCCGGTTCTTCAAGTTCGTGCACGGACCAGTGTTCGCGAACATCGTCCTTGCCGACGAGATCAACCGCGCGCCACCGAAGACGCAGGCCGCGCTGCTGCAGGCGATGCAGGAGCATGCGGTGACGGCGGCGGGCAAGACGCACAAGCTGCCGGAGCCGTTCTTCGTCCTCGCCACGCAGAACCCCATCGAGCAGGAGGGCACATATCCGCTGCCCGAGGCGCAGCTCGATCGCTTCATGGTGCAGCTCACCGTCGGCTATCCGTCGCGTGAGGAGGAAGAGCGCATCGTGACGGAGACGACGTCCGACCGCGAGGTCGAGGTGAAGCCGGTACTCACGGGCGTCCAGCTCAGCGAGCTGCTGCACCTCGTTCGCCGCTTGCCGGCGGCGCCGAGCATCGTGAGTTATGCCGTGAAGCTGGCGCGGAGCACGCGCCCCGATTCACCCGAGGCGTCGCCGATGGTGAAGAAGTACGTCAGCTGGGGCGCCGGCCCGCGCGCGTCGCAGTACCTCATCCTCGGCGCAAAGGCGCGGGCGGCGATGGACGGTCGCGCAATGCCGGACCTCGAGGACGTTCAGGCGATGGCGGCGCCAGTACTCGGCCATCGCGTGGTGCTCAACTTTCAGGCAGAAGCGGAAGGCATCTCGAGCCTGTCGTTGATCGCGTCGCTCGACAAGCGGTAAGTACCCGACGAGCGCCGGCGAGCGGAACTGAGCTCGTCGTCGGCGCGGGGCGTAAAGATCACGCTGAAGGTTGATCCGACGCCCACCTTGCTCGAGACCTCGATCTGCCATCCCATGAGGTCGGCGAGCGAGCGGCTGATGCTGAGTCCCAACCCCGTGCCGCCGTACTGGCGGGTCGTCGTCGTATCGGCCTGCTGGAATGCCTCGAAGATGGCCTTGAGGCGATCCTCGCGGATGCCAATTCCGGTGTCGATGACGTCCATGCGCATCGGCTTGCCGGTGTAGGGATCCGAGGTGACGCGCAGCGTCACCTGCCCGCGCTCCGTGAACTTGAGCGCGTTGCCCACCAGGTTGATCATGATCTGCTGCAGGCGCGCGCGGTCGGCGACGATCACGGCCATCGGCGGCACGATGCCGATGAGACGTACGGAGCGCTCTTCCGCCTGCGGCTCGAGCTGGCTGAGCGTCTCGCGCGTCAGCACGGCGAGGTCGACCGGCACTCGCTCGACGTTCGTTTCACGCGCCTCGATCTTCGCGAGATCGAGCACGCCGTTGATGAGGTTGAGCAGATGCGCACCACTCGCACTCACGCGCGAGAGATAGACGACATCCTGCTTGGCCATGTTGCCGCCCTTGTTGCGCAACACGATGTTGGTGAAGCCGATGATCGAGTTGAGCGGCGTGCGCAGCTCATGACTCATCGTCGCGAGGAAGTTGCTCTTCGCCGCGTTTGCCTCTTCGGCTTCGGTCAACGCGTGCTCGAGCTCGAGTGAACGCTCCTCGAGCTGCCGCGTCTTCTCCTCGATCAGTGCGTGCTGCTCACGAATCTGTGCGTTCGCGCGCGACACCTTGCGCGCGTGCAGATACGACTGGTAGGCGAACGCCGTCGTGTAGGCGCCCACCACGCCGATGCTCATCAACTGCGTCAGGTGGGAGAACGAGAAAAGATTTGTGTGGAAGCCGGTGAACAGGCCGACGACGACGGTACCAGCGATTGTGGAGAGCAACCCGCGCAACGCGAAACGCGGCCCCGCCACGCTGACGTTGCCCGCGTTGATACCGAGTAGCGCAGCGCCATTCGGCCAGAGGCTGAACCCCGTGAAGGGGATATAGCAGCCGATGAGAAACGAATCGAAGAGGAGGTTGCGCTGTTCGGCGCGCTTGCTGTCACGACTGCGTGTCGAGATGCGCCGCGCGAGGTGCGGAAAGATGACTGTGTGCGCCACAAATACGGCGACGATCCACAATGGCACAGCCTGTCGCCAGACATGCGTGCCATAGAGCAGCATGAACAGCGGATAGGTCCAGACGCGCAGCAGGAAGCTGAGCCGGACCGTAGGGTGCACTGAGGGCGGCGAGGCCGCGAGCGACGTAGGCGCTATCGTCCTTGTCATGGCGACCCTCAGTATCGGCACATCGGCGGACAAGGATTAACGCACGTCCTCGCCCTTTACGACGATGATTACCTGGCGATGAGTCGGGCCCGGGCGTCGCCGACCTTGCGGGCGAATGCCCTTGCGTCTTCGGGCGAGAAGCTCTCCATCAGCCGCGTATTGTTGAGCTTGAGATCGCGGAAGATCTCCTCGCCATTGTTGCGCTTGAGCTGGAGCCGGTCATCGGCGTAGTTCGCTGAGGCGAGATCTCGGAGGTGGTATGCGATGCCGTGGTCGAACACCGGCTGCAGCGCCCCAAGTACCATGCGGGCCAGCATGCGCTCGGTGGCGCCCTTGATGGAATCCGTGGCCACCTTGCTCCGCAGTCGCTCGAGCCCTCGGTCCGTGAGCTGCGCCACGATCGTCGTATCCATGAGAACGAGCGCGCCCGTGCCGTCCTTGGTGACGATGGCATAGTTGGCATGCGCCGGATCGGTGCGCTCGACGATGTGCGCCACCGAATCCGGCACGTTCACGTTCACATTGAGGCCGCCCGACTTCTGCGCGGTCGCGGGTGCGGAGAGCGCGATGATGAGGGCAAGCGCTGACGCGGCGAGGTACCGGGTGTGGGACATATGGTGCTCCTGGGGGGTGGGATGCGATGAAGTCCCTACGCGTGCCCGAATGAAAGGTTCCTCATTGTTGCGGCCGCCAGTTCCCGCGCCCAGCTGGAGGCGGTAGCTTCGCCGCACCACTCATCAGGCAGTCCGCACCATGGCAATCCAGCCTCCCCAGTCGTTGAAGTGGCCCGCTGATCGCGCGCTCCTCTTCGTCCACGGTATCGGCAGCTCCAAGGTCGGCGACTACGACCCAATCGTCGCGCAGTTGCGCGACATACTCGGCGCCGACTCCGCGAAGTTCGCGATCTACTTCCTCTATTACGACGCCGTCAACGAGTGGTTCGCGCAGAAACTGCAGGCACAGCAGGTGTTCACGAAGCTCGTGCAGTTCATCTCGGGGCGTCTCGACGGCAGTGAGCTCGGCAACGCCGCGGCGGCGTTCGCGGGAGACGTCGTTTGGCCGGTGCTCATACCCGACGCGCGCCTCGCAATCCGCGCTGCGATGCTACAACAGTTGCAGACCATCGTGCTCGATGGAATCGCCGCCGGTGTGCAGCCGCGCAATCAGCACATCTCGATCATCGCGCACAGCCTCGGCTGCTTCCATACATACGAGGCGCTGTCGCGCATGGCGACGGCTCCGGCGGAAGGTCTCGGGCCGGCGTCGGCAGGTGTGGTGCTCGACAACGTCATCTACATGGCGTCTCCTGTGCAGCTCATCCGGTCGAGCGGCCTCGCGCTCGGCAACGCGCTGCCGCAGCCGTCGTCGATCTTCTCGGTGTCGGACGCGGCGCTCGAGATTCCATCCGAGCCGGGCGACGACGGCGCGCCGGTCCGCTGCGCTCGGCGGACTGTCTCGATCACCGGCAATCTCGATCCTGTCGGCGGCTTCGTCTTTCGCGCGAAGCAGCCATGGGGCTACATGAATCTTCCTGACCAGGAGTCGTTCATCGACCAGGAGCAGGTCGCGACCGTGAATGGCTCGGAGCGATTCTCGCTCGCGTCGATCCTCGTGGAGGCGCTACAGACGGGAGGTCCGCCCACGATCGCGCCGGAGAATCCTCACGACTGGAGCGCATACGTCGCACGTCATGCGGCAGACCTGCGCACGTGGCTCACATGACGCGCTCACTCATGCGCGCATATGCAGCGCTCGCCCTCGCATTCGCGGGCCTAACGCCGGCGCATGCGCAGGCGCCCGAGACACTCGGCGACATCTTCGGCCGGTTGAAGGCAGGTGAGAGCATCGTCGCATTCTCCACGACGACACCGCTCGTCGCACGGCGGCTCGATGGCCTCGAGCACTATTTCCGTCATGCGGGTGCGATGAACCTGACGCTCGATGAGCTGACCGACGTCTATACGCGTCGCCGAGCGGATCTCGAGACCGTGGCACGATGGAATCGCCACGTGCCCCAATTCGAGCCCGGGTTCGTCGATTCGCTCGTCGCGCTGAACACCGTGGCGCATGGAGGACTGCAGCGCGCGCTGATGGAGAAGCTGAGCAAGGAATCGCTCGATTCGCTGTACAAGCCGATCGACGACTTCGGCGCACAGGTGCTGGTGAAGGCGCGCGCGGCGAACCAGGACAAGCTGCGTCGCTTCTACATCAAGTACGGCCCCGACTCACCGCGCCTCAATCTCGCGGAGGTCGGTCTCAACTATCTCGGCCAGCTGTTCATTCCCGGACTGTTGCCGAGCGAGGACGGGATGCCGTCGCCGTACGAGCTGGTGGCGACGTATCGCACCACCGACCTGACGGCCGCGAAGTCTGACGCGGGCGAGCTAACGGGTCGCGTCGTGACGACGGCGCAAATTGGGGTACGGATGTACGGCTTCTCGGAGACGTGTGGCGAGGGAGGCCGCTTCGTGCAGCTGATCGATCCGTGCCATTCGTCGGCGGGGGCTTTCTTCATGGGGCGGAGAGATGCGCCGCTGTCGAAGCTTTGGGGCTCTGGCCAGCGGGCGGGCCTTTACGTCGCTCGCGGCAAGTATCATGTCGGCTACGTCTTCGGGGCGGAGAAGCGGCTCGTGTTCGGCGTGGACCAACAGCTGGTGCCATACATCTTTTAGCGTTGCGATGACGCCCAAATGACGCCATGCTATAAACATTCGTCTTAGTAGCGCGCGACGCCGCTCGCTGTAAGCGATCCCGAGACGGCCCCCACCGTCATGATTCAGGTTCGTGTATCGATCGTCGGCAATAGCGTTATCGAGATCGGGCGCCACCGTGTGACGCCAGGGTCGTCGCACGTGTTCGGCCTGCTCCTTCTCTTTACGTTGCGTGAAGGAAAGCCGATCAGCCGGCAGGAGCTTCAGACGCTCCTGGCAGACGCCAAGACTCCTCGACACAACCTGCGGCAGCTGTTGTACAAGCTGCGGCAAATGGGACTCCTGTTCGAGGAGCAAGCCGCTGGCTTGACGCTGTCCAATGTGAAGGTCGCAGGTCCAGTCGACCTGCTTCGTGAGATGGACATTCGGGCCAGAAGTCGCCTGACCTCGACTGAGCTCGAGGTTCTGCCGTCCTATCTCCCGCGGCTGCCGAAGTCGTTCAGCACCTGGCTCGACGAGGTGAAGGGCGATCTCGAGGGGCAGATTCGGCATCAGCTGCTTTCCGATCTCGAGACATGCCGGATGTCGCATGCGTGGGACGACGTTCTTCGCCTGTCGGAGACGCTCACGTCATTCGATGCGATGAACGAGGAGGTCGTGCGCTCGCGTGCCGAAGCGCTCGCGATGACCGGTCACCGGGAAGCAGCGCTGCAGGTGATCGACACTTTCACGCGCGAGACGTCGCCGAGCACCGATGCGATCGCGCTGCTGCAGTCGGCGCGGGCACGGATTGCGAAGACAGCCATCACGCGTCGGGAAGGAACGCTGCGTGCGCGAACCGCGTGTCTCACTTTTCTCGACGCCGAGTGGGCGCAGATCACGTCCGAAGGCGCGCGGGTCTCGGCCGTCCTTGGCGTCGCGGGATTGGGCAAGACGAGAGTGGCTGAGGAGTTCGCGGCTCGCATTGCGTTTCGTGGTGGGCATGTGTTGCGCTTCAACTGCGACGGCCAGGCACGTCAGCAACCGTTGTCACTGTTCTCGCATCTCCTTCCGGCATTGCGCGCGATGCGCGGAAGTCTCGGCGCAGCGCCGGAGTACAAGGCGGCGCTGGCGCTCGTGCGTCCGGCAAATGATGGCACGGACCCGGCGATTGCCGAAGGATTGTCACTCGAGGCCAGGCGAGCCGATATCCAGTCGGCGTTGATCGACCTGTTGGAAGCTGTGACGTCGGAGCGGCCGATGCTGCTCATCGTCGACGATGCGCACATGCTCGATGAGGCGTCGCGTGCCGTGCTGCGCGCGCTTACGACTACGCGCAACGCGGCGCAGCTGCAGGTGCTCGTGTGCGCGCGGCCGTCATCAGGAAATCCATCGCTGCTCGCGCCGGCTCGTCGGACCAGCATCTTCGAGTTGGCGCCGTTGTCATCGCAGGACAGCCTCGAGCTGCTGCTCGAGCTCGGCGCCGGCTCGGGACCCGATGACAAGCATTTGGCCTGGTGCCTCACGCAGGCAGCGGGGAATCCGTTCTACCTGCATCAGCTGGCGTCGCATGTGTCGAAGTCGGTGACGGCGCTGCCGTTCGACATCAGCTCGTTGGCTCTCAGCTCCTATTCGTCGTTGCGGCCGGAGAGTCGCTCGGTCCTGGAGACTTGCCTACTCCTCGGCCGGTTCTCGACGATGACGCGAGTGATGTTCGTCGCGGGGGTGGACGATCATACGATGCTGTCGGCGTTGCGAGAGCTCGAGGAGCAGGATCTCGTGCACTTTGCGGATGGGCTTTTGAGTGGTCCGCATGCGCTGTTGCACGATGCGCTGCGAGGGCTGATCCCTTCGTCCGTCAGTGCGCTACTGCATCGGAGGATCGCGGCGCGGCTTGAAGAGGAGTGTGTGGCGGAGCGGTTCACGCCGGAGTTGGCGTGGGCGTCGGCGCAGAGTTGGTTGGCGGCGGCGGATCCGACAGCCGCGATGGGTCTCCTTCGCCGTTGTGCGGCTCACGCGGCGGAAGTCGGAGAGCCAGCTGCTGCAGTGGACTTGTTGTCACAGGTACCGCACGCCGCGTTGCCGCCAAAGCTTCTGGCAGAGCTGCTCGATGGCTTGAGTCGGTATGCGAGTGCCGGTGGGCGCCTGAGCGTCGTGGTGGCGGCACTAGGCGACAGGCTTGCGCTGGCAAACGTGCTCGAAGAGGGAAACGATACGATCAAGGGCCTACAGTTACGGCTGATTGAAGCGAATCTGCTTGCGGGTGGCCTTCTGGCGCCCGCGATCGACGGACTTCAAACAACTTTGGCTGACTCCGATGTCGCGCCTTCGATTCGAGCGCGAGCGGCATCGCGCCTGCTCGTTTTGGCTGATTGTGAACTGGATGCCGCGTTGGCAAAACGTGCGCACGCATGGCTTGCCGAGATCCCGTCCGAGGACGCGGACACCGCCTCACTGATCGCTCGCGCCGAGCTGGTCTATCATACCAGCTTCGGGGACGTCGACTACGCGTATACCCTCGCCTCGCAATTCATCGAGTGGTGTCCGCAGCCCAGCGCCAACGAGAGCGATAACCGCCTCCGTGACTACGCGGCGTATTCGCTGTATCGAATCGGGTACTCGGCTGAAGCAGCGTCTATACTCGAGGCTTCGTACAACTTCATGCTCTCGCACCGATTGTATAGTGAAGCGCTGTATCAGGCATCCATGCGAACCGATGTCGCGATTTGCCAAGGTGACTTCGAAGTTGCTGAGAAGTGGTTCGCGCGTTCGGAGAAGGCTGTTCGCGGTACCGCTCCTCACCAACTGAATCCTAATTCTGGCTTCTATGCGAACGCAGGCATATTAGCCATGAGACAGGGACGCTACGACGAAGCAGAGAAACACATTCGCCTACCCCAGCAGCATTTTCCGCTGCTGACTGGGGCTAGATACCGCGCAGTTGGTCTCGGAATACTTCTGCGCCTGCAACAGCTGCGTTCGGATGAAAACTTGGCCACGGAAGCCGTGGCTGAACTTCGTGCCTTGTATGCCAAAGGGCGTTCACTGGGCAGCCAGGACTCCAACGTTGAAGCACTCTGGTGCGCCCATGTGTTGGACGGCGAGGACGAGTTGGCCTCCCAGCTTCTTTCCGACTACCTCTTCCGCTATCGCCGAGAGAACACACTCCCCGAATGGTCACTTCGCCACACCACGGCGGCCGATGATGTCTGGGTCGAGTACTACGCGCGCTTCGCTCGCCAAACACGTTCGCCGGTGGATTTCGGGAAGGGAAAGCAACGATGATCACGATACGTCTCGATATCGTCGGCACTTGTGTCATAGAGGTTGGTCAGCACCGGATCACGCCGGGCATCATCCCACCTTTTCGGCTTACTGCTCTTCCTTTCGCTGCGCGAGGGAAGGCCAACTAGCCGAAAGGAGTTGCAGTCGCTGCTCGCCGACAGCGACTCCTCTGCGCCTGCTTCTCACAATCTCCGGCAGCTGCTCTATCGTTTGCGTGGGATGGGACTTCGTTTCCAGGAGCATCCGACAGGTCTGACGCTTCAGGGCGCTCACATCGTCGGACCCCTGCACCACCTTCGCGGGATGACGCTTCGAGACCGTTGTCATCTGACGTTCACTGAGCTCGAGGTTCTCCCCGTCTACGCTATGCCGCTTCCGCGGCTATTCCTCTCCTGGCTCGACGAGACGAGAAGCGAGATGTAGGCACAGATACGCGTTCTCCTCCTTGCGGATCTGGAGGCGGCGCGCGTCGCCCATGCATGGGCGGATGTGGATCATCTCTGCGTGACGCTCATGGCGCTCGATGCGGCGAACGAAGACGTGATTCGCAGGCGTGCCGAAGCACTTGCGATGACGGGTCGGCGCGAGCAAGCACTGCAGGTGATCGACACCTTCGTTGCAGAGGCCACACTCAGCGCGAGTTCACTTGCGTTCCTGCACGCGATGCGCAACCGCATTGGGAAATCGGCGGTCACTCGGCGAGAAGGTACGCTCCACGCTCGCGGATCATGCTTGGCATACCTCGAAGACGAGTGGGAGAGAGTGGGCTCCGAAGGAGCCCGTATGAGTGCTGTCCTTGGCGTCGCTGGCCTCGGCAAGACACGCGTAACGGACGAGTTTGCGACGCGCATCACGCTTCGCGGTGGGCACGTACTGCGGTTCGAGTGCGACAGCCAGGCGCGGCAGCAGCCGCTTTCGTTGTTCTCGCACATTTTGCCCGCGTTGCGCGCCATGCGCGGGAGTATTGGTGCGTCGCCAGAACACAGGGGATCGCTCGCGCTAGTGCGACCCGTCAACGACGGTACGGAGCCCCTGATCCAGGAAGGTATGTCGCTCGAGGCGAGACGCGCAGACATCCAGTCGGCGCTTGTCGACCTTTTGGAAGCTGTGACCGCGGAGCGGCGGATGCTGATCGTCGTAGACGATGCTCATTTGCTCGACGACGCGTCACGTGCAGTGCTCCGCGCTCTCACGGCAACGGGCAAGGCAGCTCTCACGCAAGTGCTCGTTTGTGCCCGGCCGTCATCAAGCAATGCATCACTGCTTGCGCCGGCGAAGCGCTGCAGCGTATTCGAGTTGGCGCCGCTGTCGCGACGGGACAGCCGTGAGCTGCTCTTGGAGCTTGGTGCAGGATCGGAAGCCAATGAGACGCATGTGGAGTGGTGCCTGGCCCAAGCGGCAGGCAATCCCTTTTACCTGCATCAGTTAGCGACGCATACCTCATCATCGGCGCTGCCGTTTGACATCAGCAGCTTAGCGTTAGCCTCATACTCGGCGCTACGGCCCGAGAGCCGGTTAGTACTGGACACGTGTCTACTTCTCGGTCGATTCGCGACTATGCAGCGCGCAGTTCTCGTGACTGGTATCGACGACAACACGATGCTGTCTGCCCTGCGAGAGCTTGAGGAACAGGATCTCGTGCATTTCGCGGAAGGCCATTTGAGCGGCCCACATGCGTTGTTGCACGATGCATTGCGCCTGTTAATTCCATCGGCTGTCAGCGCGTTGCTCCAGCGACGAATCGCGACGCGCTTGCAGGAGGAGTGCATTGCGGAGCTATTCACGCCCGAGTTGGCGTGGGCATCTGCGCAGAATTGGTTGGCGGCGGGCGATCCAACCGCGGCGACGCATTTATTGCGACGGTGTGCCACTCACGCGGCTGAGTTAGGGGAGCCTGCAGTAGCCGTGGACCTGTTGTCCCAGGTTCCCCATTCCTCGCTGCCGCCGAAACTCCTGGCCGAACTATTGGATGATCTGAGCGAGTTCGCACACGCCGGGGGCATTCGATCGGTAGGTGTAGCAGCGTTGCGCGACAGACTTGCACTAGCGTGGCAACTCGAAGAAGACCGCGATAGCATCAACTCCATAACTTTGCGCCTAATAGAAGCCGACCTGCTTAATGGAGGTCCAAAGGACGCGGCCACTCATGCGCTCATGACGTTGCTACGCGAACCCGCGACGTCAGCCTCTGTTCGTGCAATGGCGGCAGCGAGGCTGTTTGCAATTGCTGACGGTGACTTGGACTCCGACTTGGCAAACGCAGCATACGCTTTCGTGCGCATCATAGAAGCACCAGATCCACAGTCCGCCTCCCTTCTCGATGGTGCGAAGCTCATCTATCACACGGCTTTCGGTGACCTAGATACCGCACATGCTCTTGCGTCGCGGCTCGTAGCGTCTTACCCGGAATCGAGTCGCTCACCGGCCGCCTGCCGCGCCCGCATGCACGCAGCCTTTGCGTTCCATCGAATCGGACGTAGCGACATCGCCGAGTCAACTCTCGAACCCGACTTCGCGCTGTTGATGTCGTGTCGGATGTACGGCATGGCACTCTACGCCGCATCGGTGCTCACAGGGGCGGCAATCGCCGCTGGTGATTTTGATACCGCAGAACGTTGGTTCATCAATTCTCAGCATGCTTTGCGCGGCGACGCGCCACACCGACTCAATCCTAACGCGGGCTTCAGTTCCAATGCGGGTACCTTAGCGATGCGACAGGGTCGCTACGATGAGGCCAAGGAGTGTATTTTCTAGCCCCCCTTAGGCACTACACAATACTCGAAGGAGCCCGCTACCGAGGCATCATGCTTTCGCACATCCTTCGCATTCAGCAACTCAGTTCGGGCACCAATATGAGTCGAGATGAGGTTGTTGCACTTCGTGGGCTGTACGACAAAGGGAAGCACCTTGGTGGCCAAGATACCTTGGTCGAAGCACTCTGGTGTGCGCACGTTTTGGAGGGCGATACAACCGGAGCAAATCTCCTGCTACGCGATTTCCTAGCGCACAGGCGAGAGCGGTCGATCCCCGAGTTGGTCACTTCGGCATGCCAGCGCGGCTGATGACGCATGGGTGGAGTACTACGCGCGGGTTGGGCCAAAAAATAGAATTGCTGATGCTTGACTCTGATAGCTTGCTGTCCGAGTCTCACGCCCACGTTTGAAGGAAGCGTCGCTACGCGGCGCACGGCGCCATGAGACTAATTTCGGTCGATTGCGCGGCGCTATCCGCTATGGGTCTCGCTCGGCTTTTGAGGCGGATCGCGATTCGGACAGCGATACGGGGCAGTGCTACGAGCTTCCACCGAAACGAACTATTAGCCGTCGGGATCCAATCGTCGAACCATTGCGGATAGCCGAAAGTGGCGCATCAAGTGCCGGCTACTCAACGGGCCAACGACCCGAGCTCACAGCTCCACAATGGTGGCCTGGTCATACGATGGTGACGGGCGAGGCTAGGCTGGGTCGCGGGCCGTTGCGTCACACACACCCTCCGTAAAGCGCGCAATCGGTGACGAATAACTAGTAAGGGCGACGTGCACTACAAACGGGCCGCGCCGATCTAGCCTTAGCGCTCGCCACTGGCTGCACGTAGAAGCGATAAGCCTCTCGATTGCGAACTCCGATGAGCCGGTGTGAAAATCTGTCTCCACTCAGTACTTGCCAGCAAGGTGTCGACGATCGAAGGATCGAACTGCTCGCCACGGAGCTTCAGTAGTTCCGCTTTCACATCGGCTTCGGTCAGCGCACCGCGATACGGTCGGACAGTGGTCATTGCGTCGATCGTGTCGGCCACCATGATCACGCGTGAAGCAAGGGGAATTGAATCTCCGGAAATACCGTCCGGATATCCGGCCCCGCCCCAGCGCTCGTGGTGATGTCGAATGGCCGGCACGAACTCGGTAAGCCGCGTCATCGTTGCGACCAACTCGGCGCCGTCGGCAGGATGCTCCTTCATGATGGCCCACTCTTCGAGATTGAGCTTCTCGGTCTTCCGAAGAATTGGTCCATACTTCTCGTGAATCTTGCCAACATCGTGCAGCAGAGCCGCCGTTCCGATTTTCTCGATTTCACGCTCGCTCAGTCGTAAGGCTCGAGCAATAATCGTCGCGTATTGACTCACGCGTCGCGAATGGCCAGATGTATAGGGATCACGCGCTTCGATCGACTTAATCATCAACTCTAGCAACTCGCGATTAGTCTGCGCGAGATCTACAGTAGTCTTGGCCCAGTGCCGAAAGCCAACGAGCGGGACCCAGAGCAACGCAGCGGCAATGGGGCCAAAATTCGTATAGCAGTAGGCAAATCCAAACGTTACAGGCGCTGCGATCAAATCGAGACCAAGGCTAGGTCCATGATTCTCACGCCACACGTCGGTGATCCGACGCCCACTCGAGAGCGCAATGACGACTGACGTCAAGGAATAGTTGAGCACCACTGACAAGGCATATGCGCAAAGTGCCGCCAGCCCACATGCCCTCGTTAGTTCCGCAATGCCATTCGGCGCCTCAAGAAACGAAATGCCGCCCGCAAACCGATAGGCAAGAATCGTTACCGAAAAGACAAGCACGAACTGCGCGACGTTGAAGACTGTCTTGGTCGCGCTTATTCGTGCTCTGACACAGTCCGCAGCCTTCAGCATGCCGATTGCCGCGACCGTCGTCCAATGAGGCACGACTAGCGTCATCGCCATGTAGGGTATGAACGCGATTGAAGTGGTTGCTGATGATGGCAGCAGAAAGGCCCATGCCTCACCAATGATCGCAAGAAGGGTGAGAAGAGTGAGCGCCGTCCAAGCTCCGTCCGGAAGCACGCTGTACGTTGTCACGAGCAAGCTCGCGCCAACGACGGCTGCCACCGACGTCAAAGTCACAAAGAGGCGTACATTTTGCTCTTGTCTTTTTCCCAAAGCTCCACTCCGTTTCCGTCGCGCGCGACCAGATACACGTCGCATCTATATCGGGACCAGCTCTGATGCTCGCATTGTGCGCGAGTCTTTACTTACTAGACGGAGATGTCCTCTACTTCAAACGCCCTACAGTTTCATGACCAGATCGCGCGAGCTAACGAGCGATCGTTACTGAGCTCAGGTCCAGGTTACGTATCCACACGAGCAAAAAGTAATCAGCCAGGTCAACATTGAGCGTCACCCCCCTTTAGATGGTCGCATCACAGATCGGAATGATCGTGTGCGCCGGGTAGTACAAGGTTGGCTCCGCTCCGCTCAAATTCTTCGTTCAGTTTTTTTTCGCTATTCTCGCTCTGCGTTTGGTAGAGGTACATCTTCACGCCAGTTGTACTGCTATCACCTCGAAGTTGTGTCCTGCGTTCGAACACCCAAATAATTGCGCAGCGTTGTCACAGTCGTTCGAAGAACGCGCTACAACTCCACCCACCTGTTCGTCGCATCCAGAACCGCCAACACACTCGCGGTCTCGATCCCGTCCTTGATCTCCGCACTGCCCGTGAGCAGCGCCGAGTCGCGCCCGAAGCGCGTCGTCAACGCCACGAACACAAACTCACGCTCGAACGCCTCGATCAACCGCGCGCCCTCGAACAGCAGCGCACGTCCCTCGGCATCCGCCTGCTGTACCGCCTGGACCGCGGCCTTCGCCGCCGTCTCCGTCCGCAACCGATCGGTCTCCAACCCCGTCGCCTCGCCGACGAACAGCTTGTCGCCCTGGCGAATCGTCACGCGGCAACTCATCCCGCTCGCGCGCGATCGTCGCACCTCGACATCCTCGAAATACAGCCGCCGCTTCCTCGAGTTCTCGACGGGAATCTCCTCGACCGCAGGCGCGATCGTTCCGACTGGTGGGGTCATGCGCGCGGCCCGAAGGGCCTCGGCTGCCGGACCTTCACTGGTCGCCACAGAGATCTTCTTGTGGCTCACCCGCATCCCAAGCTGCGCCAGGAGCGCGCTCTCGACGTTGCGCACGGTCTGCTTCGGCGACACTTCCGTCGTCGTCAGCACATGCACTTCGGAGACTTCGCCCGAATCGCCAGGGATGATCCGAACATTCAGTACCCCCGGCAACGTGGCCAACAACTCCTCGGCTCGTGCAATCGGCAACACCGTCCCTGCAATGAGGGACGAGTCACCAATGGCACGCGCAGGAACTGAGGCGGGGGCGTTGGAGGGCTTCGCCGACACCGTCAACAATCTTTTTTTAGGGGAAGTGCGATCGGTAGGACTGCCGAGATCTGCGGATCACTCGTGTGTCCGGCATTATAGCGTGCCGACCTCGGCGCGCCATATGTCTCGATAGGATGCTTAAGAATATTTAAGTCTGTACACGCCTAGTCAAGTGAATACTCGTGTTCTGGTAGCCGGTACTCCTTGATTTTCCGATACAACGTGCGCTCACCGATCCCAAGCAGGTCCGCCGCCCTTCGGCGGTTGCCGCGCGTCTCCTTTAGCGCGGCTTCGATCACCGCGCGCTCGACTTCCGTCATTTTCGTCCCTGGAACTACTGTAACGACGTTTGGAGCGGGTGTTTCGTCACGAGGGAGAATACCTGTGACGGCCGTCACAGAATTACTTGTCGGCGCCACCACTTCACCAATGAAGCCAGCCCGCGAAGCGCCAAACGAGCCCGACGACCGATCGTCATCCATCCGACGCCGAAGGCCCTCCATCTCCAGCTTCAGCTCGAGCAGACTCCGCAGGATGAATTCGAGCTCCCTCCCCTCGGCCTGACCGGCCGCGCGATTGATCGGTCCCACACGGACCGGCAGGAAGCGCGCGACGCCTCCCTCCCGAATCTGACGCGGCAGGTCCTCCGGACCGATCTGCCGACCGTGTGAGAGCACCACCATGCTCTCGACGAGGTTGCGCAGCTCTCGAACGTTCCCCGGCCATGGATACTGCATCAGCATCTCCATGGTCTCGGCCGAGATGCCCGGGAAGGGCCGGTCGTGCTGCGCGGTGAAGTCGCGAATGAACCGGCGAACGAGCAGCGGGATGTCCTCCGGCCGGGCGCGCAGCGGCGGCAGGTAGATGCTGAGGACGTTGAGCCGGTAGTAGAGGTCGGTGCGAAAGCTTCCCTCCTCCACGTGTTCGCGCAGCGGCCGGTTCGTCGCAGCGATGACCCGCACGTTCACCTTGATCGACTGCCCGCCTCCAACCCGGGTGAACTCTCGCTCCTCGAGCACGCGCAGCAACTTTACCTGCGTGGACTGCGGGATTTCTCCAATCTCGTCGAGAAAGAGCGTTCCGATGTCCGCGAGCTCGAAGCGGCCGAGTCGTCGCTCGGCGGCGCCGGTGAAGGCGCCCTTTTCATGACCGAACAACTCGCTCTCGAGGAGTGTCTCCGGCAGCGCACCGACGTTCACTGCGATGAACGGCTTGTTCTTCCGAGGACCGAGCGCCGCCAGGGCGCGCGCGACGAGCTCCTTGCCGGTGCCGCTCTCACCCTCGATGAGGACGGTGCTGCTGACGGGCGCCATCTGCTCGACCTTTACCATCACTTCGCGCAGGGGCTCGCTCTCGCCGATGAGTCCCGTCATCTCCTGAAGCGCGTGGCGCTCCATGATTCGACGGACGCTCAATGCCACTTCGTCGACGACTATGGGTTTCGAAAACAGGTCGACGTAGCCGAATGCGCGAAGACGGTCGCGCTGCGTGGCGTCGTCGCCGTCCATCAGGCCGACGACGGGCGTTCCATCCCACAGCATCTCGCGCAGCAGCGTGAGGTTGGCCGGATCGGTCAGCTCGTCGCTGAAGACGATGAGGTTGGGCTTGGCGTGCTTGATCTCGGCGCGCATGTCGTCGAGCGGACTGACGACGACAGTCTCGACGCCGTCAGCCTCCAGTCGCGCATTGAGCCGTACGGCCGGCTCGACGTCGTGTAGCGTGATGAGGACGCTCATGCGTGCGCATCGCCATGCGACGCGCCGCTGTGGTCAGTCGGTGAGCCGCGCAGGACGTCAACGGCATGCGCGACGATGGGCTCGATGGCGGCAAGGGACTCGAGCACGCCCGACGTGGAGCCGGGAAGGTTCACGATGAGCGTCTTCGCGCGCACGCCGGCGATACCGCGGCCGAGTGCCGCGCGGGGAAACGCGACGCCGGTGACAGCGCGGATTCGTTCGGCGATGCCGGGCGCCTCCCGCTCGATCACGGTTCGCGTGGCTTCGGGAGTGACGTCGCGCGCACTGAGGCCGGTGCCGCCTGTCGTGAGAACGAGGTCCGCGGCGTCGCCATCGCACCACGCGAGCAGTTGACGGACGATGGCCACGCTGTCGTCGGGCACGATCGCCCGGGCGACGACTGTCGCTGACTGCCACGTGGCCCACATGACGGCGGAGTCTCCGCTGGTGTCGGCGCGCTCACCGCGCGCGCCCGCATCGGAGATCGTGAGGACGGCTATGCGCATTTACAGGTGCGAGGCGTTCTTGTAGAACGGCGGCTTCGTCACCGTGGCGGGAACGCGATTGCCGCGGATCTCGATCTCGAACGTCGTGCCTTCCTTCGCGCCCTCGGCGGGCAGGTATGCGGTGCCGATGGGAATGCCGAGTGTGGGGCTCATCGTGCCGCTGCAGACGATGCCACTCGGCGCGCCATTGTAGAAAACGGGATAGCCGTGCCGAGGAAAGTTGCGATCCTGCATCGTGAAGCCGACGAGCTTTCGAGGCACGCCCTGCTCTTTCTGCTTCACGAGCGCATCGCGTCCGACGAACTCACCCTTCGGCAGCTTCACCAGCCATGCGAGATTCGCCTCGAGTGGCGTCGTGGTGTCATCGATGTCGTTGCCGTAGAGCGCCATGCCCATCTCGAGGCGCAGCGAATCACGCGCGCCGAGTCCCGCGGGGACGATCTTCCCGGTGGCCATGAGGGCCTTCCAGATCGGCACAGCCGATTCATTGGCGATGTACAACTCGAAGCCGTCTTCGCCAGTGTAGCCAGTGCGCGAGATGATCGCCTTTTCTCCAGCGACCTCGCCCTCGGCGAAGTGGTAGTACTTGATCACCGACAAATCGGTGTCGGTGAGCGCCTGGAGGATGCCGGCAGTCTTCGGCCCCTGCACCGCGAGCAGTGTCATCTCGTCGGTGGCGTCATGGATGTCGACGCCGAACTCCGCGGCGTGACGCACGATGTGCGCATAGTCCTTGGGCGCATTGCTGGCATTCACCACCATCATGACCTTGTTCGGAAATCGATAGACGAGGCAGTCGTCCTCGATCGTTCCGCGATCGTTCAGGATGGTGGAGTAGTGCGCCTGCCCCACGGCCAGCGCCGCGACGTTGTTCGTCGTCACATGGTTGACGAAGTCGATCGCCTTGTCGCCGTTGATCCAGAACTCACCCATGTGCGACACGTCGAACACACCAGCTCCTTCGCGCACTGCCTTGTGCTCGGCGACGATACCACTCGGATACTGCACGGGCATCTCGTAGCCGGCGAACGGGACGATCTTGGCGCCGAGTGCGACGTGAATTTCGTGGAGGGGAGTGCGCTTGAGCGGTGCGGATGGAGCGTCGGCCATGTCATTGGGCTGGTTCGGGAGAAGGGGAAGAATAATGCGGGGATGGCATCCCGGTGTGCCAGTGTGACAGGACGGCGACTGCGGGCACGGGCGTTGCTCAGCGTGACGTCGCTCACACCGGGATTGGTATTTCGTGCAACTCAGCAAGCGACAGCAGTGGGGACTCTTCGCCGCGGCGGCGAGCGCGGTTGCAGCCCCGCTCGCCGAACGAGCGGTCGTGGCTGGATGGCGGCGGATCTCGGGGGAAGATCCGCCAGACGACCCGGCAGGTCCGGACGTGGCGTGGGGCCGAGCGATTGCGTGGACGGCAACGGCCGCGGTGATCGTGGCGGTTGCCCAAGTGGTGGCGCGGCGAGGTGCCGCGATCGCCTGGGAGCGGGCGACGGGTGAGCGTCCGCCGCGCGGGAACCGCAAGAGAACGCGAAAGCGCTCGAGGAACTGACCCAAAAGTCAGATAGGCGGCCTCTTGCGTGAGCGGAGGCGTGGAGGCAGGCTGGCGCATGCGCGACGAAGCGACGCGACACAGCACTACCCGATACACTGATGCCAGAATTGATTGGCGAATCGGGGTCGCGTGTGCGCTGGGCCTGAGCCTCATTTTCGCCGCCCAGAACTGGGTGAACGACCCGTCGACGACATCGATCGGAGTCCTGTTCGCGCGACAGCTCGTCACATGGCTGCTCTGGCTCGCGTTCGCGCCGATGATCTTCGACGTCGGGCGACTGATGCGCCGGCGTGGGGTGATGCGTTGGAGCTCGCTCGCAATCTTCGTCGCTGCGAGCGTGGTGGCGTCGGTCGTTCACGCCACGGTCAGCGTGATCGTGCAGTCGTTGCTCGGCATCGCACAGCCCGGCGAGCTCGGCACCGCGATCGCGATGACGATCTCCCGCTACCTCGCAGCGAATCTCGTTCGGTTCGCGTCGATCTCGGCGATCTATCACGCTTTCGCGTACCACGGCGAGGTGCGCGAACGTGAGGGTAGTGCGGCTGCGCTCGCGGCGAATCTCGCGCAGGCGCGTCTCGAGACGCTGGAAGGTCGGCTACAGCCGCACTTTCTGTTCAACACACTCAGCACGCTGAAGGCGTTGATCAGCCAGGATCCACGCGCCGCTGAGTCGATGGTCGGGCACTTGACTGAACTGCTCCGCGCTACACTCGACACCGGCACGGCGGAGGAAGTGACGCTGCAGCAGGAGCTCGATGTCCTCTCGCACTACGTCGCCATTCAGCAGACGCGGTTTCCGGACGGGCTCGAGGTGATGATCGAGTCGGAGCCCGATGCCCTCGAGGCATACATGCCGCACTGCATGCTGTTGCCGCTCGTCGAGAACGCGATTCGGCACGGCATCGCTCCTCGTGAGGCCTCGGGAAAGGTCTGGATTCGTGGCAGCCGTCAGGGCGACGCGCTGCACCTTCATGTGCAGGACGACGGCGTCGGCATCGGACGCGCGCCAATGGCCACGAACAGCCGAGGGATCGGTATCGGGAACACGCGCGCACGCCTGACGCAATTGTACGGCAGTGCCGGCCGGTTCCACATCGGCCAGGCGCTGCCGACGGGCACACTCGTCACGATCGAGCTGCCTTTCCGCACGCGCGCGCAAGCAGCGGACCTTCCGCCGTCTTAGTGCGTCCATTCGCGGCCAGCGCCCGAGTGATCAGCCGCCAGTACTCTGCGTGACGACGCTTCCAGCGATCACCTTCCATTCGCCGCCGAAGTTCTTCCAGACGCGGAGATAGCGAAAGCGTCCGTCGATCTCCTGGCCCATGTAGTTCCCCTCGAGCCGCACCGTCACCGCAACGACGGCTTCGTCGCCGATGATGCTCAGACGCCGATCGTTCGCCTCCACGGTGCGCAGGTTGATGCCACCTGTGCGATAGTTGGCGAGATCCAACGCTTTCGTGGCGGTTTCGCCGGTGGGCCCGTTGAAGAGCAGGTCGTCATGGAGCAAGCTGTCGAGCAGCGTTACGTTGCTCGTCTTCATGGCCTCGAGCAGTCGTTCTTCAACGGCTATGATCTGCCGCTCAATGTCGATGGTCATTCTTCGTCACGAGAGGGTCGGAATGCATCACGTTCGTCAGGAAGGGCTGCCGTTCAAGGGAAGCTCACATCAATTCGTCGGCGCCGACAACGGTGATGTGAGCGTCTCCGTCTATCTCTTGAGTGCAGTACCCGGCAAAGGTCCCGGTCCGCATCGCCATCCGTACGACGAAATCCAGTTCGTGCGATCCGGGCGGGGGCGGTGGAACGTCAACGGCAAGGAATTCGAGGGCGGAGCCGGCGACATCTTCGTCGTGAAGGCGGGCGAGGTGCACAGCTTCACCTGCATCGGCGACGAACCGCTCGTGCAGGTCGACGTGCATGTCAGTCCGCGGTTCATCCAGGAAGACCTTGCGTGACGCTGAAGCCGAGCGACTCGAGATAGGCCTTGCTGATGGCCGCAGACTGGCTGGCTGAGCGATCGGGTGCGGTGACGGCGTCGAGCTCGACGACGGCCCATCCCCCGAACATCGTATCACGCATGGCGTCGAACACGGCGCGAAGATTCGCGCGTCCCTTTCCCAGTTCGACGAAGCGATAGCCGAGTCCAGTATCGATCGTCTCGACGTCCGTGAGGTGCACGAAGCCGAGCTGCTGTCGATACCGACGTATGGCATCGGCGGGATCGCCACCCCCCTGCAGGTAGTGCCCGACGTCGAGCAGCAGCTTCATCGTGCGCGGATCCGTCTCCTTGAGCACTCGCTCGAGATTCTCGGGTTTCTCGCCGATCGTCCCCATGTGCGGGTGATACGCGAGCACCACTCCCAACTCGTCGGTCTTGTGGCCGATCTCCGACAAAAGCTGCCCAAGCCGAGTGCATTGTTCGGGGGTCACCACCGCGGAGGGCTTCGTATCGGTGACCTGAAGGAACGAACCGCCCACGTCGGCAAGGAATTTCGCGCGGGCCACGTGATCGGCGATCATGCGCGCCTCGAGAGCTGGATCCAGCGTGATGCTGCCACTCGAGAGCGCGACGATCTGGAGCCTCTTCTGCGCCAGGAGGTCCCGCAATACGGACGGCTGCCGCATGAAGTGTCCGACGATGCTCGGCCGGAACTGGATGCCGGGAAAGCCAAGCTTCGAGATTTCGTCGATCGCGATGAGCTCGAGGTTGCCCCACGTGCTCGCGGAGTAGCCGAACTTGAATCCGGGCGCGCTGGGTGCGATGGCCCCTGGAGCGGTGCGTCCGCAGGCCACTGCGGCAACGGCGAGCGAAGCAAGAAACTCACGACGACTGACTGACATGCACTCCGCTGGCGGATGGTTGAACGCGCATGAACGATATCGTATGATGGAGCAACCTCAATCTGGGAAGCTCACGTGATCAAAGCCAGAACTGCCGCGCTGTTGCTCGCGGCCTTCGCAGCGCCTTTCGTCGCAAGCGCACAGTCGAGTGCGCCGAACACACTCACCGCCGCCGAGAAGGGCGCGGGTTGGCGGCTCCTGTTCGACGGATCGACGTTCAAGGGTTGGCGCGGACTCGGCTACGACAGCGTGCCGAGCGCGCATTGGAAGGTCGTCAACGGGACGATCACGAAGATCGCGAAGAAAAACGTCGCGAAGATGCCGGACGGTCAGCCGGCGAACGGCGGCGACCTGATGACGACTGACGCATGGCGCGACTTCGAGCTCACGTTCGAGTGGAAGGTGCCACCGGGCTCCAACAGCGGCTTGAAGTACAACGTCTCCGAGGAGATCTCGAAGAAGTCGTCCAATCATGCGGCGCTCGGCTTCGAGTATCAGGTGCTCGACGACTCGCTCAACAGCGACAACAAGATCCCGACGCATCGCGCTGGCTCGCTGTACGATCTCATCACGCCCAACGGCGACAAGCACCTCATGCCCGTCGGCCAGTGGAACCAGTCGCGCGTGGTGCTGCGTGGCAACCACGGCGAGCATTGGCTGAACGGCAAGATGATCGTCTCGTATGATCTCGGGTCACCGCGAATGGACTCGCTGCTCGCCAAGAGCAAGTACCACACGACACAAGGCTTCGCCGACCGGCGCGAAGGACACATCGTGCTGCAGGATCACAACGACGAAGCGTCGTTCCGCTCGATCAAGATTCGCGCGCTGAAGCCGTAATCCTCGAGCCGCGTCCGTGTTGGGCGCGATTCAGCAGCAGCAGCGGCGGAATGTGACGGATTCGAGTGCCGCGCGGTTGGGCGGGGAGAACGATCCCTACCCATAGCCGGAGTGTCCCATGCGCCTCGAACGTCTGGTTCTCGCCGCTGCAATCGCTATCACGATCATCGCGGCAACGACGCAGCAAGCCACCGCGGCTCCCGGCGATGCCGCCGCCGCGGAGGTGACTCGCATCCGCGTGCACTTCGACAGCGTGCTGGCCTCGCTCGGCAGCCGTGATGTGGCGGGACTCGAGGTGGAGCAACGTGCGCGGCGGGCGGTGCTCCTCGAAACGCTTCGTGCGTACCAGGCGCGCGGGGTATTTCCGCACAACTACGATTTCCCTGGCCAAGCCGTGCCATACTTCGTCGACCGCAAGACGGGAACGTTGTGCGCCGTGGCGCATCTACTGGCGTCGACGGGGCGACGCGACATCGTCGATCGCGTCGCGCGGGCCGACAACAATGTGTTGGTTCCGCAGCTCGCCGGCGATTCGGTGTTCACGCGCTGGCTCGACGACAACGGCCTGACGCTGAACGAAGCGGCGTTCATCCAGATGCCCTATATGCAGCCGGTGTCGCAGGCCGAGGTCGCGCGCAACGTCGGCTTCGCCGTGGCGGCACCATTCGCCCTCGGCGGCGCGATGGCGACGTCACTGTGGAATGCGACGAGCAACGCAGACGGCCACAGCTCGCGCATCAGCAAGATCGGCATCATCTCGGGGCTCGCGACCGTCGGTCTGGGTGCGACCGTTCTCTCGAAGTCGGAGTTCAACCACGGCATCGCCGCCTCGGGCGTCGTCATGGGCGTGACGAGCGTCGCGCTGTCGATGCGCTCCATGCACAACCATACCGGGATCATGGCGCAGCGTGAGGCCGAGAAGGCGCGCACCATGGCGCAGACCGCCGTTGTGCCGATGGTGGACATGAGCAACGGCGGCAGCGCCGGCATCGCGGTGTCCGTGCGGTTCTAGGCGGGCCAGCGTGGTGCTTCTTCGCGTCGCTCCGTGACGGTACCGGAGCGACGCTCTTTTTTCACAACATCGCGATCAGGCGTTCGATCTGGCGCGAATGCCTGGTGACATGAACCGTGTGGATCCGGAAGCCGTCGCCGAGGTTCATCTTCGGCGCCCATGTCGGCAGCGCGGGAGAACCGATGCGGAGCGCGCGCCAATCGAATGACGCGGCGGCATCCATCGCCTGAACGAAGCGCTGCTCGCGTGCGAGCAGCGCCTCGACGACGCCGCCGCGTGGCGTCGGACCTGGCCGGAAGACCTTCGGGCCCTTCACCGGCTTTGGATTGATCAGCGTCTTCGCAATGAGTCCGCCGATGAATGACGGCTTCCAGTAGCGCGCCGGAGCACCAGCGTCCTGGGGTGCGGTACGCAACAGCGCGTTGAAGGGCTCCTCGTACAACTCGTCGGCGATGATGAGATGCTCGAGTACCTGCCCGACGCTCCAGCCCAACGGATCGGGGTGCTCGTTGATCTTCGACGGATCGAGCGGCCGGACCATCGCTGCGATTCGCTCGTGCGAGGCGATCGATTCGGCGCGCAGTTGCGCGTGCAGATCCTTCTGTATCTGACGCATGAGGCACGTGGCGGAAGTGAAGCAGGACGGCAGAGGACAATACAAGCTTAACAGGCTACCTTTGCTGCCGAATCTGCACGCCATCCGACATCGACGGGAGATATCATGAGCGATAGTTCATCGAGTTCCAACGGCAGCACGCAGCGCAGCCAGCCCGAGTCGCTTCGCGCTCGGGACGTCATGGCCTCGTTCACAGTGAAGGATGTGCCGACAAGCCTGGCGTGGTATCGGGACGTCGTGGGCTTCACGGTCGACGAGCGATACGAACGCGATGGAAGGCTTCTCGCGGCGTCGCTCAAGGCGGGCGCCTTCCGGCTCCTGCTCAGTCAGGACGATGGCGCCAAGGGATTCGATCGGGTCAAGGGCGAGGGCTTCTCGGTGCAGCTCACGACGACGCAGGATGTGGACGCGTTCGCGGCGCGTATCAAGGAGCAGGGCGGCACGCTGGTGCTGAAACCCACCGACACGCCGTGGGGGCGCGTATTCCGGGTGAAGGATCCGGACGGATTCCAGATCGTGATCTCGTCTCCTCGAGCGTAGGAGCATGTACGGTTACTGGAACGCGGTCACGCCGCCCTGAACAACCGGAATGAAAATCGGAATCCATTGGCGGTTCTCGTCCGAGCGGTTCACTTTCGCGTCTCACGATCTTAGGACGAACGACATGACCCACACACGCGACCGGGTGATGCGCGCCGCTCTCTGGGCGACGGTGCTGCTCAACCTCCTCGGCGTCTACATCGTCGCGCTACCCGCCCTGGCTGCGCCGCACGCGACTCATGCACAAGCGTCGGCGAGTGCGCGCGTTCAGCGTCAGGACATCGTCGCGGACGACGGCCATCGCCTCGCGCTCTGGGAGGCACGACCTGCAGGCACGCCAAAGGGTGAGATCGTGCTGCTGCACGGCCGCACGTGGAGCGCGCTGCCGAACTTCGATCTCCATGCACCGGGACAGCAGGTGTCGGTAATGGAGGCGCTCGTCGCCAAGGGATACGCAGTCTATGCGCTCGATCAACGCGGCTATGGTTCCACGCCGCGCGACAAGACCGGCTGGCTCACACCTCTTCGCGCAGCTGCAGACGCCGAGGCGGCGACCGATTGGGTAGCGGCACGCGCGCCTGGCAAGCGACGCCCTGCACTGCTGGGCTACTCACGCGGCTCGGCGACAGCCATGCTCGCGACGCAGCGTCATCCGGAGAAGATGTCGTCGCTCATCATGTATGCTCCGTACTACAACATCACGAAGCGCCCTGAGGTGCCGGCCGAGCCGACCACTCCACCACGCGTCGCGACGACGAGGAAGGCTGCAGGTGAGGACTTCCTCACACCTGCCTCCACGCCGCCCGGCGTGAAGGACGCATACGTGCGCTCGGCGGTGAAGAGCGATACCGTGCGCGTTGACTGGCGGCACGAGGAACAGTTCAACGCGCTCAACCCGCTGAAGATTCACACGCCGACGCTCATCCTGCATGGCGAAGCTGATCCAATTGCGAAGGACGCTGGACTACCGACGTTCTTCTCCATGCTCGGGACGGTGGACCGCGAATGGGTGGTCCTCGCGAAATCGGATCACGTCGCGCATCTGGAGCGCACCACGGCGTTCGTCTATGCCGTGACCAGCTTCCTCGAGCGACCAGCCGTGAGTCAGCTGCGCTGAGGCGGACGCCTGACGAGCACGAATGTCGTGGCGTTGTCGGGGCGATCCTCGAGGCCTTCGGCGAGGATGGTCAGCCCATAGTGCTTGGCAGCCCACGGCGCCGCGATGGCGGCGACGGATGGATCGCGCCTGATGGCGACCATGCGCGCCGCGCCTGCCGTATCGGGAGCTTCGACCGCGCGAATCGCCGGATGCTCGGCGAGAAACCTGGTGACCTGCTTGAGCGCGACAGGATGGCTCAGCACTTCGCGCACGTCGTCGATCGTCGCGCCGGGCAATCCCATGAGGGTCATCCGGACGGGCAACGCAAGTTCGCGCACCCGATCGAGCGACGGAAACTGCGCCAGCGCATCGATGGCCGCGCTGACGGGGCCCGCGATGAGATTTTCGATTGGAATGACAGCGTAGTCCGCATTTCCGTTCACGACGGCGCGGACCGCGGCCTCGAACGTATCGCACGGCAGCAATGAGAGCTGTCCCTCGACGAGCAGTGCGGCAGCTCGCTCGCTGAATGCTCCGGTCTCTCCTTGAAACGCGACGATTGGGCGCACGGCGGCAAGTTGGTCGCGGTGCGCAGCCCGCACAAGGAACAGTTATCGCGCCTCGTGCGCGGCTGGTGTCTTCAGCTCGCGGTCGCTCAGCGAGCGCTGGTCGCCGATTCTCGGCGGTGAGCCGGTGACCATTCCCTTGGCGAGCTCGAACAGGACGACTGGCTTTGGCTGCGTGACCACGAGGTATTCGACCGACTGCGCTTCCACCATGATCAAGGCGAGACGTGGATCGGTCGCACTGCCATCACGTTGGCCGCCTTCGTCGCCGAACCACGCTTTCCAATCCGGTTTGTAGAGCTCCTCGATCATCGCGCGCTCCTGCGTCACCGTCGCGATGCCGGAGACCGACACCCACTCGCGCGACTTCACGTGATAGTAGGCGAGGTTCACGTGCGGATCGGTCGCAAGCTCGTCAAGCTTGTGCGACGAGATGTCGGTGACGAACCAGAGGTCGATGCCGGTGACGCGCTCCTGCGTCGCCATGGGGCGCGACACGAGATGACCATCGGGACGACGGGTGGTGAACATCGCGATCTCGATGCCGTCGATGAGCTTGTAGAGGTCGTCGAGCTTCTTACCCGCCGGGGTGTGCTCGTCACGATCCGGGTCTGAAGTTTTCCTGTCGGACATGAATCACTCTCGGAGTAGATGACTAACGAGGCGAAAGCAGGTCCCTCGACTTCGCTCGGGACGACAACCCCTGGGGCAGAAGGCGTGCCCGCGCTGTCGCCGACCATTCTTCCTCATCCCGGACCTCCGCCGTATCTTCGCGGCATGACGAGATCGATGACGACCGCTATCGCCGCGCTTCTCCTCAGCGGTTGCGCCACCACGCTTCCCCGCTCACGCGACACGATCCCGTCCGTTGCCGGAGCGACGCTGAGCAGGCGTGGCATCCGTATCAGCTAGCATACGGCACGGCGGGAAATCCTCCGCTCGTGCCCGCGCGCGCCGACATGATCTTCGACGTCGAGCTGATGGCGGTGACGGATGCCACCAATCACCAGTGCCGCGCATGGAAGGACGTCAGCCGATCAGGTTGACGCAACCTTCCACTTCCCACGGGTGAAGTCGGGGAACTTCATCGGCATGCTGCCCTTCGCCACCGACTTTTCCGACAGCGGACCGGGCGCGCTCCACGACGCGGCATCGTAGACGTTCATGTCCGGCGCGAGCCCTTCGCGCATGCAGGTGACGAGACGCCACGCCATGATGAAGTCCATGCCGCCATGCCCACCGGTGCGTGCGCGCTCGCCCTGCTCTCTCCACCATGGATGCTCGAACTCGGCCTTGTAGTCGTCGATCGTCGTCCAGACGTCGTTCTTGCCACGCCCCTCGACATAAATGCGCGGCGGATAGTCCTCGAACAGCCCCTTCGTTCCCTCGATGCTGTTGATGCGGCTGTACGGTCGCGGGCTCGACACGTTGTGCTCGAGCCGAATCGTGCGCCCCCTCGCGGTCTTGATCAGTGAGCTGTTGAGATCACCGGTAACGTACTTTTCCTTCCACCGCGGATCGTCCTTCGAGAGGTGATCCTCGCGCCACTTGGTAAGGCCCATCTCCGGCGTGCTCATGGAGACCATGTAATCGAAGCGATCACCGCGGTCGATGCCGAGATACCACGCGACCGGCCCGAGTCCATGCGTGCTATAGAGGTTGCCGTTGCGCTCCGTGTGGTTGGCGCGGCGCCACAGCCCTTCGTCGCGCGTTTCGAAGAGGATGGAGCGCAGGTCGTGATTGTACGCGGCGCCACCGTGCTTGAGCTCTCCGAACAATCCGCCCTTCACCATCTGGAGCACCATCGTCTCATTGTAGCCGTAACAGCAGTTCTCCATCATGATGCAATGGCGTCGCGTCTTCTCCGACGTATCCACGAGCGTCCAGCAGTCTTCGATGGTGAGCGCAGCGGGCACCTCGGTTGCCGCGTGCTTGCCGTTCTTCATCGCTGCGACAGACACGGGCACGTGCCAGCGCCACGGCGTCGCCGTGTAGACGATGTCGATGTCGTCGCGCGCGCAGAGCTTCTCGAAGTCGCGCTCGCCGCCGGTGTAGACCGCGGGCTCGTAGTCGTGGCCGGCCTTCTTCATCTCCGCCTTCGCCTTCTCGACCTTGTCCGGCACGATGTCGCACAACGCCGTGATCTTCACGTTGCCGAC
>JAQBPV010000265.1 GCA_028287345.1 Gemmatimonadota bacterium
CGGGTTACGGTTATCGTCTTCGCCCTCGACGAGGATGAGATCTGGAGAGACAGGACTAGAGCCTTGCGAGCCATAGGTCTGGCCTTTCGCGTTGCGCGGCCAGTCCGGGATGGACGCGTACGACGGCGAGGCACTCGGATCCGTGCCGGGCAGAGCGATCCATCCCGGAGCTCCTACCACCACCGCGGACGCGGCGACGCTTAGAGCTGCGCCCACCGCGATCGCGCCGCCAATGATCCACCGTCGACGGCGGAGTCTGCGCACTCGGGCAGGTTCGGTGTCGAAATGGACACGATCGGCGAGAGCCGTTTCGAGGGCTGCGCTGCGCCGCGGATCGAAGCCGACATTCATTGCATGCTCCTGATTTCGTCTGGGGAGAGATCGAGGGACACGATCACGGCCAGTCGCGCTCGCGCGCGCGAGAGTCGGGATTTCACAGTTCCAGGTGGGACCCTGAGAAGGCTCGCGACCTGGTTTGTACTCAATTCCTCAAGCAAGCAGAGGCTCAGTATCTCGCGGTCCCGGTCGCTGAGGCGCTCGAAGGATCGGCGCACTCTCATGGCGAGGCCGTCGCGGTGAAGGCTCTCCAGGACGTCGTCGCGGTGATCCGCGCGAGTCTCTGGCGGTGGCATCTTCGCCAGGAGCGCTTGATGCCGTCGGAAGGCTCGGACGTTGTTGCGCGCGAGATGGGATGCGGTGACGAGCAGCCACGGAAGCACTGACGAGTCGGTGAAGCGGATCCGGTTCCGCTTCCGCCATGCTTCGGCGAACGTCAGCGCGACGAGATCCTCCGCATCGGAGGGAGTGCTAGCGAGGCGTAAGAGGTGGCGGAATACTCGGTCTCGATGTCCGTGGAATAGCCCGGCGAAATCATCGCCATCGACGACGGCCGCCTGCTCGAGCAAGTCGGCGTCGGTGAATTCGGCGTTCATGATCTGTAATGTCCAGCATCATCGTCGTAGTTCCATCCGGACACAGTGAGGGCGCGCCGCGAGAGAAGCGATGAGTCCGAAGAACAATGGCGGCCGTCAGCCCGCCTGAAGGGGCGAGCTGCTATGGCCGCGCGGCGCGCTAGCCCTGATCCCAGACAGTCCGTGCCCGGGATGCAAGCTCGCGGAGCGGCGAACTGTCGAGCACGACATGCGACTCAGGCACGCCGAACGCAGGCCATTGGGCGACGACCTCGAGCGGCCCCACCTGTGCCTGCCATAGGCAACGGGCTTCTCGAAACAGTGAGGAGGCCTCATAATGTTTAATGGCGCCACACCCGAAGGCGGTGTCCTTGCGACCGGCTCTCCGGCGCTCCGACTCATGACGTGACGTTTCCCGACGGAGGGATGTCTAATGAGGCGCGTACTACCGTTCATGCTCACGGCGGCGCTCGTCGTCGGGGTCGCTGTCACCACCACGACAACCCAGCCCGCGGCCGCAGCCTCTGAAGCAGTCGTCCAACCGCGTACCGACGTCCACAGCTGCGACGCGCGTAGCACGAGAGTGAGCACCTATGCGAAGACGGATTTGGAGGCTCAATACAACGAAGACCTCGTACTCTGCGACTGGGGTCCTCAGCAGCCCGGTCATTACCGGTTCACCTTCACGAACAAGTCACCAGTTGTATGGGCATTCAAAGACCGAGTTGAGACGTGGCTAGTCCCCGCCAACAACGCGATCTTTCATGAGCAAACAGGCGTCGCACCGCTGTTTTCGAAGTTCGCGATTGCGTCCCACCTATCGCATAGCGAGTGGATCGTCGTGCCCGAAGAACAAGTCGCCATCGCCTCGTTAGACACGCTCGCTTGGGGAGTTGCGACGCCCATGATCATCTCCAGCTGGCTGCTCTATAAGCAGCAGGCCGAGAAGATCAAGAAGCTGGGAACGGCGTACGCCAAGCGAATCGCCACCACCGGCTACGCGTCCAGGACGCGCACATTCTTGTGGAATTGTGTCGCAGCGGGTGTGACGACAAATAACGCAGTTAAGAGCGACGGCAACGCGAACTCGCTGGATTTCGCCGCGACTTGGTTGGCAACCGCGAAGAAGGGCAGCGACTGCGTCGAGTCGTTCCACGACCTGTTCTCGAAGAAGTCGAGCAAGCTCCCCTCCGTCACCTACAGCATGGAGAAGTGGTTCAACCGCAAAGCACTGACGCCGGCGAGCGAGATCGTCGGTGAGATCAAAGTGTCGCGCGCGTGGATGTCGAGCATCATCGGGCTGTTTCGCGCCATCAAATAACAGGACAGTGCGCGCTGCGCTTGCGGCTGCCGCGCAAACGCTCCCCGCTTCCTTGCCTTGGCCGTGGCGTCGCCCGGCTGCCCTCGAGGCAGTGATCGAGCTCGCGCGAGAGCGGAAGCTCCAGACGCTCGACCTGACGTCGCGGCCGAGCCGCGAGTCGGCGATCTGGCTATACGCGTCCGTGGGCTTTCAGCGCCGCGACTCGATACTGATGCGGTACTCGGGTCCCCTCGCGTAATCGGATCGCTGAGACTCGCTTACTAAGTCGGCAAAAGAACAAACCCCGGCGAGCAGAGGCTCGCCGGGCCGTGAGCCGAAGGGTCTCAGCCCTTCTTGAGCTTGACCGTGGTCGTCGTGCCTAGGGCGCTTGCCGAGTAGCTCACGGTGTCGTCCTGGAAGGTGAACTCCTTGGTGTCGTCCTGCGACGCCAGCATGGCCGCCTCGGTCGCGGCCTTGTCACGCGTCGAGGTCCACTTATATGGGGTCGCTGCATCGGTCGGTGCGGTGAACGTGCCCACCCAGTAGATCGACTTCGTGTCGCCGCCGTTGCTGACCCAGTTGATCGTGATGACGTCACCGGTGATCTCGGCAGCCTGGTAGCTGTCCGCGCTGGCGGAGTTGGTCTGCTTCCAGGTGCCGGTCAGATCGGGGGCCTTGGCGACCTCCTTGGTCGGCTCGGCAGAGGGGCTGCTCTTCGAGCCCGAGGAAGACGAGTTCGAGGTGGTGGCGCCGCATCCGGTCAGCGCGAGAGCTGCACTAAGAGACACAGCAAGGGCAAAGGGAGTGATCAGTTTCTTCATAGGTAAGACCTATCGTCCCAGACGACGGCTGATCCTCATCACCCCACTCAGGGGCACTCGACCGGTTCTTGTCGACATGCTGGGATCCACCGGCCGCATCTGCAGCCTTGCGTTGTCCGCCAAGCCGGAATAGCGCAGCGACAAAAAAAGAGACCCCCGCTAGCCAAAGAATCCAACGGTTCGGAGTGGACCTAGTCCGCGTTCACGTACGCCCGCGCCGCCGCCATTACTACGCGCGCACGGCCGTCCTCGGCGAGAATCTCTGCAGGACTCTCGTCATCTAGCTCCGGATTCATTCCCATAACCCAGGCGCGAACCGTCGAGGTCGAGTTGGTCGAGAGAAGAAGCTCCACGATCTGCAATGCGTCCCAAATTCTGCGCTGCTCGTCGTCACTGCGAGGCCCCTGGCCCGCAACCCACCGCCTGACTGTCTTCACATCTCGACCCACAATCACAGCGACCAACGCTTTGCCTAGGGTTTCGACCAGAGACTTCACGGCCGGCGTAAGCTCTCGCTCGATTGCTCGTGAATGCGCCTGCACTCGACTGCGCGTCACTAGCGCCTCCAGGGTGCTCGACATGCACACCTCCTTGCGCCAAAGGCTACAACATGTGCAGCAGCCAGCCCTTCTCCGGTTCGACCGCGCGCGGCGCGGTCGCTGCCTGCGGGTGCCGGCTAGAGGAGCAAGTCGAAGACGCGGGTGGCCTTGTCCCAATGCTGGGTCTGCGGGTTCTTCACTTCTTCGTCGAGGATTCGAAACGTCCGAGCCAGCGCCACACCGAGGCCGCCGGCTATCTGCGGAAGCCTCTCCTCGGTCTCAGCGCTGTAGACGAGGTCGAGTGGGGGCCGCCTGGTCAGATGTTCGAGGATCGCGTCCAACGACACTTCCTCATCGATCGCCTCGAACGCCTGGATGGATTCCTGCAGACCTTACGTGATCGGCAGGTCCTGCGGCTCGATGACGTCGCGGTCGTTGGCCTTCGCATTCGCCACGCCCCGCAGCAGCAGGTCGTAGATCTTGTCGTTGACGAACTCGTCGAAGCGCCGCACATCGTTCTT
>JAQBPV010000295.1 GCA_028287345.1 Gemmatimonadota bacterium
CAGTACGCGGGTTCGCGATATACACAGATCGACGATCTCGCGCAGGGCGCTGGCGTAGTCGACCTCAATTCCTTCGGCAACAACACCATCGGACGGCCGCTCACACAGTCGACGTTCACCTTCGACCCGCTGCTGCCGGCCTACACGCTGCTGAACGCGCGGGCAGGATTCTCGCGCGACATGTGGGAGGTGGCGCTCTTCGTCAACAACATCACCGACGAACGTGCGCTGCTCGCGCTGGACCGTGAGCGCGGAACGCGGGCGCGCGTTGGCTACCTCACGAACGAGGCTCGCAGATTCGGCATCACGCTGGGATTCCATCAGTGACCAACGACGACGTCCCGCCGGACATCACCCGGCGGGCGTTCGTTGGCGCGATGGCAGTTGCACCGTTCGCAACCGCGCTCGCCCCGCGTCGCACGCATGCGACACGTGAGCACGCCGTCGTAATCGGTGCGGGAGCTTTCGGCGGATGGAGCGCACTCGCACTACGGCGAGCTGGTTTCCGAGTCACGCTCGTCGACGCATGGGGCGCTGGTAATTCACGCGCGTCATCCGGGGGTGAGACGCGCGTGATCCGCGCTGTCTACAACGGAAAGGCGCTTTACACGCAGATGGCCGCGCGCTCGCTCCACCTGTGGCGCAAGGCGGAGCGCGACTTCGGGCAACGATTGTATCACAAGACCGGCGCACTGTGGATGTGCGCCGATGACGACTCGTACGTGCGCAAGTCCATCGAGCCGATGCGAATGGCAAGCATGCCGCTCGAGCAGCTCGCGCCGAACGAGGCGCGACGACGCTTTCCGCACATGGGATTCGACGACGTGCGCGTCGCGTACTTCGAGCCCGAAGCTGGCTACCTGTCGGCGCGCGTCGCATGTGAGGTCGTGCGACAGCGCGCCGTCGCCGAGGGCGTGATGTATCGCGCCGCCTGGGTGCAACCTGGAGAAAAGCGCGGCGGTCGTCTCGTCGATATCCAGTGTTCGGACGGAAGCCGCATTGGCGCAGATCACTTTGTCTTCGCCTGTGGTCCGTGGATGGGCACTGTCTTCCCCGAGGTCGTGGGACGACGCATCGTGCCAACGCGACAGGAGGTGTTCTTCTTCGGCACACCCGCGGGCGACACTCGCTACGAGCCCGGTACTACACCGGTGTGGATGCACATTGGAAAGCGGCTCGTGTACGGCGTGCCGAATCACGAGCGCCGCGGCTTGAAGGTGGCGGACGACACTGCGGGCGACGAAGTGGATCCAAGCCGGCTGGATCGCGTGCCGAGTGCTGCTGGGCTGGCGCTCGCGCGCGAGATCGTCGGTGCGCGCTTTCCCGCGTTGAAGGATGCGCCGCTCGTCGAGTCGCGTGTGTGCCAGTACGAGGCGTCGACCGATGGCGACTACCTTATCGACCGGCATCCGGGACTGACGAACACGTGGCTGGTTGGCGGCGGCTCAGGCCACGGATTCAAGATGGGTCCAGCGATCGGCGAACACGTCGCCGCACTCGTGTCGGAAAAGGAGCTACCGCACCGTGAGTTCGCGTATGCTCGGCTGGAGCCGCGTCCAGCTATCGCCCGCTGACGGGCGCGGCGGACTGCATCAACCGGACTTTGCGAGTGGCAGTGGTTTGCGCGAAGACGTCGCGAGTGGACGGCAGCTCTGCTTTCCGATCTTCGCATCGTAGCACAGATCCGTCGCCTCAGGACTCGCGTAGAAGTGCGCGAGCAGTGCGGCAGCGACATGCGGCGCGCTGCCCACGGCGCCCAGCCGCTCGGGGTTTAACGCTGCGAGCTCGGCGCGCACCATTACTCGGCGCTGCTCGAGTGGAAGGTCGGCAAACCGCTTCGCCTCGAGACGAGCGAGCTGCGTCGCCCATTTCGTCGCTGGCGTGGGGCCAGCCTTCTCGAGCGCCGACGTGCCGTAGCCATGCAGCAGCTCAGCGCCTTCACGATATCCGGCAATCCACCGCTGAAAGCGATCGACGGCCGCAGCGATGCCGGCGCTTCCCAATTCGGATGGCAGTACCGCTTCGCCGAGTGCGCGAAGGGTGCGACGATCCGCCGCGAGGTGGTCGACCGAGAACGCGTGTGCGCGACGAACGAATGCGGCGGCCGGAACCGCCGTCGCGAGCCACCCGAGGAATGCGCGGCGAGAGAGCGTCATGTCAGGGGACGCGCGTTCCCGTCGCCGAGATCGTGTCATCCTCCTCGCGCAACTTCAACGACACCGCTCGGCCATCCTTGCGCGTGAACTCGTAGGTGATCTCCGGCCGGTACACTTCGTAGATCTGTCCCTTCCTGTCGTACACGCCAGGCGCGAACCAGTCGGGTCCGATGCGGATGAGCGCGAACTTCCGGAAGTATGGATCGGCGGGCGCGAACTCGCCCTTGAGTGTGCCGTCTTCGTGCGTGACCGTGAACACGGACCTCTTTGTTGCCTTGCCCGTCGACATCTCGACATAGTCGTACTTGCCGAGATAGGGCGCGGCCTCCGCCGCGGACATCGTCATGACGAGCGATGGCTGGACCTCGACGTCGATGGGAATGCGGACGCGCTCCCACTGAAAGAGCAGGGTCCCGCCGTTGGCGCGAAGAGCGGGCATCGAGAACGAAAGGACCTCGGTGAACGGCGCGGCCTCGGGCTTGATGGCAAAGCGAATCTGCGCCGCGCTCGAATCGGGCGGATTCATATGGTAGCGCTTGACCTTCGGATCGAGCACCGCGGTCCAGTCACCCTTTTCCTTCACGACGAACCACACGGAGTACGCACCCTTCGGCACGGTGTGGCCATTCAACTTGATGTCCTTGCTGACGTCGAGCGACGTCGCGTTGTTGGCGCCGGGTGTCCAGACCTCATCCCAATGCACAGCGGGAGTGCCGAACAGCGTGTCGCGTCCTCGTGAGCGCGGCCGAGAGTACTCCATCGAGAGCTTCGTACCGTCGATGATCTGCGACATCGTGCCGATCTCGCTCGCACGGATCTGCGCATGCGCAGAAGTGACTGGAACGAATGCGAGCAACGCGAACAACGCGACTACGTGGGGGCGAGCCGTCATCGATCGGTTCTTCCGGTTGGTGTCAGCCAAACTTCGCGTCGATAGCGGCGCGAATCTCGTCGAGTGTCCTGCCTTCCTTGTGCAGGCGCACAGCGAGGCGTCCCTGACCCTGACAGATGCCGCACTCACGCGCCATTCCCTTTCCCTCGTAGCACGAGAGCAGTGAGTAGAACTCCGGAGGATTGGTGCAGCCGCAGTTGCAATGGATTCCATCGATGACCTCGGGAATCTCCCGGATGGAATCGAACAGCGGAATGAGCTTCGGCTTGTTCGCGAGCTGTTCCTTGTCCAGTACCTTTTCGCCGGTGATGCCCGGGCGCGGTGTGGGATGCGGGCCGCCGATGCGCATGCGGCGAGTCTCCGCGAGCGCAGACTCGATGGGCATGATGAGCCCGACGACCGCTACCGAGCAGGCGCCAAAAAAGTGTCGTCGTGAGAAGTGCTGTGGCATGCGGACCTCATCTGTGCTGGAGACAAGATTGGGTGGAAACGTCGTGCCGTCCAGTGTTTGGGAGCGCGCAACTAGGTGGCGAGCCCTCCAAGACCAGTCTTACCGCAGAGGTCGCAGAGGATCGCAGAGAACGTCGGAAAAACATGAGAACGTTGATGACTTGAAGGTTCTGCGCATGAGACGCCGTACCGTAGTTTTCGCTGTTTGGTAGGGATTGGATGGAGGGAGTGCGCGTTCGTGGAGACGGCGTCTGAGCGCGCTCGGTCCCGGTGCCAGCCGGGAACGACCTACGTGCGAAGTGTGCCGTCGCAACGAATGCGCGCGACCGACCGCGCGGTGATGACTACCCCTCCAACTCCTCCAACGTCCTAGGCCAATCCTGCTTGAGCAGCCGAGATAAGGCGCGATCCGCCAACAGACGCCCCTCCGTCTGGCACTTGGCGCAATAGTTGGTCTCGTTGTCCCGATACCGAATCCGCTGCACCGGAGAACCACAGACGGGACAGGGCTCGCGATACCGGCCATGCACGGCCATGCCCTCCCGAAACGCGGTCACCTTCTCCGGAAACCCATCGCCGCGCTCTTCACGCATACGATCCGTCCATTCGATGAGCGTCGCGCGCGTGGCATCGAACAGTCGGCCGGTTTCTTCCGGAGTCAATTTCGACGTCAACTTGAGAGGCGACAGCCGAGCACGATGCAGCAGCTCGTCCGAGTACGCGTTGCCGATGCCGCTGAACAACCGCGGATCGGTGAGCGACCGCTTCAGCGTATGATTCTCCCTCGCGAGCCGCTCGGCGAATTGCTCCAGCGTGGCGTCGAGCACCTCGAGGCCACCGCGGTCGAATTGCGCGAGCGCAGTCCCGCCACGAATGACATGCAGCGACGCGCGCCGCTTCGTGCCCGCCTCGGTGAGCACGAGTGTTCCCGTCGCGAACTCGAACTGCGCGAGGGAAATGCGCGCTGGCACCTTCGCCCGCGCATTCGGCGCGAGCCACCGAAAGCGGCCGGCGATCATCAGGTGAATGACGATGAACAGCTCGTCGTCGAAGGCGATGACGATCCGCTTGCCCAGCCTCGACACGCCGCGCACGGTCTTGCCGACGGCGTCGTCGAGCGACGGCTCGACCGTTCGCAGGATGAATGGGCTCAGTATCGCGTAGCCGTCGAGCGTCTGGCCGACGATCCGCTGCTCGAGCGACTCGACATACACGGTGACATCGGGTAGTTCGGGCACGCGCTACGATAACGCACGGGCGAGTCGGGCCGCCAGCCGCGCTGAAGAGATCGTCAGACCTCGACCAGAGGCCGCCACCCGTACATTCTTCTATATAGATGGTTCACCTCTTCGATCAGGGCGCCCGCATGTCCCCGACCACCTTTCGCCACGTCGCCGCACCGACGCTGGCGCTTCTTTTCGCTTCGGCAGTCGCATTTGCGCAGCAGCCCCGCGCACTCTCGACGGCCGACTACGCACGCGCCGAACGCGCGCTTGGCCAGACGACCGCGCCGCTCGTGTTCGGCGGCGGTGTTCGGCCGACCTTCCTCGCTGATGAGCGCTTCTGGTATCGCGTCACCACTCCGACTGGCAGTGAATTCATCCTGATAGACCCCGCCAAGGGCACGCGTGCTCGCGCCTTCGACCAGGCGAAGCTCGCGGCCGGTCTCACCGCGGCGACGGGCACGACATACGACGCGATGCAGTTGCCCTTCCAGACGTACGAGTACGCGCCCGACGGCTCGATCCGCGTGCGCGTCGGCCAGCGTCGCTACGACTGCAACGCGGCGACCGGGCGCTGTGGCGCAGTGGTCGACGATCGCGAAGCGACAGCGATGCCCGCGCCAGGTCCTGGCCGTCGAGGCGGTGCGCGTCCGCAGGTGCCGTCGCCCGATGGCAAGCGGTCCGCGTACATCAGGGACTTCAACCTCTGGGTGAAGGACGTCGCGACGGGAAAGGAGACGCAGCTCACCACCGATGGCGTGAAGAGCTTCGGCTACGCCACGGACAACGCTGGTTGGACGCACAGCGACCGTCCGATTCTCATGTGGTCCCCCGACTCGAAGAAAATCGCGACCTTCCAGCAGGATGAGCGCGGCGTTGGCCACATGTATCTCACGAGCACTACGGCCGGTCATCCGACGCTGCAGGACTGGGCCTATCCGCTTCCGGGCGACAGCATCATCACGACGATCCAGCGCGTCGTTATCGACGTCGACGCCGCCAAGGTGATTCGCTTTCAGATGCCCGCCGACGAACATCGCTCCACGCTGTGTGACGACATCTCCTGCAACGGCGACTTCACCGACGTGCAGTGGTATCCCGACGCGTCGCACGTCGCGTTCGTGTCCTCGTCGCGCGACCACAAGCAGGCGAAGCTCCGCATCGCCGATGCGAAAACAGGCGCCATTCGCGACGTCATGGAAGAGACGGTGGACACGCAGTACGAGTCGGGCAACAGCATGACGAACTGGCGCGTGCTGCCTGCGTCGAATGAGGTGCTCTGGTTCTCCGAGCGCGACGACTGGGGCAATCTCTATCTGTATGACCTCACGACCGGAAAGCTGAAGAGCCAGATCACGAAAGGCCCGGGCAACGTCACCGATCTCCTTCGTGTCGATGCGAAGAGCCGCACGCTATGGTATGGCTGCGTCGGCAAGACACCTGGCCGCGATCCGTACTTCCGCCAACTCTGCCGCGTCGGCATGGACGGCAAGGGCTTCGCGATCCTCACGCCGGAGAACGGTGATCACGCGATCACGCTCTCACCCTCCGGCAAGTATTTCGTCGACACGTACGCGCAGCCGAGTGTCCCGCCGACCACCGTGTTGCGCGACGACAGCGGCAAGCTCGTCATCACGCTCGAGAAAGCCGACATCTCCAAGCTTCTCGCAACGGGCTGGAAGCCGCCGACACCGATCATCGTCAAGGCGCGTGACGGCAAGACAGATCTGTACGGCCTGATGTACACGCCGTCGTCGCTCGACTCGACGAAGAAGTACCCGATCATCAATCACATCTACCCGGGTCCGCAGACGGGCAGCGTCGGCGGTCGGCAGTTCAGCCCCGCGCGCGGCGACAATCAAGCGCTCGCCGAGTTGGGCTTCATCGTCGTCGAGATCGATGGAATGGGCACGCCGTGGCGCTCGAAGTCGTTCCACGACGCGTACTACGGCCACATGGGCGACAACACGCTGCCCGACCAGGTCGCGGGCATGAAGGAGCTCGCGAGCCGCTACTCGTTCATCGACATCGACAAGTCGGGCATCTGGGGTCACTCCGGCGGCGGCTTCGCCACGGCGGGCGCGATGTTCCGGTATCCCGACTTCTTCAAGGTCGGCATCGCGGAGTCGGGCAACCACGACAATCGCGTCTACGAGGACGACTGGGGCGAGCGCTATCACGGCCTGCTCACGCGTGGCCCGAACGGTACGGACAACTACACCGCCGAAGCCAACCAGACGCTCGCGAAAAACCTGAA
>JAQBPV010000328.1 GCA_028287345.1 Gemmatimonadota bacterium
CGCGCACGCTGTCGTTCGATCACCTTGAGCGCGGTCGTGCCGATCGAGCCCGTGGACCCGAGGATCGCCACGCCGCGCGACGTCATCGGAACACTGGAAATGGCAGCCATCCGAGCAGGAGATACGCCACAGGCAGCACGAAGATCAGGCTGTCGAAGCGATCGAGTACGCCGCCGTGACCAGGGATGATTCGCGAGCTGTCCTTCACGCCGCCCTCGCGCTTGAGCAACGACTCGAACAGGTCACCGACCTGCGCGGCAACGCTGATGATCGCGCCAAAGAGAAGTGCACCGGCCGGCGTAAAGCCCAAATGCGCTACGGGAGCAAGAATGCCACGACCGTATGCGTAAGCGACGAGCATGCTCGCGACGAGCCCGCCGAGCGCGCCGGAAATCGTCTTGCCGGGACTCACGGAAGGAATGAGCTTCTTCCCGCCGATGGTGCGTCCAACAGCGTACGCGCCGATGTCCGACGCCCACGTGAGCACGAGCGGGAAGATCAGCAACACGCCTCCAGGCGCGACCGCCAGTCCAAGGACGCCGAGCTGCTTCGCGCCGACGACATCATATCCCGCGACGGTATCGTGATAGCGAATCGCGTAGCCGAAGCCGAGCATGCCGGCGGTGTACACCACGCCGAAGAGCGTCGTCGCCGCGGCGCCCAGGGGACGCCCCTCCACGCCGCGTAGCCAGATGGTCGCACCCATGACGCCGATCACCACGAGCGCAGCGAGCGCCGGCTTCACGGAGAAGACACCCAGGTAGTGCGCGTGGATCGCCAGCGGAGTCAAACCCGCGAGCGCGATGCCCACGTCGTCGAGCGGGCGCGCACCAGACGCGCGCGCGATGCGGAAGAACTCCCACGCGCCAACGGCACTCACGATTGCCAGGAGCGCTGCGAGCGGCGCCCCTCCCGCGAGCACGATCCAGAGCGCGAGAGGGGCGGCGATGATGGAGACAATGACGCGGAGCGCGAGCTCGCTCATGCGACGGCGATCCCCGTCACACTTCCATGATCTCAGCCTCTTTGGCCTTGATCATCGAATCGATCTTACCGATGTAGTCGTCGTGGACTTTCTGCAGGTCCTTCTCGGCGTGCTTCACATCGTCTTCGCTCACACCGGTGAGCTTCTTCAGAGCATCGCGCGCATGCGTGCGTGCGTGGCGCACGGCGATCTTGCCGTCTTCCGCGAGCTTGTGAACGATCTTCACGAGGTCCTTGCGGCGCTGCTCGTTCATCTGCGGCAGCGGAACGCGAATGACGCCACCCTGCGACGACGGCTCGAGGCCGAGGTCGGAATCGCGGATGGCCTTCTCCACGATCTTCGCTTGCGTCTTGTCGAACGGCGTCACGAGGATCGTGCGGGGCTCAGGCGCCGCGATGCTGGCGACCTGATTGAGGCTCATCTGCTGGCCGTACATCTCCACGCGAACGGTGTCGAGCATGTTCGGCGTGGCCTTGCCGGATCGCACCGATGAAAACTCGCGCTTGGCGGCGTCGAGTCCCTTGTCCATCGAGGTGCGACAGTCCTTCACGATCTGTTGGATTGTGCTCATCGGGCCTATTTGACGAGGGTGCCGACGCGTTCCCCGCGGACCGCCGCGGCAATCGCGCCCGGTTTATGGATGTTCAGCACGATCAACGGCAGCGAGTTTTCCTTGCAGAGTGTGACGGCGGTCTGGTCCATCACCTTCAGCTCTTCGAGCATCACATCGCGATAGCTGATCTCCTCGTAGAACTTCGCATTCGGATCCTGCTTCGGATCGGCAGAGTAGACGCCGTCGACGCTCGTGGCCTTGATGATGACGTTGGCCTTGATCTGAATGGCGCGCAAAACGGCAGCCGTGTCCGTGCTAAAATAGGGATTGCCCGTACCGGCGGCAAAGATGACGATGCGCCCCTTCTCGAAGTGGCGCAGCGCGCGACGGCGGATGTACGGCTCCGCCAACGCTTCCATGCGGATGGCCGTCATGACGCGCGTCTCCATTCCCTTCCGCTCGAGGATGTCCTGGACGGCGAGCGCGTTGATCACGGTACCGAGCATGCCCATGTAGTCCGCGCTCACGCGGTCCATCCCCATCGTCGACAGCAGTGAGCCACGCACAATGTTGCCGCCGCCGATCACCAGCCCGACGGATGCACCGGTCCGCACCACCGACTGGATCTCGTCGGCGATGCGGTCGATGGTGGGAAAGTCGAACCCAAGCCCACGCTCTCCGGCCAGCGCTTCGCCGGAGATCTTGAGCAGTACACGTGGATAGTGCAGCTCGGCCACGGGTGAGATCACTCCTGACCCATCTGGAAACGAGCGAACCGCTTGATCGAGACATTGGCGCCGAGGCCCTTCACGAGATCGCGAATCGTCTTGCTGTCATCGCGAACCCAGGGCTGGTCGAGCAGCGTGATCTCCTTGTAGAACTTGTCGATGCGGCCGTCGACCATCTTCTGCACGATGTTCTCCGGCTTACCGCTCGCGGCCGCCTGCTCCGTGAAGATGCGGCGCTCGCGGTCGACCAGCTCTGCCGGGACATCGTCGCGCGTGACCGAGACGGGCACCGACGGCACACCCGCGGCGATGTGCTCCGCGATGGTGCTGGCGAGCTTCTGCGCCTCTTCACCATGTGCTCCTGACAGCTCGACGAGTGCCGCGACCTTTCCGTTGTGATGCACGTAGCTGCCAACGGCGCCTTCGCCACCGAGCTTCGCATAGCGGCGCAGCACGATGTTCTCGCCGATGGTCCCGGTGAGCATCTTGAGCGCTTCGGCGAGGTTCGCGGAATCGCCGAACGCCACCGCCATGATCGGCGAGTTCTCGGCGTTGTGGACGATGCCGTCGGTCTCCTTGTGATCGTGGACCGCGTTGGCGATTTGATATGCGGTCTGGCCGAAGGCCTCGTTGCGCGCGACGAAGTCCGTCTCGCTGTTCAGCTCGACGAGGACGCCCGTCTTACCGTCCGGCGACGTGAGGGCAACGATCTTTCCCTCCGACGCCGCGCGGCCAGCGCGCGATTCCGCCTTGGCGATGCCCTTGGTGCGAAGCCATTCGACGGCCTTCTCGATATCGCCGTCGTTCTCCTCGAGGGCCTTCTTGCAGTCCATCATGCCGGCGCCGGTGCGCTGGCGGAGGGCGGAGACATCCTTGGCGGTGAACGCAGCCATTGTTCGTCAATTCCTTGCGTGGCGTGGAAACGCCGCCGGGTGTGCCGGCGGCGTCTGAATGGTAACCAGTTCGGCGCGGAGGCGCCCGGCGGCGCCTCCGCGGAGTGCGACGTTCCTTACTCGGCGGCTTCGTCCGAGCCGGCATCGCCGGCGTCAGCGGACTCGCCTTCGGTGCCCTTGAGGTGTGCAGCGATCGCCTCGGGCTTTGCGCGACGGCGGCGCGGGCGGCGACGACGCTTGTCGTCCTTGTCGCCAGCGGACTCGGTGCCGCGCTCGGAGCTGTACGTCATGCCACCTTCGTTGCCCTCTTCGGCCTCGGCACGAACCGGCGCCGCGAGGCGCGCTTCGGCGATGGTGTCGGCAATGGCCTTCGTGATCAGCTCGACCGAGCGGATCGCGTCGTCGTTGCCGGCGATGGGCACCGTGATGAGGTCGGGATCAGCGTTCGTATCGACGATCGAGATGATCGGGATGCCGAGCTTGTTGGCTTCGGCAACGGCGATCTTTTCCTTCTTCGCATCGACGACGAACATGAGGCCCGGCGTGCGCGTGAGGCTCCGGATACCGTTGAGGTACTTGGAGAGCTTCTCCTTCTCGCGCGTCATCATGAGACGCTCTTTCTTGGTGTAGTTCGCCCACTCGCCGCCTTCCGCAGAACCAGCCTCGAGCTCCTTCATGCGCTTGAGCTGCTTCTTGACCGTCTGGAAGTTGGTGAGGAGACCACCGAGCCAGCGCT
>JAQBPV010000124.1 GCA_028287345.1 Gemmatimonadota bacterium
GTCGCGCTGGGCCGAGTGCGGCAAGCATCGTCACCGCGAGCGTCAGCGCCATGCGCCGGCAATCGCGACGATGCCAGGTCGTCAACGTCATTGATCTGTTTCGAAGGAAGAAGCCTCGGCATCGCGCACACATGCGCGCGCCGGTCGCGTTCCTGCGGTTGCGCAGGAGCGGATCGCGAACACCAATTGTGGGTCGTCGGAGCTATGCCTTCGGAGGGGGCGGCTCTGGTGCGGTCTGGAACGACAGCAGCGCGACGCGATCGGCGATCGGTACGTCGCGCGACGCGTTCGCGTATGCGACGATCCGCGTGGCTGATGCAGCGGCGATGCTTACTGCACAACCGGACATCGCCTCACAGCATCGCTGTGGTGTTTGCTGCGCGGGCGCCTGATCGCCGGCGGCGGCGTGACTCGCGTCCGTGAGCATCGCGCTCATGTCCATGGAGCCCATGGCATGCGCTGGCGCGGGCGCCGCCGAGTTGTCGGACGCACACGGCAACTGCCCCACCAGCGTGAGGTGGAGCATTGCAAGGCCGGAGAACAAGGAGAGCAGGCGCCGAATCACAAAGCCAAATCTAATCGGTGGGCACGGCGTAGCTGCGGCGTCTCCGTCAACTGATAAACGGAGTAAACGGGGAACATCAGGACAACAGAGGCTACGGCTCACACCGGCCGTGGCGATCCACCAGTCCGCAGATATTCTGCGAACTCATCGGGGAGCGTACTCGCGAGAATCGCGCGCGCCGCTGCCTCGACGTCGTACGCGACGCGGACGAACTCGATGTCGATGCTGTTCTCGCTGACGTCGAGCAGCACGTACCCAGCGCGCGCATCACCATCCTTGGGACGTCCAACGCTTCCGGTGTTCACGAAGTGAATACCCTCCACGACGCGGTGCCACGGTTTGTGCGTGTGGCCGAAGCACACGACGTCACCTTCACGCGAGCCCATGTGGCGCGCCATCGACGACAGGAATTCGTCGCTGCGATCCTCCGTGACGTACACGGTGTTGAGCGCGTGATTGCCATGCACGAGACGAATCGTCGGCCCGGCGACATGTCCGCCAAGCGGCCGAAGATCGATCCGGAATGGTAGACCTCCGAGGAAGCGCTTCGATTCATCCGACGTGTTGGCCAACGTCCATGCATAGCTCTCATGCGACAGCGCCTCCTGTCGCGGGTCTTCGTACTTGCATCCGCAATGCTTGTAGTGCGTCGCGACGGTCGAGTCGTAGTTGCCCACAACGCCCGCGATCGCCGCATCGCGAATCATCGCGACGACCTCATTGGGCCACGGCGCGTAGCCCACGAGATCGCCGAGATGATAGATGCCGGTCAATTCGCCACGCGTACGGATGTCGCGCAGCACGGCCTCCATCGCCGGCAGGTTCGCGTGCACATCCGAGAGCAGTGCGTAGCGTGGCGACATCAGACGAGATTGGGGGAACCGGTACGCACCATCACAGTCGCACTGGCAGGACATGCGTCCTGGAACTCGGCGGTCGCGCGGACATCGTCGGGCACCGTATCGCGAGTCGTTGCGTGAAAGCCGAACGCCGGGAAATAGGCGTCCGCTGTCGTCGTCAGCAGATACAGCGCCTTCGCGCCACGCGCCTCCGCTTCGGCGATCGTTCGCATGACGAGCGCACGGCCCAATCCGCGCTTCTGCCACGAGGGCGCGACAGCGACGGAGCGCAGCAGCGCATGCTCACCACTCACTCCGCATGCTTCGATTCCCGCTACGCCGACGATGTCGCCGGCGTCTTCAGCGACAACGAAACACGGCAGCGCGTCGTGCATGCCGTCGAGCGGCAGTCCCGACGCGGTCAACAGTGCCTCGACGGCCTTTTCATCCGATGGTGCAGCGAGACGCAACGTGGCGCCCGCCAAGTCAGTTGAGCTCATCGTTCTCCCACGGTAAGAGCAGGTCCCTCGACGTCGCCCGGGACGACACCTAGTCGCAGCAGCCGGGCGCGCAGCATGCCGCGGGTTTCGTATCAGGCTTCGTTGCGCGAATGAACGCGCCCGTGAACTTTCCATCGATGTCCGCCGAGAACTTCTCGGCGTCGAGGCCGGTGTTGGCGAGGAACGCCGCGGCGTCTTCCGCCTTGTAGATCCGCGTGGGCTCGATGCTCGGGTTCTCGAATCCGACAGCCGTGAGAAGGCTGATGAATTCCTGTTCTTCGAGAGCGCCCGCCACACAGCCGACCCAGAGCTCCATGCTCTGCTTCACCGCCGCGGGAACGTCACCGCGAACGACGACATCCGACACCGCGAACCGACCACCGGGCTTGAGCACCCGAAACGCCTCGGCCAGCACCTTCCGCTTGTCGCCCGAAAGATTGATGACGCAGTTCGAGATGATGACGTCGACGGTCTTCGAGGGAAGCGGAATGCTCTCGATGTGGCCGCGCAGAAACTCGACGTTCGTGGCGCCAGCACGCGCCTTGTTCTCGTTCGCGAGCTCCAGCATGTCGTCGGTCATGTCGAGACCGTATGCCTTCCCCGTAGGCCCGACGCGTTTCGCCGAGAGGAGAACGTCGATCCCGCCGCCCGAGCCGAGGTCGAGGACGACTTCCCCCTCGCGGAGATCGGCGAGCGCTGTCGGATTGCCGCAGCCGAGCGACGCGAGCAACGCCTCGGCAGGAATGCCCGCGGCTTGCCCCTCGTCGTAGAGATTGGCGGTGATGGGATCCCAGCTTTCGGTGGTGGCGCCGCAGCAACCGCTCGAGCCGGTAGCCGGTCCGCAACAGGAGGCTGCCTGTCCATCGGTCACTCGGCGAGCGGCTTCTCCGTAACGGGCGGATACCGTTTCGCGAAGCGCGTCGAGGTCTGTGGTGTTCGTCATCGTCACTCCTTGCTCAACAAGAAAAATTGATGTGTTGTGGACGCGAGCGGCGCGCGCACGTCTCGTCATCAGCAGCAATTCACCTTCAACGAACGCGTGGCCTTCGGGCGCAGCGACGCGAGCAACTCCTCTGCCTCCAGAAACGCATCGCGCGCCAAGGTGTAGTAGGACCATCGACCATCGCGGCGGTCGGTGACGAGGCCAGCGTCCTTCAACACCTTCAAGTGGTACGACAGCCGCGACTGGCCCGTGGCCAGTGCGTCGGTGAGATCGCAGACGCACTTTTCACCGTCGAGCAGACGCGAGACGATCTCGACGCGGGCCTCGTCGGCGAGGGCGTTGCAGACCTGAGCGATGCGGGTGACGTCGAGTGTAGCAGTAGGCACACCGGAATTGTAGCAACTTTTTTTGATGCGTCAAGGCTGCTCCAGCGTAAAATGCGGCGCACCTGTTCCCCACATCCCCTCCCAGCTGAATTCGGAGCTTGCACCGATTCTCGCCGGGAACTCTACTTCGTCCCACACGATTTTTCACCGTGCGCCATTCCCAGGAGACAACCGCATGACCCAGCCACGCGACGAAAGCACTGAAATCACGAGGGTCACGCAGGAGATCGCGGACCGGCTGCGCACGAGAGGGATCGACGTCCTCGATTCCGACTCGCCGGAAGACGTCGTGCAGTTGCTCGAGGCACTCGAGGGATTCGAGCGCGCCGTGGAGTCGGCGGGCGGGGATCTCATGATGGACGAGCCACCCAGCAACCAGCGCGGCGAGCCGGACGATCCGCACTTCCTGCTCCCCAAGCGAAAAGACGGCGAGTCCACCGCCGACTACCTAACGCGCCTCACGGCCGCCACCGTCGCGGCCAGGAAGCACAAGCCCCATTCCTGATTCAGCGATGACGAAGTTGGAGTTGATGTCCGATACCCTGCACGAAATTATTCCGCCGGTCAGCGCTCGCGACGAAGCCCCGAGCAATGCCGACATGCTCGACGCGTACTCCACGGCCGTCATCGGCGCCGTGGAGCGTGTCGGCCCTGCCGTTGCCCACCTCGAAGTGTGGGCGCCGCTGACGGCGCAGCAGCGGCGGCAACGTCGCCGAGCGCCGAGTGATGGAGACGCGGAGCCGGCCGGCAGCGGCTCGGCGTTCGTCTTCACACCCGATGGCTTTCTCCTCACGAACAGCCACGTCGTCGAGCGCGCGACGCGCGTCCGCGCGACATTCGCCGATGGCGCGAGCTATCTGGCGGAGATCGTCGGCTGCGATCCTGACACCGATCTCGCCGTGCTCCGCGTCAACGCGCCGTCGCTCGTTGCGGCGAAGCTCGGCGATTCGACGACGCTGCGGCCGGGACAGGTCGTCATCGCCATCGGCAATCCGCTCGGCTATTCGTCGACGGTGACGTCGGGAGTCGTGAGTGCACTCGGTCGCACGATGCGCGCGCAGTCGGGACGCGTCATCGACGCCGTGATCCAGACCGACGCCGCGCTCAATCCCGGCAACTCGGGCGGACCGCTCGTCGACTCACGCGGTGAGGTGGTGGGCATCAACACCGCGATCATCAGCGGCGCGCAGGGCATCTGCTTCGCCGTTCCAGTGAGCACGGCGAAGCTCGTCATCCCGCAGCTCATTCGCGAGGGACGCGTGCGTCGCGCGTCGATCGGCGTGGGCGGCCAGTCGATTCAGCTCTCGCGTCGCCGTGTGCAGCTGAACCACCTCGTTGCGGCAGGTGCGGTGCTCGTCACGGACGTCGTACCGCGCAGCCCGGCCGAGTATGCGGGGGTGCGCCGCCGGGACATCATCATCGGGTTCGGTGGGTCGGTCGTCGCAAGCATCGACGACCTGCAGCGGTTGCTCACGAGCGAGCGCATCGACCGCGCGACGAGCATCACCGTACTGCGCGACGGCGTGCAGGTGCAACTGGCCATCATCCCATCGGAGGACGGCGCTCGAGGCGAGTAGCGGTGCGCGGTTGGTCGCGGCAGATTCTCCGGACTACATACCCACTCACGGAGCACGACCATGGCTGACAAGAAGATCATCGTCGTCGTCGGAGCCACGGGGGCGCAGGGCGGCGGCCTGGCACATGCCATTCTTGCCGACAAGAACAGTGAATTCTCCGTTCGCGCCATCACGCGCGACGTCAACTCCGACAAGGCGAAGGCGCTCGCCGCGCTTGGCGCTGAAGTCGTGTCGGCCGACGTCGATGATCTGGAGAGCATCACGAAGGCGTTCGAGGGCGCATACGGCGCCTACTGCGTCACCTTCTTCTGGAATCACTACTCGCCCGAGACGGAGATCAAGAGCGCGACCAATCTCGCGAAGGCGGCGAAAGCGGCGAACCTGAAGCACGTCGTGTGGTCGACGCTCGAGGACACGCGGAACTGGGTGCCGCTCTCCGACGATCGCATGCCGACGCTGCAGGGCAACTACAAGGTGCCGCACTTCGACGCGAAGGGCGAAGTGGATCACGTCTTCACCGACCTCGGCGTGCCGACGACGTTTCTCTACGCCTCGTTCTACTGGGACAACTTCATCTACTTCGGCGCGGGACCGAAGAAGGGCCCCGACGGCGAGCTCGCGCTCACGCTACCCATCGGCAAGGCGAAGATGGCAGGCGTCGCGGCGGAGGACATCGGGAAGGTCGCGTACGGGATCTTCAAGAAGGGCCCGTCGATGATCGGCAGGAAGATCGGCGTCGCCGGTGAGATACTCGACGGCAACGAGATGGCGTCGGCGATGTCGAAGGCCATCGGTCAGCCGGTGAAGTTCAACAACGTACCGGCGGCTGTGTATCGCTCTTTTGGATTCCCGGGAGCGGAAGACCTCGGGAACATGTTCCAGTTCTACGACGAGTTCGAGGACGTCTGCAACGAGATGCGCGACGTCCCGCGTGCGAGAGAGCTCGCGCCCGAGATCCAGTCGTTCGATACGTGGCTGTCGAAAAACGCGGCGAAGATTCCGCTGGAGTAGGCGCTTGCTTCAACACGTACCCGTGCTCGCCGCATGGGAGAGCTTCTATGTCATCGTCGGCTCGTCCGGCGCTGCGCTGACAGGACTGCAGTTCGTCGTCATCGCGCTCGTCAGCGAAACGCGCGGGAAGAGCTCGTCCGATCAGATCGACACGTTCGCCACGCCTACGATCGTGCACTTCTGCGCGGTGCTCTACATAGCTGCGGTGCTGAGCGCTCCGTGGTCGGGCCTCCAGGGGCCACAGATCGCGCTCGGCCTGGCAGGGGCCGTCGGCGTGATCTACGCGTTCATCACCATGCGGCGCGCTCGGCGGCAGACGGGCTACAAGCTCGTGCTCGAAGACTGGATCTGGCACACGTTCCTCACGCTCGTCGCCTATGCCGCGCTGCTCTCGGGTGGGATGGAGCTGAAGAGCCACACGGAGGCGTCACTGTTCGCGATCGGCGCGACGAGCATGCTGCTGTTGTTCATCGGCATCCACAACGCGTGGGACACGGTGACGTACATCGCCGTCGAGCGTATGGCAGCCCCGGCGGCGGAGAAGGCGCCTCCGCCGCAGCAGCGCAGCGTGCCGAAGAAGAAAGGTCGGCGCTGAATCGCCTCCGTCTTGCGCGGCTTCGAAGGTGACATCGGTGGATCCCTCGTCGACTAACCCGATCTCGCCGACGAGCTGATCACCGCCGCTTGGCGCGCACCGTGTCGTAAAGCGTGCCGAGCGCCTCGACGATGACCGGCCATGAGAACTTCGCTTCGACATGCGCGCGCCCCGCTGCGCCGAGTGACCGTGCGAGATCGGGGTGATCGATGAGACGACGCATCGCAGCGGCGAGGGCATCGACGTCGCCGGATGGAACGAGGAGTCCTGTGCGGTCGTGCTGCACGACGTCGGGAATACCACCCGTGTCGCTCGCAATGACGGGCTTTCCGTCGCTCAATGCCTCGATCAGCACCACGCCCAAGCCCTCCGTTCCGAGGACGCTGTCATGCACCGCAGGCAGGACGAGCGCGTCGCACCGGCCGATGAGACCGTGCAGCAGATCGTCGGGAATGTATCCGGTGAACGTGACTCGATCGCGAAGCTCGAGCGATGCAGTCACCGCCTCGAGACGATCCCGCTCGGCGCCCTCACCGACGATGGTAAGATGCGCATCCGAGTGCTCGACCACGCGCGCGAACGCGGCGAGAAGGACGTCGACGCCCTTCCGCGCGACGAGACGTCCGACGAACAGGAAGTGCGCGGGTAATTCGGCGAACGGAAGCCGTTCGTCGCGCAGCGTCGGTAGTGAGAGTGCTGCGCCAAAGGGAATGATGACCGGCTGCGACTTCGGCGCGATGTCGACCAGCTCGCGGGCGGTGAATACGGAGATGGCCGTCACCGCGTCGGATTGCCGGACGATTGCGCGAACGGCTAGCCGCCCCACCAGATGACGTGTCGCAAAAAAGTGAAGCTCGGCGCCGAAGAAAGTACTCACTAACGGCACGCCGCGAATCCAGCGCGCAACGATGCCGGGAATTGCGTGTGGCAACGGCCAGAAGGCATGAACGACGTCGAACGCACCGCGCGCGGTCAGCCGCGTCGCGGCAGCGGTGCATGCGGCGACGTATCCCGGAATGAGGGCGAAGCGCAGCGGCCGCTCGCGGAGCTGCCATGGTATTGGATTGTCGTGCGACAACGTCTCCCACTTCGCCGGCGCGTAGCGGAACCGGTGGACGCGAACGCCATCGACGACGTGGTCCGGCGCTCCCTTGAATGCCGGGGCGAGAACTTCGACGTAAATTCCTGCGTCGCGCAGCTTCGCGACCGTAGCTCCCAACCAGGAGGTGATGACGTCGCCGTCGTGGCGCGGATACGCGCTGGCGATGAAGAGAACCCTGGAACCTGGTGTCGGCACCCGGGGAAGGTACGGCGCCGCGGTGCGGGAAGGCAGTATGGAGGGCAATCGCTCATCCATACTGCGACCACGAACGTGGTATTAGTTTGAGGCCGACACTTCTCCAGGCTCGATGCGACTTCCCTGTCGTTTGGCGACGCTTGTTCCCGCGATGTGCCTCGCGGCCAACGTACTCTGCGCGCAGGAGCCCACTGCCCCCACCTCCGAAGTGTTTCGCCGTGATGCTGCCGTGGATTGGACGCTTCGCAGCTGGGAGGTTCGACTGTACGATCGACTGGCCATTCCGCTGCTCTCCCGGATCGAAGGAGTGTTCGCGCCGCCGATCGGACAAAGCCTGTTCGCCGTCGCGGAGCCAATGGAGTGAGTGAGGCGGTCGGCGCAACGCCTGTCGACGTGGAAGATGAACCTCTCGCGCGCCTCAACCTCTTGATCATCAGAGTTCGTCCGATGTGAGGCGCTTGGGAAGCGAGACGGAGATCGCCGAACCATCGGCGAGAAATGCCGAGTGGGGTGGCTCGCAAAGTCTGGCAGCAAATGCGTCGCCGTACAGCTCCGTGAGATCTCCGATGACAGCCGAGCGCGAGACCGCACTCACGATCCATGACGGATGCACGACCTGATACTCCACCGTCGATCCGTCGCGCTGCCGCGTGTAACCCCAGTAGTGCTCCGTGATGAACTCTTCTTCCGATCCCGGTTCGATCGCACGCGGGGCGCCAGTTGTCTCCACACGGAGTCCGCACCAGCGGTCACGAAGCATCCATTCATACGTGACGGAGCCAGGAGCAACTTCGTGCCGCATCGGAAGCGCAGTATACGGCTCGTTGTAACCGAGCTGCGCGACGAATGCGATGGCGCGACGCGGCACGAGCTCGCGCAGGAACGTCACGGCACGCCGCACTTCGCCGTCAACCGTGCGTCGAACGTAGAAGCGAAGATTCACCTCTTCGAACGTGCGATGAAACGGAATGGGCACGCCGAGCACTCGCGTGTCGACGAACATGAAGCCGACGAGGCTGACGTACGTGCGACCGTGCCACGTGTCGAGCACTGTGCCCTTCGGCACAAACGGCATGAGCAGCGCCGGATCGACGACGTAGTTCAACATGGCGAGGTTGCGCCATTCGGCTGTCAGGAACGCGCGCCTCATCGCTCGATCAGACGTCCAGTCGCCAACCCGGCTTGAAGTCGCCGTCGACCAGCTCTCCGACTTTCACCAGACTGATCTCCGGCCGGCTCTCCGCCCAGTCGCGGACCGCCTCACGATCGGCATGCTCGGCCTGGCTGCCTTCGCGCCAGATGATGTAGCGCCATTGCCCTCCGCCCTCCGTGCCACCGCCGCGGGAGAGACCTCGCGCCTCGACAACCGCGGCGAACGCCATCCACAGCTCGCTCGATGCTTCGGCATCGATCGACGTGTCGACGTGAAAGGTCACGTCGAAGGCGAGCTGTGGGCAACTGGCGCTCATCGACGTCCACCCACTTCGTCGATATGCGTGAGCAGATCAGCCGGATCGTCGAACACGCGATATGCGCCGGCGCGCTCGAGCTCCTCGAGTCCGTAGCCGCCGCTCAACAGCCCGATGCCGAGCGACCGCGCGCGCCTCGAGGCGAGCATGTCCCACACGGCGTCTCCAACGACGGTCGACATCTCGATCGGCACGCCAAGCGCCTCAGCCGCCGCGAGGAATA
>JAQBPV010000375.1 GCA_028287345.1 Gemmatimonadota bacterium
CGTATCGCATCGGGAAGCAGAACGACACGGCGTACATGCGGCAGGCTCGTGACTTCGCAGCACACATGGACAGCCTCACCCGCGCCGAGGATCCCACGCGCTACTCGGCGATGGCGATCCACGGCAGTGCGGACTACGACTCCAGCGGTGTCGTGAATCATTCGCAGGTGTTGGGGCTCAACCTCTACGACGGCTGGTACAGCGGCGCGTTTGCCGGATTCGGCAGCGCGCTCGATCGACGTCATGCGCGCATGCCGAATCGTCCGATCTTCGTCAGCGAGTACGGCGCGGAGGACGACTATCGCGTGAACTCGCTCGAGCCAGAGCGGTTCGACTTCAGCAACACCTGGATGCGCCGCTACCACGAGTCGTACATCGCACAGATCAACGCTCGGCCATGGCTCGCGGGCACGGCAATCTGGAACGAGTTCGACTTCTCGCAGCCGGAGACGGGCGGCTCCATTCCCTACATGAACCAGAAGGGAATGTTGACGTTCGACCGCACGCCGAAGGACGTCTATTACCTCTACAAGGCGAACTGGAATCCGGCTCCGATGGTGTATATCGCGAGCCGAGGTTGGACGAAGCGGATCGGGACTGGTGCCGCGCCGATGGCGCAGCCGGTCGACGTCTACTCGAACCAATCGCGCGTCGAGCTGTTCGTGAATGGAAAATCTGTCGGAGCGGTAACGCCTGATTCGGTGAAGCGCGCTTCCTGGAAGGTGGTGCTCGAGCCGGGCGATAACATCATCGAAGCGAAGGCTGGCGCGCTGAGCGATCGCCTGGTGGTGCAATACACCTTCGTGCCATCGAAGCTGGCGTCGGCGCCATTCACGACGCTCGGAGTGAATGCGGGAGGCAAGGCGCAGGTCTCCGATGAGATGGGGCTGTGGATTGGCGATCAGCCATACGCGGCCGGTGGCTTCGGATTCGTCGGCGGAACACCGACGATCTTCGACAAGGATCTCGCCATCACGAATACGGCGGAGCCACCACTCTACTTCACGTTTCAGAGTGCGATGTCGGCGTATCGCTTCGATGTGCCCGACGGCTCGTATGACGTGACGCTGATGTTCGCGGAGCCGTCGGCGAAGCCGGGTGAGCGCGTGTTCGGCGTGTCGGTGAACGGTACGGTAGTGGCGTCGCGTCTCGATCTGTCGGCCACGCACGGCATCGCGCGCGCGGCGACGTATACGACGTCGGTGTCAGTAAGCGGCGGTGCGGGGATCAGTGTGAACTTCACTCCCATTCAGGGTCAGGCGATTCTCAATGCGATTCGGGTTGTTCGGAAGTAAGAACGTCGGGACGACCACGATGCTGTTGCTCGCAGCAGCGTCGCTCCATGCCCAAGACGAAGTCGCGCCGACGGCAAGGAAGCAGGTGGGTCCGGTGCTCTATGCCTTCACCGACACCACGAGCGTCCGCGTCGACCTCGTGGTTCCAAAGGCCGCCGAGCTTCGCGGAGCAACGGCGCGCGGCAAGATCTACAGCCTCGCCGACGAGAGCCTCCTCTGGTCCGGCGACATCGGCAGCATGACTGTCGACACTCAGGGCAATGCGCACCTCGAGGGCAAGGTCTCGAACCTCAAGGCGAAACGGTGGACCCCGCAATCACCGTCGTTGTATCGTCTCGAAGTCGAAGTCAACGCAACAACGAACCTGAAGACGGTCGCGCGCATCGGCTTTCGCAGTGTCAGCGCGAAGAACGGCCAGATCCTCCTCAACGGGAAGCCGATCTTCCTCAAGGGCAACGCGATCAATCCACCCGATCGCAACATCCCCGACTCGCTCGAAGAGAATCGCCGCTTCGTCGAGCCATACGTGCGCTATCTCAAGAGCGTCGGCGTGAACATCATCCGCCTCACGCGACACTCGCAGGTGTGGTTCGACGTCTGCGACGAGTTGGGCATGATGCTCTTCCAGGGCAACTACGGTACACCGAAGGGCGCGAAGCCCACCGCTGCGCCGTCGATCCCACTCTCCGAGTCAATGCAGTGGTACAAGGACGACGTCCTTGGCCCGCTGGCGAATCATCCGAGCGTCGTCGTCTATGTGCTTTCGAACGAGCAGGCCGACAAGGAGATCGGCTACCTGAGCACCGGCGCCGATCAGGTCGGGAAATTCCTCGCGACCGCCTACGATTCGCTGCATGCGTGGGATGCGTCGCGCGTCTACATCACGAACGCCGGCTACGGCTTCGGCCGCTCGGGCGACATCTGCGACCTGCACCGCTACTGGGGATGGTACTACAACTCATTCCTCAGCTTCTACACGATGCGCTATCCGTCGACGTGCTGGCGCACACCGGTCGCGCAGCCGATGACGATGACCGAGAACACCGGCAACTACACCGGCATCGACGGACGCTTCAATCTGGTCTCGAACACCAAACAGCCGGACTCACAGCTCAACTGGACCGGCCACGCGCCCGACAGCGAGCAGTCGGCGCGCGCGCTTGCGTATCAGGCATGGATGGGCGGGCAGGCGATCGAGATCTTCCGTCGCTCGCGTGAGCAGAATCCGAATCTCGCGGGGCTGACGCCGTTCACGATCCTCTTCCACAATTGGCACGGCATCACCCGCTTCGAGGACATGAAGCCCAAGCCACTCGGCGCACAGTACGGCGTGTCGTATCAGCCTGTGCTGCTCAGCTGGGAGCTGTGGACGTCGCAGGTGTACGCAGGCACGACGATCAAGCCGGTGGCGCACGTGGTGAACGACGACGAGAAGTTCACCGACCTGAAGGGACTCAAGGTGCGCTGGGTGATCGTCGACTCGTCGGGCGTGAACCGCGCGCAGGCATCGGTGAGCTTTCCCGACGTGAAATACTACGCGGCCAGGAGCAAGCAGGTGCCCTTCGA
>JAQBPV010000385.1 GCA_028287345.1 Gemmatimonadota bacterium
GTCAGGTTCACGAAGCGCTGGCGCAGCTCGTCGTTCGTCTTGCGCTTCACCTTCCAGCGGATCAGCTCCGCGGTGTTCGGGGAGTCAGTGTCGCTCGGGCCGAACATCATCAGCGAGGGCCACCACCAGCGGTCGACGGCGTCCTGGATCATCGTCCGCTGGGCCTCGGTCCCCGACGCCAGTACAGAGACGATCTCGTAGCCCTGCCGCTTGTGGAAGTTCTCTTCCTTGCAGATACGGATCATCGCTCTGGCATACGGACCGTACGACGCCTTCGCGAGGATGGTCTGGTTGACGATGGCCGCGCCGTCGACGAACCAGCCGATGATCCCCATGTCCGCCCATGACAACGTTGGATAGTTGAAGATGCTCGAGTACTTCGCGCCGCCGACCAGCAGCTGCTGGATCATCTCCGAGCGATCGACGCCGAGGGTTTCCGCGCCGCAGTAGATGTACAGTCCGTGACCGGCCTCATCCTGTACCTTGGCGATGAGCGAGATCTTCCGCTGCAGCGACGGCGCGCGGGAAATCCAGTTGGCCTCGGGAAGCATGCCGACGACCTCGGAGTGCGCGTGCTGCGACATCATGCGCACGAGTTGCCGGCGATACCGCTCCGGCATCCAGTCCTTTGGCTCGATGCTCTCGCCAGCGGCGATGCGCGCCTCGAATGCGGCAACTTTCGCCGGATCGTCAGCCGGAGCGGGAGCAGAAACTCGTGTCTGGCTCATGGGGGAAATCTACACCGCAGCCCGCAAATCGGACAATCGACGCTGCCCCGCCTCCCCGTGTATCTTGCGTCATGCTTACGAGGCCAGCGGTTCAGGGAACTGCCGTCGCCGGCGGCGACGTGTCCGTCACGATTGCCGATGGAATCGGCACGATCAGCTTCTCGCATCCGAAGAGCAACTCGCTTCCGAGCGCACTCCTCCGTCGTCTCGCCGAAGCAATCACGTGGGTCGGCAAGGATACCGCCGCGCGCGTCATCGTGCTGCGCAGCGAGGGCACTGGACCGTTCTGCGCCGGCGCATCCTTCGACGAGCTCGTGAGCATCGCCAATATCGCCGAGGGAACGGAGTTCTTCTCTGGTTTCGCACGCGTGATTCTCGCGATGGTGCGGTCGCCGAAGTTCGTGCTCGTGCGCGTGCATGGGCGCACGGCGGGTGGGGGAGTCGGCATCGTCGCGGCAGGCGACTACTCGTTCGCTGTGAAGACTGCGTCGGCGAAGCTCAGCGAGCTGGCGGTGGGCATCGGGCCATTCGTCGTAGGCCCCGTCATCGAACGACGCATCGGCACCGGGCCCTACTCGGCAATGTCCGTCGACGCCGATTGGCGCGACGCGGAGTGGGGCGAGCGACATGCGCTGTATTCGCGCACGTTCGAGGATATCGCATCGATGGATGCGGCGATCAACGGGCTCGCCGGTACGCTCGCCGCGTCGAACCCCGATGCAATGGACGCGATGAAGCGCGTCTTCTGGGAAGGCACGGAGGGGTGGGAGGCGTTGCTCTCCAAGCGCGCCGCGATGAGCGGAACGTTGGTGCTGTCCGAGTTCACTCGCTCGGCCATCGCAAAATTCAAGTCGCGATAGCTACGGCTCGCAGATCTGTCGAACGGAGTCTTCGAACGTGATCGCGTACGACAGCTCGCGCTGCCGCCGCGCAGCTTCATACGCCACGGACTCCAGTCGCTTCGCTGCGTCATAGATCGTCCGCACGTCGAAGGCAACGTCCTCGACACGAGTGAGATACTCTTCGACCGCCGTCAGGTAGCCCATCATCCCGCCAAGCTCGGTGGGCGCATACGCCTTCTTCGCGCGACGCAGTGCCTCACTGCCAGCGTCATGGTCGCGCATTATCAGGTTCTCGGACCCGCATACCACGCGCAGCCGATCGTTCCCGCCAATGCGCGCGATCGTCGCATCGTCGAGTGATCCACCGGACGCGTTGATGACCACCGCATCCATCGGACGACGGATGAAGTCGCCCTTCTCCTCCGGCAGAAAAGTCGGAATGCCCAGCAGCGCGAGCTGCTCGCGTCGCTCCGCGTTCGCCTCGAGGGCCAGCATCGCAGTGCCTTCCTTCCGCAGCCGTCCCACGATGTGCATGCCGATGTTGCCACAGCCGATCAGCCCCACCGTAGAGCGCTCGATGGCGATGCCCGTTCCACGCAGCATCCCGGTGAGCACGTAGTAATTGCCCTCACCGGTCGGCTTCGACGTATCGGCGACGACACTGCCCTTGAACCGCGTATTGAGATACTGCAGCGAGCTCGTGACACCGTCGGACATCGTGCCGTGGCCGAGGTCCTGTCCTGTCGTGAGGTAGAATCCGGCGCGCGCTTCGAGGTCCTGGAAGCACGCGATGGCGAAATCGAGCAGCTCACGATCGCGCGGCTGGCCAACGCGTGCGTCGGCAGTGGGATGTAACACGCACTTCCCGCCCACGATGCGACTGGTATCGCGCAGGGCCAGCGGTCCGCCGATCTTGATCAGTCGCGACCAGTAGACCTTCTCCTCCATGCCGACGGCGAGGCCCACCGCCTCGCGATCGCTGTCGAAGTCGGGCGAGGACGTGCGTTCTTCCGGCGCAATGCGGAATCCGCCGAGCGACAGCTTGCGCGAGCCGGGCTCGGCGCAGGTCGCGATGCTGAGACGCCAACCGGTCGTAGGTTCCGTGTAGCGATACACCCATACTCCCGGCGTCTGGAATTTTCCGAGATCAGGGTACGCGCGCGCAACGTCGATGGGACGGAGAACGACCGGCGCGGCAGCGCCGACAATTGGTTGAGTTGCAGTCACTTCAGGATGTCGGAGGATTGAACGCTTCGTGCTGCCCTTCTACCCAGCTGCGATGGTAGCCGGGATCCTCGATGGACAGCGCGAGCCTTGCCACTTTCAACGGGCGAAAGGTATCCATCATGACCGCATACTCATCCGTCCCTTTCGCATGCATCGACGCTTCGGCGCGTCCCGGATGCGGCCCATGCGGGATGCCATCCGGATGATGCGTGATGGAGCCGAACTCGATTCCCTTTCGGCTCATGAATTCGCTCGAAGCATAGTAAATGACTTCGTCGGAGTCGACGTTACTATGATTGTAAGGAGCCGGGATTGCCTCGGGATGAAAATCAAATGGCCGCGGGCAGAACGAGCAGACGACGAATCCGTCGCCCTGGAAGGTCTGGTGCACGGGTGGAGGCTGGTGCACGCGGCCGACGATCGGCTCGAAGTCCTGAATGTTGAATGCCCACGGATAGAACTGCCCGTCCCACCCGACGACGTCGAGCGGATGGTGGTCGAGCACGACCTCGTTGATGCCATCGTACTGCTTGACGAGGATGCGGAAGTCGCCGCGCTCGTCGTGCGTCACGAGGTGGCGCGGAATGCGGATGTCGCGCTCGGAGTAGGGCGCGCCCTCGATGAGCTGGCCGTAGTCGTTGCGATAGCGCTTGGGCGGACGAATGTGTCCCTTGCCCTCGATGATCAGCAGCTTCGCTTGTTCGTCTTCCTCGTCGAAGCGATAGCGATGCATGATGCCGCGGTGGATGACGAGATAGTCACCCTCGTGGAATGGCAGGTCGCCGTACTGCGTCTGCAGCTTGCCGCTTCCCTTGGAGACGTACACGACTTCATCCGCCTGTGCATTGCGGTAGAAGTGCTCGTCTTCCGTGGTGGGCTCGACGTACGTCATCGCGACGTCGCTGTTGAACAGCAGCGGAACGCGGTCGAGCGTCGGACTTCCGCCGGCCTTGATCTGCGACGTGCGGAAATGGCGATGCTTGAGCGTCTCGTCCGGGTCCGCCTCGTACTTCACTTCGCACAGCCGCTTCACCGATTGCACGGTCGTCGGCGGATACACGTGATACAACAGCGCCGACGTACCCGTGAACCCCTCGTGCCCCACGAGCTGTTCCGCGTACAGCCCTCCGTCGTCCTTCCGGAAGGCGATGTGCCGCTTCCGCGGAATCGTACCGAGCGTGTGGTAATAGGGCATCGTGTCGTCGCGTGATGCTAGAGGTTGCCGCGCAGGCCCTGTTCGCGCTCGATGGCTTCGAACAGTGCCTTGAAATTGCCGGCGCCGAAGCTCTTCGCGCCCTTTCGCTGGATGATCTCGTAGAACACGGTCGGACGATCTTCCACCGGCTTGGTGAAGATCTGCAGCAGGTAGCCGTCGGGATCGCGGTCGATGAGAATGCCGAGCTTTGCGAGCTCGTCCACCGGTTCGTCAATCTTGCCGATGCGGCCCTGCAGCTCGTCGTAGTAGGCCGTGGGCACGCTCAGGAACTCGACGCCGCGATCCTTCAGCGTGGTGACCGTCTTGATGATGTCGTCCGTGGCGAGCGCCATGTGCTGCACGCCCGGGCCCTTGTAGAAGTCGAGATACTCGTCGATTTGCGACTTCCGCTTGCCCTTCGCCGGCTCGTTGATGGGGAACTTGATGCGATCGTTGCCGTTCGCCATCACCTTGGACATCAGCGAGCTGTATTCGGTGCTGATCGTCTTGTCGTCGAAGGTGAGGAGGTTCCGGAAGCCCATGACGTGGGCGTAGAACTCCACCCAATGGTTCATCTTCCCCAGCTCGACATTGCCGACGCAGTGGTCGACGTACTTGAGCCCGACGCCAGGGGGCGCGTAGTGCTGCTTCACCGCGACGTAGCCCGGCATGAACAGCCCGCGATAGTTCTTCCGCTCGACGAGCGAGTGAATCGTCTCGCCGTAGATCTTGAACGCGGCCTGCACGATCTCACCGTCGTCGTCATGGAACACGGTTGGCGACTGCACCGGCTCCGCGCCGCGCTCCACTGCCTTCTCGAACGCGTCGCGCGCGTCGTCCACCCATAAGGCGATGTCGCGCACGCCGTCGCCGTGCTCGTGCACATGCGTCGCAATGCGCTCTGCATCCTCGCTCAGGTCGGGCCGAATCGCCGTCGTGAAGACGAAGCGAATCTTTCCCTGTTGCAACAGGTAACTCGCCCGGTCGCGCACTCCGGTCTCGGGTCCGCGATAACCAACCAGCTGGAAGCCGAACGCCGACCGGTAGAAGTACGACGCCTGCTTCGCATTGCCGACGTAGAACTCGATGTAGTCCGTTCCGTTGATCGGGAACGTGTCGCCCGCCGGCGCCGATTGTTCGAGCGTGGATGTGGCCATGTGGTCTCTGGTCCGTGACTATCGAATCTTAATACGCGACGTCCACGAGCAAAGCGAGCCGAGACACTAATACTGCAGCTCGGCCAGATTCCGGAATAGCTCCAATGCCTGCGGGTTCGCAAGCGCCTCCCGGTTCTTCACCTCGCGTCCGTGCACGACATCCCGAACGGCGAGCTCCGTGATCTTGCCGCTGATGGTCCGCGGAATGTCCTCGACCTGAATGATCTTCCTGGGCACGTGATGGGGCGTGACGTTGTCCCGAATCTCGCGCCGGATGCGCTCACGGAGTGCGTTATCGAGCACCGCGCCAGCCTGGAGTCGCACGAACAGCACGACCCGCACATCTGTACCCCGCTTGTTCGTGATGGTTTGCCCGATGACGAGGCTTTCCAATACTTCGTCCAACCGTTCGACTTGCCGGTAAATCTCCGCCGTACCGATGCGTACGCCACCCGGGTTGAGCGTCGCGTCGCTTCGACCGTGGATGATGAGCCCGCCGCGTGGCGTGAGCTCGGCCCAGTCACCGTGACGCCAGACGCCGGGAAAGCGGTCGAAGTACGCCGCGCGATACTTGGTGTCGGCAGGATCGTTCCAGAATGAAACCGGCATGCTCGGAAAGGGCGCCGTGCAGACAAGCTCGCCTGCCTCACCGACCATCGGCAGTCCGTCATCGTTCCACACTTCGACGCGCATGCCATACCCACGTGTCTGCATCTCGCCGCGATACACCGGCTGCGTCGGATCGCCGAGCGCGAAGCACGAGATGATGTCGGTGCCTCCGCTGATGCTGCTCAGCCGCACATCCGGCTTCACCTTCTCGTACACGTAGTCGAAGCTGTCCTCGGCGAGCGGACTCCCCGTCGACAGAATTGCACGCAATGCCGAGAGGTCATGCGTGGTGCGCGGCTCCGCACCCTCCTTCTCGGTGAGTGCGAGCCACTTCGCGCTCGTGCCGAAGACATTGAGGCGCTCTTTCTCCACGAGATCCCAGAGCACCGGCCGGCCACGCAGCAGCGGAGATCCATCGTAGAGCACGACAGTGCTCCCTACCGCGAGCGACGACACGAGCCAGTTCCACATCATCCACCCGCAGGTAGTGAAGTAGAAAATGCGATCCTCGCGCGTGAGGTCGGTATGCAGCACCAACTCCTTGAGATGTTGCAGCAGCGTGCCGCCGGCGCTGTGTACCATGCACTTGGGCAGCCCGGTCGTTCCCGACGAGTACATCACGTACAGCGGGTGATCGAACGGGAGCCGCTCGAAGCGGAGCAGCGCGCCGGCGCCATTCTCGAGCGCATCGTGCCACGACATCTCACTCTGTAACGACGCAGTGCCCTCGGCGAGGTTGCTCACGACGACGACACGTCGGACGCTCGGCAGCGACGGCAGCAGCTCGCGCACGCGCTCGAGAGAGTCGAAGGTCTTGCCGCCATACCGATATCCATCGGCAGTGATGAGCACCTTCGGCTCGATCTGTCCGAAGCGATCAAGCACGCCGCGCAGGCCGAAGTCCGGTGAGCATGACGACCACACCGCGCCGATCGACGCCGTCGCCAGCATCGCGACGACTGCCTCCGGGATGTTCGGAATGAATCCGGCGACACGATCGCCTACGACGACTCCTGATTGTCGAAGAAACTCCGCGAATCGCGCCACTTCGTCGGCGAGTTCGGCGAAGCTCATGCGTCGCTTGAACCCCTGCTCGTTCCACGACACGATCGCATCCCCATCGTCGCGACGACGCAGGAGATTCTCGGCGAAGTTGAGCTTTGCGCCAATGAACCAGCGCGGGCCGAGCGTTGGGTCGGGCGGCGCCATGCGGTCGCCGCCTGTGAGGACGTCGTCCCATGGTGCAGCGCCGCCGCGATCGTCGGCGATCACGTTGCAAAAGCGCCACACGGCGGGCCAGAACTGTTCAGGCTCAGCGATCGACCACGCGTAGAGCGACGGACTGTCGACGACTTCTGCCGCGGCGCCGCCGAGCGGCCGCACGGCGTCGCGAATGAATCGGGTGATGTTCGCGCGTTCGACGTCGGCGGGCGCTGGCGTCCAGATGGGTTTCGTGTCGGTCACGCCGGTAATCTGGCCGACGGCTCTAGCGGAGAACAGCCTCGGTTGACAGCCAACAACATGAGGTGGCGCGAGGTGCGGAGAAATCTGCAGTTCGCGTGCGTCGAGGAATTAGAGTGGTGCCGTCAACCGCGCATACACGAACCGCCCGTTGAATCCGAATGGCGAGATACCAGCATAAGGAAAGATCCCGAAGTTGGACGTGCCGCCATTCTCCGTCGACGAAAACGCCGGACCCAGATTTCCATTGTTGTTGTTCCGGTCCG
>JAQBPV010000129.1 GCA_028287345.1 Gemmatimonadota bacterium
GGAAGGATCTCCAGTACATGGGGAATGTGTTCAACCCTGGGTGGAATGGATGTCCGAAGGCTGCCACGGATAAGTTGGGCGTGTCGTATGAGGAGTTCGATGCGAGCCTGGCGAAATCTCGTCGCGCGCAGGGGCTGTAATACGGAATTGCCACTGCTTGACACGGATGGGCACGGAGAACTGCCGGATTTTCACGGATACTTCCTCGGGCGACCCCCGCGCGCCGAATCCATGACGTGAAGCATCAAAGAATGAAATCCATCTTTTTTGATGATGCTGTTCCTGGTGAATCGTGACGTAGCAGTATCCGTGTAAATCCGGCAGTTCTCCGTGGCCAATCCGTGTCAGGCAGTTGATCTTCTGCCGTTGATCCGCAAAATCCCAACGACATGACAGACAAGCGACTCGGCGTAGGCTTCATCGGCAGCGGATTCAACGCACGCTTCCACATGCTCGGCTGGAAGGGCGTTCGCGATGCCGACGTCCTCGGTGTATGGAGTCCCAACGCGAAGAACGCCGCGAGCGCAGCGCGCTACGCGAACGACCTCGACGTCGGCGCTGCGAAGGCGTACAAGACCATCGGCGACATGGTCGCCGACCCCGCTATCGACGCCATCTGGATCACCGGTCCGAACCAGGCGCGCGTCGAGAACGTCGAGGAAATCGTCGACGCCATCGAACGCGGACGCGGTACGCTCAAGGGCATCGCATGCGAGAAGCCTCTCGCGCGCAACGTCGCCGAGGCGAAGGAAGTGCTGCGACTCGTGAATCGCACGGGCATCATGCACGGCTATCTCGAGGACCAGATCTTCGCCCCGCAGATCGACACCGGACGCTCACTCATCTGGGCGCGTGGTGCTGCGACAACGGGACGTCCCTACCTTGCACGCTCCTCCGAAGAACACAGCGGGCCGCACACACCGTGGTTCTGGAAAGGCGAGATGCAGGGCGGTGGAGTGCTCAACGACATGATGTGCCACTCGGTCCTCGTCGTGCGACATCTGCTCACCAAGCCGGGTGAATCGCTCGCGACCGTGAAGCCAAAGCGCATCTCCGCGCACATTGCGTCGCTCAAGTGGTCGCGGCCCGAGTACGCCAAGCAGCTGTCGAAGACCATGGGCGTGAACTACACGAAGACGCCGAGTGAGGATTTCGCCAGCATGACCGTGGAGTTCGAGACCAATGACGGTTTCACCGTGCTCGGCGAGGCGAGTACGTCGTGGAGCTTCGTCGGCGCGGGTCTCAGACTCTCCGCCGAGTTGCTCGGGCCGGAGTACTCGATGTCGTGGAACAGTCTCGATGCGGGACTGAAGCTGTTCTTCTCGCGCGCCGTGAAGGGAAAGGTGGGCGAGGACCTCGTCGAGAAGCAGAATGCCGAGACGGGGTTGATGCCAGTCGTCGCGAACGAACCGATGGCGTACGGCTATGAGGCCGAGGACCGCCATTTCGTGCGCTGCTTTCTCGGCAAGGAGAAGCCGTTGCTCACACTCGACGATGGCGTCGAAGTCATGCAGATGCTGATGACCGCGTACAAGAGCGCGGAGGAGGGGAAGACGCTCGACTTCCCGCCGCGCGGGCTCGACAAGTTCAAGCCGGCTGTCGCGCGCGGCGAATGGAAACCGCCGAAGCAGGGTCGTTGAGCCACTGTGGTTCACAACAAGTGAGGAACTGGAGGAGTCTGCAGTCAACGCAGTCATTCCCCTTATTCCTCCAATTCCGTGATTCTAGTCAGTCAGTTGCTGTTGCTGTCCCTGAAACGCCCGCCGGACGGGCACGCAACGACAGTGTCAAGGCAACATCAGAAAAGAAGGCTGGAATCACGGAATCAAAAGAATCACGGAATCTGATCTCGAACGCGAAAGCTGGTGGAGCGATCGAGCCGCTTCTTGCTCTGCTATGACGGTGCTCATCGAAGCATGCGTCGACGCGATCGATGCAGCAGTCGAAGCAGAGCGCGGCGGAGCGGGCAGACTCGAGCTGTGCGGTGAGCTGTTGCAGGGCGGCGTGACACCGAGTGCTGGCCTGATTGGCGCAGTGCGCGAGCGTGTGAAGATCCCGCTGTTCGTTCTCATCAGGCCACGCACCGGCGATTTCCTGTACTCCGCCGACGAGCGCGACGTCATGCTCCGCGACATCGCGTTGGCCAGGTCATTCGGCGCAGATGGCGTCGTGATCGGCGCGCTCACGTCGATTGGCGACGTCGACATGGAGACGACACGCGCCTTGATCGACGCTGCGCGACCGATGCAGGTGACCTTTCACCGAGCGTTCGACTTCGCGCGCGATCAAGGTGCGGCGATGGATGCCTTGCTGTCGGTCGGAGTTGACCGCGTGCTCACCTCTGGAGGTGCGGCGAGTGCACTGGAAGGGGCCGCTGCACTAAGGGCCATGGTACATCTCGCGGGCGACGCCATGACCATCCTCGCCGGTGGTTCGATCACGGCATCGAACGTCGCTGATGTCGTCCGCGAGAGTGGTGTACGTCAAGTGCACCTGCGCGCCGCCGTACGCGTCGAGAGCGCGATGACGCACAGGCGCGGCAACGTCACCCTCGCGCGACCACAGGCGCCGAACGACTACGAGCGTGTCGTGGCCAGTGCGGACGAGATCAGGCGGGTGATGGCAGCTCTGTCGTGAGCGTGTCCGCGAGCAGATAGTCCACGTGCACGTAGTCCCTGATGCGCACGACTCGCCCCTCCGCCCACCAGAGACGCACCGCCGTGTGCGCGAGCCACGCACCGTTCTCCCGTCTCCAGTGGACGATCATGTCTTCGCCATCCACGGATGCGAGGGAGAGCTTCCACTCCCACGCGAGCGCGGTGTAGTTGCCGAAGTACGTGCCGACGAGGTTCTCGGCCGAATCGGAGGTCGCGCCGACGATCTCCAGTGTGGCATCGGAGCGAATCAATCGCCGCAATCCATCCCAGTCCCGATCGTTGAAGCACTCGACGTACGACATCAAGAGGCGTCGCTGCTCTCGATCGAGCTCGGAGCGCGTGGGCATCTGTTGCAGCTCACGCAACTTGGTGCGGCCGCGATGCAGCGCCGACTTCGTACCGCCAACCGTCGAATCGACGATCCGTGCCACCTCGGCCAGCGGATAGCCTAACACGTCCTTCAGCAGGATGCAGGCGCGCTCCTTCGGTGGCAACACGCCGACCATCGTCAGAAGGGCGTCGCTCACGGGTTCGTCGTCGACGTCGCTGTCGTCGGGCGCCACGATGGGCGCATGTTCATCCTCATAGGGCACAGTATCCTCTCGTTCCCGACGTGCCTGGCGCAGGAAGTCGACACACTTATGATGAGCGATGCGAAACATCCACGGCTCGAGGCGACTCTCGTCCTTCAATGACGGGAGATAGTAGAACGCCTGTGCGAGTGTCTCCTGCACGACGTCCTCGCCGTCGAGCACCGAGCCGCACATCCGCGAGCAGAAGCGATGCAGCCGCGGACGCATGCTGTCTACCACGGCGAGAAAGCGGCGTCGCGTGTCCTGAAGCGATGCCTGTAACTCGGCGGTGGTGTCGGAGTGGGTCGATTCCATTGGCTCGCTGAACCGGAGAACGAAACAGGTCCGTCGCCACACCTGTCACGACAGCCCTCACCTGATGACGAATGGAGGCACCCAAAAGGATACGTCGCAGGCGACGTATCCTTTCGACCATCGAGATCCGACGAAAGGAATGAGAGAAGGAGAAATACCTCTTCATCACCCGACTCTGGAGAATCTCCAAATGGCACAAGTGTCCAAGCGCATGGTCCGATACACGGTGAAGCCGGATCGCGCCGATGAAAACGTCAAGTACATCAGCGAGGTGTTCGGGGCGCTCGAGCGCCAACGGCCGCCGAGCGTGCGCTATGCGGTCTTCAAGCTCGACGACGGTGTGAGCTTCGTGCATCTCGTGTCCATCGAGGGCGATGGGAATGCACTCCGCGAGCTGCCCGAGTTCCAGGCGTTTCTCGATGGAATCAAGGACCGCTGTGCCATACCCCCTGAGACTGTCACCCTGAATGAGGTGGAGTCTTATCGCGTCTTTGGTGACTAGGGAGAGAGATTTGCACGCAGGGTTCAGGGATGCTCAGTGCGACGACGAGCTGCTACGCGGCCTTCACTTCGATCTTCGGTCGAAACAACACCGCAAAGATGACGAAGATCACCGCGGCACCGATGGCCGGCACCTGCCAGATCTTCGTCCAGTCGTGCGTCGCCACGCCGTCGGCGCCAGTGGTCGCGTACTTGTTCACCACCACACCCGACACCCACGCGCCGATGAGATACCCAACACCGTTGGTGACGAAATTGATGAAGCCCTGTGCGGCAGCGCGAATCTTCGGACCCGCCTGCTGGTCGGTATAGATCTGGCCGGCGACGAAAAAGAAGTCGTAGCAGATGCCGTGCAGCAGGATGCCGGCGTAGATGAGCCACATGCCTGAGCCGGCGTTGCCGTTGCCGAACGCGAAGTAGCGCAGCGACCACGCGAGCATGCCGACGAGCATGATCCCCTTGATGCCGAAACGCCGTAGCGCAAAGGGCAACAGGAGCATGAAGCCGATCTCCGACATCTGGCCGAACGTCTGGATGAATGCCGGCTCCGGCGCCTTGATCTCGTTCAGGAAGGGATTCGTGAACGCATAGTAGAACTGCAGCGGAATGCAGAGCAGGAACGAGCCGAGCACGAACGTGAAGAACGACGGATTCTTGAGCAGTTGCAGCGCGTCGAGCCCCAGCGCATCACGCACACTGAATGGAGCGCCCGCGGCCTTCGGCGGCGTGTGTGGCAACATCAGCGAGAACAACCCCAACACGATCGACGCGCCAGCGGCGATGCGCATCGGCGTCGCGAGGGCGTCGGCATGCAGCACCTTGCCGACGATGATGCCGGCCACGATCCAGCCGATGGTGCCAAGCACGCGGATGATCGGGAAGTCGCGCGTCGCATCGACGACGTTGTGAAACGAGATCGAATTCGTGAGCGACAGCGTCGGCATGAAGCACAGCGCGTACAACAGCAGCAGCGGATAGAAACCGCTCCACGTCGTCTGCGTCGAGAGGAAGTACATCACCACGCCGCCGACGATGTGCAGCAGCGCGAGCAGCTTCTCGCTCGAGAAGAACCGGTCCGCCACGATGCCCATGAAGAAGGGCGAGATGATCGCCGCGATGGCCATGGCGCCGTAGGCGCTGCCGATCTGCGTGTCGGTGAAGTGCAGCGTCTGGCCGAGGTACGTCCCCATCGTGACGAACCAGGAGCCCCACACGAAGTACTGCAAGAACATCATCGTCGACAGACGCGTGCGAATCGCCGTCATGGATTTACCGGGATGAAGAGGGTCATGGTCCTCGCGTGAAGATCAGGAAGACGTCTCGTTTTCGACGCACCAAAAGAGGCTTTCGTGGCCAGCCAGACACAAGGGGCCTTGGCAGGGCCATTTACACCCGCACGACTTGGGTGCACACTAGCCTCCCCCCTCGAGGAGGCTCCCGTGCGTGGTCTGATGATGGACTCGCCGTTGACGCTGTCTGCCCTGCTGCGCCATGCCGAACGCCTGCATGGCAATCGTGAAATCGTCAGCCGACGGGCAGACCGGTCGCTGCATCGCTACACCTACCGCGACTGCCTCGAGCGCGCCCGACGACTCGGCGCCGCACTGCGCGGGCTCGGCCTCGAGCGCGGGGACCGCGTGGCGACCTTCGCGTGGAACCACCAGCGCCACCTCGAGGCCTATTTCGGCCTCCCGGCGACGGGATTCGTGCTGCACACGCTCAACCTGCGTCTCCACGCCGACGACCTCGCCTACATCGCCAACGACGCCGGCGACCGCGCCGCGATCGTCGACGAAGTGCTCTGGCCGGTGTTCGAGAAGTTCGCGCGCCGGGCGCCATTCGAACACATCATCGTGATGACGGAGAATGGCGTAGCTCCGGAAGGCACCCTCGACTACGAAACCCTTCTCGCCTCTGCCGAGCCCGAGCCGTTTCCCGACCTCGACGACGAGCGTGAAGCCGCCGCGATGTGCTACACGTCGGGGACCACCGGGAAGCCGAAGGGTGTCGTCTACTCGCATCGCTCGCTCGTGCTGCATTCCATGGGGACCATCATCCCGGATTGTGTCGGGCTCTCGACCATGGACGTCGCACTGCCTGTCGTCCCCATGTTCCACGCCAACGCATGGGGCGTCCCGTACTCGGCGGCCCTCGTCGGGGCAAAGCAGGTGCTGCCGGGCCGATTTCTCGATGCGCAGAGCCTCGTCGAGCTGATCGCCGGCGAGCGCGTCACCGTCACATGCGGCGTTCCGACGATCTGGTTCGCTGTTCTCGACTTCCTCGACGCACATGCGGGCGAATACGATCTCTCGGCGCTGCGTCACATGACGGTCGGCGGGTCTGCCGTGCCGGAGGCGATGATCCGTTCGTTCGAGGAGCGGCATGGCATCATCGTCCTGCAGGGCTGGGGAATGACGGAGACGTCGCCGGTCGCGTCGCTGAGCTGGGATCGGCCAGGCAGCGAGATGTGGGCACCGGCAGAACGGCAACGCTATCGCGCAACGGCTGGCCAGCCGCTGCCCCTCGTCGAGATTCGCGCACGCGGCGACGACGGCCTCGTGCCCTGGGACGGCGTCACGATGGGTGAATTGGAAGTGCGGGGCCCGTGGGTCGCCGCGGCGTATCACGGCCGCGATGCCGACGAGGCATTCACTGCCGACGGCTGGTTCCGGACGGGCGACATCGTGACGATCGGCCCGAACGCGGAGCTGATCATTCAGGACCGCTGCAAGGATCTCGTGAAGTCGGGCGGGGAGTGGATCAGCTCCGTGCTGCTGGAGAACTGCCTGATGGGCCATCCGCATGTTGCCGAGGCGGCTGTGATCGCGGTGCCGCATGCGCAGTGGGTGGAGCGTCCGCTGGCTGTCGTGGTTCTGCGTGCGAACTGTGGTCAGGATCCGGAGGGGTTGCGCGCATTCCTCGCCGAGAGCTTCGCGAAGTGGTGGGTCCCGGACGCGGTGGTGTTCGCCGAGTCGCTGCCGCGGACGGCGACCGGGAAGGTGAGAAAGTTGGATCTGCGGGCGCTATACGGTGCGCAGTACTCGGTCGCAGTTGGCGGGGCGACGTAGCACGCCGAACTGCAGAACCATCAGCCTGCAGCTCTCAGCCTTAGGTACGAAGCTGCAGCCGCAGCCTATAGCCTCGAACGGAACGTCACTCGGCTGAAGCCCCCTGTGTGAGGATAGTTGTCGCATGACCGCAGTTCAGTACGCGGTCATCGGGATACGAAGCTGGGGTGCATGGAGTTGGTCGAGATGACGCGTTACAGTGCGGCGGTGAAAGAGCGGATGCTTCGACGCTTGATCGGCCCATCAGCGATCAGTGCCACGGCGTTGGGGCGGGAAACGGGCATTGGCCAGACGATACTCTCGCGATGGCTGCGGGACGCCACTACTGTGGATCGCATGGCCCGCGACCCGAAGAAGAAAAAGCAATGGACCGGCGCCGAGAAGCTGCGCGTCGTGATCGCGGCTCGTGGGCTCAGCGACGCGGAGCTCGGGGCGTTGCTCCGCCACGAGGGGATCTTCGAAACGGATCTCGTGGCGTGGCGCGGCGTGGCCGAGGCCGCCCTCAGTGACACCGTGCGACGGCCCGGCGATTCGGACGCGGCGCGCCGCATTCAGGCGCTCGAGCGGGAGCTGCAGCGGAAGGATGCCGCGCTCGCGGAAACCGCCGCGCTCATTGTGCTGAAAAAAAAAGCCCAAGCGATCTGGGGGGACGCGGACGACACCATGCCGTCACCGAGCGAGTAATGGTCTGCGAGTGGATCGACGTCGCGGTGGCCGACGGCGCGCGACGTGGCGCGGCGTGTCGGACCCTCGGGCTCAGTGTCCGCACGGTCGAACGGTGGCGGGCCGACCCCAGCGCGGATGCGCGCCATGGGCCGTATCGCCAGCCGGCGCATGCCCTCACGCTGCGTGAGCGTGCGGCGGTGCTCACCGTGCTCACCTCACCGGCCTATCGCGATCGGTCCCCGCATCAAATCGTGCCACACCTGGCGGATGCCGGTCGGTATCTCGCCTCGGAGTCGACCTGCTATCGCCTCCTCCGCGAGGAACAGCTCCTGCACCACCGCGGTCGCGCGAAGGCACCGGTGCGACGCCCGCCGCGCGCGCACGTGGCGACGGGCGCGAACCAGGTCTGGAGTTGGGACATCACCTACCTGCGCACGCCCGTGCGCGGCGTCTATCTGTACCTCTACCTCATGCTCGACGTCTGGAGTCGCAAGATCGTCGGCTGGGCCGTGCATCGGGAGGAATCCAGTGAGGCGGCCGCGGCCCTCTTCGTGGCCACCTGCGCCGCGGAACACGTCGCCGGCGGCGGCATCGTCCTGCACGCGGACAATGGCAGTCCGATGAAAGGCGCCACCATGCTCTGCACGTTACAGCGCCTTGGTGTGCTGCCGTCCTTCAGTCGCCCAGGCGTCAGCAATGACAATGCCTTTTCGGAGGCGCTCTTCCGCACGCTCAAGTACGTGCCGATGTATCCCCGGCAGCCCTTCGCCGATCTGCCCGCGGCGCACGCCTGGGTCACGGGCTTTGTCGCGTGGTACAACACGCAGCATCTACACAGTGCGATTCGTTTCGTCACGCCGGCCGACCGGCACGCCGGCCGTGATCTCGCCCGCTTACAGGCGCGCCGGCGCGTGTACGAACGCGCGCAACAGCGCACGCCGCGCCGGTGGAGTCGGCGCACGCGCGACTGGACGCCGATC
>JAQBPV010000392.1 GCA_028287345.1 Gemmatimonadota bacterium
GAGATGATCGCTGTCGTCGGTTGCAGGCAGCACACAGCGTACGACGCCGCGCGACACACTCGCATGAGCGTACCCGCCGCTTCGCTCCGCAAAGTCGACAGCATGTGGCCACAGCTCACCGATGCGCGAAGGAAGTGCACTGACGCGCAACGTCATCGCGCCCGGCGGTTCCACGCTCGAAAAAGTATTCCACGTGTCTGCCTCCAGCGATGTAGTTACGCCGAGTGACGCGGCGGCATCACCCGCCGCGCGTACGAACGCCGCGTTGCCCCCAATGCGAACGAGCAGACGCGCACCAGTCAGCGACAGCCGCGACGCCAGCGCTGGCGAGACCAGCTCGGCGGCGAGTGGCGTGTACTCGCTCTGCCGGAGCCAGCTCCAGGAAGCGCCCGCACTCTCGACTTCAATCGCCAGCGTGCGATCCACCTCGGGCCGCGCACGCAGTCGTACGGTGATTTCGGTGAGAGCGCCGAGTGTGCCCCACGCTCCCGTGACGAGACGCGTGAGATCGAAGCCGGCGACATTCTTCACGACGCGTCCACCGGCGCGCACCACGTCACCCGTGCCGCTGACGAACTCGCAGCCGAGCACATGATCGCGCGGCGTGCCGTACGCGGACGCCAATGGACCGGACGACGCCGTTGCGACCGTTGCGCCAAGCGTGCCTGTCGGCGACCCATGTGCATCGAGCGTGAGCCACTGGCCTTCGGCGTTCGTCGCAAGCGCGATATCGGCGAGTGACGTGCCGGCACGCGCCGTCAATGTGAGGTCGCCAGGCTCATAGCGTGTGATGCCCTGCAACGGGCCGATCTCGAGCGGCTGCGATGCATCACACCGCAGGCCAGCGTCGAGCCACGTGCCCGCACCGACCACGCGAAGTGGAGTGCCGAGTGCCCTCGCCTCGCGAATGCGGTCGACGACCAGTGCGACTTCCGGCGTAACATGCTGCTCGCTCACGCGCGCGCAGCTCCCGCTCGCGCGGCGGGCGCAGCATGCCATTCTCGACAGCTGTGCACCGGCACGACCTTCCCCGGATTCGAGCGATGGTCCGGATCGAAGACGTCGCGCAGCGCGACCATGGCGCCGAGCGTGCCCGGCGTGAACAGCGCTTCCATATACGGAAGCTTGTCCAGCCCCACTCCGTGCTCGCCTGTGATCGTGCCGCCGGCGTCGATGCACGCCTGCATGATCTCGGTCATCGCCGAGTGGACACGCGCGGACTCGTCAGGATCGTTGGCGTTGTAGCCGATGTTCGGATGCAGGTTGCCGTCGCCGGCATGGAACACGTTGCAGACGTGCACGCGGTAGTGCGCGCCGATCCGTTGAATCTCCGCGAGCATCGCCGGTAGCTTCGTGCGTGGTACCACGGCGTCCTGCACCACGAGGTGAGACGACACGCGCCCCATCGCGCCGAATGCCTTCTTGCGACCCTGCCACAGCCGCGCGCGATCCGCCGGATCAGTGGCGATGCGCACCGCGCGCGCGCCCGCATCGCGACAGAAGCCGGCTACGCGCTCGACGTCGACGTCGAGGCCGGCGGCTGCACCATCGAGCTCGATCAGCAGAATCGCTGCAGCGTCGGTCGGATAGCCGGCAGCGTAGATGGACGCCTCGACGGCCTGAATCGTCGCGGCATCCATCATCTCGAGCGCAGCGGCGACGATGCCCGACGCGATGATCGCCGATACGGCGTGCGCCGCGCCATCGATCGAATGGAAGTCGGCGAGCAGCGTACGAATCGACTGCGGATTGCGCTCGAGGCGCACCGTGGCGTCGAGCACGACACCGAAGCAGCCTTCGGAACCGATGAATGCGCCGAGGACGTCGATGCCGGCGTCTTCACCTTCCGCATTGCCGAGCTGCACGATTTCGCCGTTGGGAAGAATCACCGTCAGCGCGAGGACGTGATTCAACGTCACGCCGTACTTGAGGCAGTGCGGACCACCCGCGTTCTCTGCGACGTTGCCGCCGATTGTACATGCCGTCTGGCTCGACGGATCGGGCGCGTAGTGCAGCCCGAACGGTGTCGCCGCGGCGGTAAGCGACGCGTTCACCACACCTGGCTCGACGACGGCGCGCGCGTTGTCGGCGTCGATGGAGATGATGCGCTTCAGCCGATGCAGGCCGAGGAGAACGACGTCATCGGCGAGTGCGCCGCCCGACAAACCCGTTCCAGCCCCGCGCGCCACGAACGCCGTCTTCGTTTCCGCGAGCAGTCGCACCACGGCGATCGTCTCGTCACGCGTGCCCGGAAAAACGGCGACAGACGGCGTGACATGATAGCCGGGCAGGCCATCCGATTCGTACGTGCGCAACTCGCCGGGCCGCACGAGCACGCGCTTCTCACCGACGAGCGCTGCCAACTTTGGAACGAGCGTGGGGTTCAGGGGCATATCACCTGGATGGCGTCACGCTTGAGGTTGTATTCGAGGACCTTGCCCACCGACACGAGCTCTCCGTCAACGGCAATGCGTCCCTCATGGCGCAGCGTGATGGTGCAGTGATCCACGATGAAGCTGTCCAGCTCCGGCGTGCGCGCCGAGGTATCCACGCCACGCGCAACCGCATTGAGCCCGATGGCCATCAGTCGCGCGCGCGTGCGTCCCTTCACGATCATCACGTGCAGCCCGCGCTGTCCGCCCGGCACGCGCTTGCCGAGGAGTGGCCGCTTGAGCTCCCGCTCGCCCGCGCCGATGAAGACGATCGGCGTCACGTAACTCTGTCGGCGACCATCCACCTCGAACTCTACCGAGATGTTCCTGAACGTAAAGAGCACGCGCAGGGCCGCGATGAATGAGGCGATCCGATAGCCCATGCGCGGCTCGAGATACTCGCGAACGCGCACGAAATGCACGTAGGACCCGGCGCTGCTCGTGTTGAGGAAGACGCGCTCGTTCACGATGCCGACATCCACCGCCCTCGGCGTGCCGACAACCGCCAGCGCAAGCGCGTCGTCAGGCTTCGTGGGAATCTTGAGATCGGTGGCGAAGTGGTTGAGCGTGCCACCAGGCAGGATGGCGAGCTCAATGTCCGTCTCCAGCAACGCCGACGCAGCCGTCGCGATTGTGCCGTCGCCTCCGGCGACGAGCAGACGCGGCACCTCGTTCTCCACCAGGTCGCGCAGGGCAGCCTCGAGTTTCTCGGGCGGCACCTCCTGTAGCTCGAAGGCGTCGTTGCCGTTAAGCGCTGCGCGCGCCGCATCTGCCGTGCCCGATTCGCTGTTCACGAGCGCGGGGATCTTGCCGGTCATCTTGGTCATCGGAGATCGCCCTGCGAAACGCGGCGCCGCACTCCGGCAAGCCACTCGAGAAAAGTGCGAGCGGTCGGGTGCTCCGGAATCTCCACCGTGGCCTTGCGGTCGAGCTTGCCCCAACCAACGAGACGTCCGCTCAACGCCGCCGCAAATGACCGCACGACGACCCAGTACATCACTTGCCGATACGCGAAGCGCTGCAAAAAGATCAGCCACGTCAGCTGCTTGTCTTCCTCCGGTTCCATCAGGAACGCAAGAACCGCCGCCAACCAGTCGACCAGCAGGAACACCGCGTAGTACGCGAATACCTTCTCCAGGTCGCCGAGCGCATACGTCAGCCGGTCGTCGACCATGTGGTTGCCGGCATTGATGTACACCGACACGATACTGTAGAGAAACATGAAGTCGGCGATGGGCGAGATCGCCGGTAGCAGGAGCTGGAACAGGAAGACGTTGGGCAACGCGATCCAGCCGAGCGATCCGTACTTCCGGCGGAAGAAAGCGTCGCGATGCTTCCACGCACACTGCAGCGTGCCGAACGACCAGCGGAACCGCTGCTTCGCGAGACCGCGCAGCGTGTCTGGCGCCTCCGTATACGCGACGGCGCCGTCCGCATACGCGACCGAATAGCCCGCGCGACGCATCTCGAGCGTGAGGTCCTGATCTTCGGCGAGCGTGTCCTCCTGAAACCCACCCACCTCGAGCACGACGGCTCGTCTCCAGGCACCCACTGCGCCGGGGACGACCGTAATGCAGTCGAGCAGTGAGAACGCGCGACGGTCGAGATTCTGGCTCGTGACGTATTCGAGCGCCTGCCACCGTGTCACGAGATTGATCCGGTTGCCGACCTTCGCGTTGCCGGCGACGGCAGCAACCCTTGGATCCTTCAGCGGCTGAACGAGCTCCGCGACGGTGTCATCATCGAACACCGTATCCGCATCGAGCCCGATGACGATCTCATGTCGCGCTCGCGCGATGCCGTAGTTGAGCGCGCTCGCCTTGCCGCCGTTCTCCTTGCGATACACCGTCACCTGCGGATGGCTGCCGTACGCCTCCTCGCAGATCACCGCGGTATCGTCCGCCGACCCGTCGTCGACGACGACGATCTCCAGATCACCTTTGAACTTCTGGTGCAGCAACGACGTGATCGTCTGAACGATGACCTTCTCTTCGTTGAATGCGGGGACGATGACGCTCACGCCGGGCGTGTACGTCACCGGCGCGCCGCGGACTTGATGCTGCCCGAGCCGCTGCACGATCGCCAACAAACCGATGACGAGCAGTCGCGCGATGCCGAGCACCACGGCGACGCTGAACACCCAGAACAGCGATGTCTCGCTGACACCGAGCAACAGGAAGCCAGCCTGTCGTATCAAGCGCGTTGCTTCGCTCGATGGCGGCAGCGGCGGCATCGCATCCTCGCGCGTGATGCCCGCGAGCTCGCTCACGAGCACGATCGTGTCGCCGCGCGCGCGAAGTGAATCGATGAGCGGGCCAATGGCCGCGACTGTATTGCGCCGATCTCCACCCGAGTCGTGTAGCAGCACGACGTTGCGCGCCGAGTCCTGCGCCAGCGCGTTGATGTCGTTGGGCAACGCGCGACGCTCGAGCACGAGCTTGATGATCGAGTCCCTCGGCAGCTCCTTCCAGTCTTCCGCGTCGACGTGGAGTCCGATCGTCCAGTAGTTGCGCCGCGACGCGATGCCGACTGAAATCAACTCCGCATCCGTGGACGGCTCGGCGTCTCCGAAGTACGGTGGGCGGAAGAACGCGATGCGCCGGTTGAGCACCGCCTCGACGAGCGACGCCGTGGCATCCAGTTCGATGCGGCTGCGGCGCTCCTTCGTGAGCGCGAGATTGGGATGCGTATACGTGTGATTCCCGATCTCGTGCCCTTCGTTGTAGATGCGCTGCAGCAGCCGCTGATGCGTATCGACGTTTTGTCCCACGACGAAGAACGTCGCCTTCACGCCGCGCGAGCGCAGCGTGTCCAGAATCGGCGGCGTCCAGCGTGGGTCGGGTCCGTCGTCGAAGGTGAGTGCGACGCGATGGCGGTTGCGCGGTTGGCCGCCCGTGCGCGCGACGACGTACGGCACCGGCACCTTCACCAGCGTCTCGTTGGTGATGTAGCCCGACTTCGGATCGAGCTGGATGTTGCGGCTGCCGTCGGAGGGAAAGAGACTGACCTGCAGGATCTCACCCGTGCCGTCGAACTCCGCGTCATAGCTCGGCCGCATCGTCTTCAAGCTGTCAGCCGACAGCAGCGCGCCTTCCGCGGTGACCACGTTCCACAGCGACGGATCTTCGCCGCCGAGATGCCAGATCGCATGGCCGGCGACGCCGAGCGCGTGGCCGACGCGCATCTCGTTGTATGCGGTCACGGCGTCGAGATACCACAGCACGTGATCGGTGGAATCCGGCGACGTCCACTGCATGTACGGATTCATCGACACTGGATCGAACCGCGGCCTGGGCTGCAGCGGTCCGCGCGCGGCGCGCATGACTTCCTGAAAGTCGAAGCCTTCTGCCTGGTGTCGCGCCACGGCCTCGGCGTCATTCCAGTCGTAGCCCTGCGCGCCGACCATCAGGATGAGCTTCGACGGCGGCACCAGGCGAGCGAACCGCTCGGCCTGCGTGACGTAGAAACCCTGGCTCGCGATGGGACCGGGATCGCCTCTCGCCCAGTGTTCGTCGAAGATCATCGGGAACAGCTTGTCGTTGATCGCGCCGGCGTGCTGGATGTACGCATCAGGATCGCCGACGGCGATCGCCTGCGTCGCGAGCTTGCCCATCGCGTGCATCGCGTCGTGCAGCTCGTGCGCGAACGAGAGCACCTGCGACTGCAGCGCGGGATCGAAGTTCTCGAGGTCGAGTGTCGTGCCCGCAAGACCGTATGTGGTCACCGCTTCGCGCAGTTGCCTGATCGCGTTTGCGCGCGCGACTGGATTGCCGAGGAATCGGCGAACCACTTCGGGATCGAACTTCCCCGTCGCAGAGTCCTTGCCTGGATCGACCGTGTAGTTGGTGATCATCAGGAAGAGCGACGGACGCGTCTCGATCGGCCGGTTCTTGAACAGCTCCACCACCTGCGGCTTGATGCGCAGCTGCAGCGTGTCGGCGTCTCGCGGGAAGAAGCCCCATTCGCCGATGACCCAATCGAGCTTGTCGAAGTTGCGCGTCAACGACGCGAACGAGTTGTCGGCCCAGTTGACGAAGAAGCCCGCGACGATCGCATCGCTCCGCGGAGGACGGCCGCCGGTGCCGATATTCCCGGCCGGAATGATCGAAGGATTCCGTGACGCGGGATTGCCGTACTTCTTCATCGTCGCGGCGAGCTTGCGACGGTACGCGGTGCGCAGCCGGTCCACCTTGGTGAACGCGCCCGGCTTTCCGGTGGTGGCGCGCGCGATCGGCAGGTTGTTGGCCGTCGCGAGGGGGAGCTCGGGCGGAATGGGCGGCGAGAGGATCAGTGTGCCGACCAGCACCAGCGCGAGGACGGTGGTGACCACACCTACGGCGAGCGCTGCGCGCCTGATGCGACGCCAGCGGTTGCCGGTGTAATCGATGAAGACGGGTGTGTGGCGGCTGCGGTCGACCATGCAGGGAGCGCGGCGTGAATGCAGGCCGCGCGCGCCGACGACGCCGTCGAGGCCTGCCTCTTAAGTTATCACCCGCTCCGCGGGCGCGCCCTGCGTCACCTTCGCGATGATCGAGTCCAGCATGCGGAGCTCGAAAGGCTTCTGGAGCACGGGGCAGGTGGTGCGCTGTACGAAGCTCGCCGCCTCGCCCGACGCCACGTCGCCGGTGCTGAAGACGAAGCGACGCAACATCTCGGGATGATCGATGGCCAGCCGGTCGTGCAGCTCGATGCCGGAGAAGCCCGGCATGCGGAGATCGGAGATGATGATCCCGAACCGAGCGCCGTGGCTCTCGATGAGCGCCAGGCCGGCCGCACCATCCGCCGCCTCTTCCACCGTCCAGCCTCGTCGCGTGAAATACCGGCGCAGCGCGGTGCGAATCGTCGGCTCGTCGTCGATGATCAGCGCGAGCTTTGGCACTTCGACGCCCTCGGGCGTCGCCGGCGTCGACTCGGACGCAGCCGTCGCCTTCCCGGCCGCGGCTGTGCCGTGGTTTGCTTGTCCATCGGTCTCGTGAGTGCTCATGATCCTCGAGTCGATGCAGGGCAGATACACCGTGAAGCGCGCGCCCCGCCCAGCAACCTTCGGGTCGACGGCGATCCGCCCCCCGAACTGCTCGACGATCCCGAGCGTGACCGAGAGACCGAGACCTGTCCCTTCGCCCGTCGGCTTCGTGGTGAAGAATGGATCGAATATGCGCGGAAGCACGTCATCCGGAATGCCCTTGCCAGAATCTTCGACGGTCAGCGCGCAACCCTGCTCGCTCGAGCTGGCCGCGATCCACACGCGCCCGCCCTGCCCAGCCGCTTGCGCCGCGTTCATCACCAGGTTCGTCACGATCTGTTCCAACCCGCTCCGATCGGCCAGCACGACGAAATTGGTCTCTCCACCAGCGACATCGAACGACACGCCAAGCGCCTCGAGAGGACGTCGCAGGGCGCGGGCCGTCGTCGCGACCACCTCGCCCAGCACCAGTGGTTCGGCCGCAACGTCGCGCTGGCTGACGAACGAGAGCAGGTCGCGGACGATCGCACGCGAGCGCCGCGCCTGATCGCGAATCACGCTCAACGCCTCGGAGTCGGCCGGGCTGCGGTCGTCGGCGAGCAGGTCCTCCGCGAAGTGCATGATGGACGAGAGCGGATTGTTCAGCTCGTGCGCCACGCCGCTGATGAGCTGACCGACCGCGGCGAGCCGCTCGCTCTGCCTCAGCGCACTCTCCGTCGCTCGCAGCGATGTCACGTCCTCGGCATAGCCCTCCCAGAGCCACACCTCGCCGCGGTCGTCCCGATACGCGTGGGCGCTCAGCCGCACCGTGACCAGCGATCCGTCGGCGCGGCGCCACTCCACCTCGAGCCCTCGCACGACGTCGTCCGTCTCGAGGGCAACGAGTAGTCGCGCCCGTGCGTCGGGGTCGTGATAGAGTTGGTCCACACTCGCCGCCTGTGCCAGGCTCGTCGGGTTCGAATAGCCCAGGAGCGCAACCATCGCGGGGTTGGTGGAGACGAGCATGCCCCGTCGCGTCTCCCGGAAGATCGCCGCAGGCGCGTTCTCGACGAACGAGCGAAAGCTGGCCTCCGATGCTCGGAGCGAGGCCGCGTCGTGCGCGCTGGAAAGTGCGATGCTCGCCAGGTGCACAGCCGCCCGCGCCAGCTCCCGCTCGCGAGGTGTGGCGGGGCGGGCTTCGTCGTAGAAGCAGGCGAGTGCACCGATGATTCGCCCGTCCGCCGCGCGCAAGGGAATCGCCCATGCACCTCGAATGCCGTGCGCCACCGCGAATGCGCCCTGATCATCCCAGAGCGGATCGGTCGCGACGTCGGGAGACAAAACGGTCTCGCCACGATAGATCGCGTGCGACACCACGCCACCTCTCGAGCCCGGCCCGATGACGATCTCCGCAAAAGCGGCCTTGAACTCCGGGGACAGCGAGGGCGCGGAGACGATCCGCGCGGTCTGCCATTCCTCGTCGAGCACGTAGACCGCGCACTGCAGCTGCGACGCCTCTGCCTGCAGCACGCCGACGAGCTGTGTCATTGTCTCGTGCGGCGGTGCGCCCGTCGCAATCAGCTCGAGCACTTGCCGCTGTCCCTGACGGAACAACTCCGTGCGTGCGCGCTCGGAAACGTCACGCAGGCCCATGACGTAGAGCGGCAGCCCTTCGATCAAGGCGTGGCCCACGCGCGCGTCGACGAGCACATGTCGGCCGTCGGCGCAGATCGCGACGCATCGTTCCGTATCCGCCAGGGGAGCCTGCGGCCGGCCAGAGCGCGTGAAAGCGCGTAGACTCTCGGTGAGCGGCGCATGCCAGCGTTCGGCGAAGAGCGTGAAGACCGAACGGCCGACCATGGATTCGCGCGAGTATCCGAGCAGTCGCTCGACGGCTCCGTTCACCATCCTGATCGTGAAGTTTTCGTCGAGCGAGATGATGCCATCGGTGGAGGCATCGAGGACGACGGCGAGGCGGCCGGCCGCTTCACGTTGCGCGGATAGCCGCCGCACGCGCACGGTGCGGTTGTAGGCATAGGCTGCGACGGCGGCCAACGCGAGGAGCACGGCGAGGAAGGCGCCTTCGATCGCCATCTCCGTGTACAGCGGGACGACGGCATCGGTGAAGCGCACGCGACGCACGATCCCCCAGCCGAGCAGGGGGTCGAAGCGCGTCGCCGCAAGGATGGGATAGCCGTCGAAGCTCGAGAACACGCCGAAGGTGTCGACGCCCGCGAGCGCGAGTGCGGATGGCGAGTCCCCGCGCAACGGGCCTTCGTGGGCGATGCACACCGGTATGGCCTGCTCGGGGCAGGCCGTGATGACGACGGCACCGTCGGGAGTGGGCGTGGACAGCAGGCTCATGGCGGCGTTCGGCCGACCTTTCGCCCACGGCGAGAATGCTGCGACCACGTCGGTCCGAAGGACGATCAGGGCTGGCGGACGGACGTTCGCGGCAGACTTCACGCTTCGAGGAACCGGCACGCCGAACGACAGGAATGCCGCATGCGGACCGAGCGGAATAACGGCAGAGTGCCGGACCCCGTTGGCCTCGCGGGCGGCGCGGGCGACGGCACGCTCCTCCGCGCGGAGCGAGTCGGTAGACCACTGTGCAAGCACACGGTGGTCGGCATCGAGGACCCAGATACCGATGAATTTTCCACGTCGAGCCACAGGTGTAAGCACCTGCGTGAACGGCCCTGCTGAGTTGCCGCTGCTCGCAGTCAAGTTCGCGTGCAGTGCCACGCTCGCCGCGAGGGCCTCAGCGTCGCCTTTCCGTTCCGTGACCCATTCGTCGACCGTCGCCTGGGTGGTGATCACGCCACCGTCGAGCGCGACGTGCCAGCGCGAAAGCATCTCGCGCTGGAGGTAGCGCACGCGCAGGAAGACTCCGCCCCCGACGACGAAGGCGAGAAGAAGGAGGAGAGGAAGGGTGGTGCGATCGCGTTTGCGGACAGCCGGCGGGTTCGACATCTATACTGACCATCGGCAGAAACACGATCTTTCTGAACCTCCATGGAATGAACAAAAGCGAGGCGGAGACTCTCGTCTCCGCCTCGCTCGATGTTTCCGTGGTGTGCTACGCTTTCGTCAGGCCGCCTGCCAGAAACCGGCGAGGGCACGACCGTCGGGCGACTCGCGGAGCTTCTCGAACGCGCGCTCGCGAATCTGCCGGATGCGCTCGCGGGTGACGCCCATGAGGGCGCCGATCTTCTCGAGCGTCATCGGCTCGCCGCTCTCGTCGAGGCCGTAGTAGAGGAACAGGATCTTCCGCTCGCGCGGCGTGAGGTATTTCCGGAAGACCCGCTCGATGAATTCCTTCATGAGCTTGTAGTCCGTGGTGTCCTCGATCTCGGAGCCATCGACGCCGGCGAACCGCTCACCGAGCGTCGACGCTTCACGATCGGAGCGGTCGATGGGAGCGTCGAGCGACACTTCGGTGGACGACATCTGCTTCGCCGCGCGCACCGCCTCGGGGGTTTCCTCGAGGAGTCGTGAGATCTCGTTTTCAGTCGGGTCGCGCTTGAGGACCTGGGCGAGGATCGTCTCGGCGCGGGCGAGACGAATGAGCTGCGAATTCTGGTTGAGCGGGATTCGGACGCTGCGCGTCTGTTCGGCGAGTGCCTTGAGGACAGCCTGTCGGACCCACCACACGGCGTAGGAGATGAACTTGACGCCTTGATCGGGATCGAACTTGCGAACCGCCTTGAGGAGCCCCTCGTTGCCGATGGCGACCAGCTCACTGAGGTCGAGGCCGTGGCCCTGGTACTTCTTCACGTAGGAGATGACGAATCGAAGATTCGCCGTGACGAGCCGCTCAGCGGCAGCTTCATCACCCTTCTGTGCGAGCCGCGCGAGGCGGCGCTCTTCGGCTGCATCACTGATCAGTGGCAGCTTTTGTATGTCCTGGAGGTATTGATCGAAAGCTGTGGATGGGGACGAACGGAAATAACCCTTGGACCTGGTCTCGGTCGCTTGCTCCATACACGCCCCTTACCTGTGCCGGAAGGTGGTCGGGCGTCTCCGGCTGCACAGAGCCGAGCGCCCGCGTGAGTCAGCAGGACGGCCAGAATAATGTCGGGGGAAAAACCCGTCAACAGGGAGTTTGCCAGAATGACCCCTCCAACATATTTGTGATGCCCCTAACTGCTGTAATGACAGCAGGTTGACGGTTACTCAAATAAATGGTGCAGATTTTCCGAGCGATTCGGTCGTAATGACCGTCCGGATTCGATGCTTTTGATCGAAAGACGAGCTAAACGTAAGTGGGCGCGCTGGATACCTCAGCGCGCCCACAATTGCTTGCCAACACGTCAGGTCGACGGCGGGTCCTTCATCTTGGTTCGGCCAGTGGCCATCAGGATGCCGATCCCGAGCAGAACGATGACACCGACCGCGATCCACATGGTCGGGATGTTGAGGAGAAAGGCGGCAACTCCCAATCCGATGATCAGGATGATGAAGCCGATGAGGTATGTGCCGAATGAGGACATGAGTCGCGTCCGATGATGAGGTCGACTCATGAGAGAGCAAGGAGTACGCCCAACCCTCGCGTGCGGTGTGGGGCGTGCGGCGCAACGGCCGATGCGGCGTACGGCGCGACGCGCGGAGTGGAGGCGTGATGCGTGCGGCGATTCGGACGGCGTACGGCGGCCTTCTTCACTACCGGCTTCTCGGAGAAGGCGATTGATAGGCTCGTCTCGAGACGCAGTAGTTCGCGCGGTACTGGCCTACGTTGGCGAGTTCGAATCGTCCCGGCGCCGCTGCACGAATCGCGTCACGCCGCGCCGCACGCCGCATCGGCGTCCGCGCCTCACGCCTAGCCGCGCCCTGGTCCGCCAAGCCGCCCGGTCATCAACGTGTCCTTGTCCGCTCCGCGCGGCCGCGGCACCAAGACAGCCGTGCCCATCCGAACGCCAAAGCGCCGAGCCTCCGAGCACGTCGGCGTCCAGATGTCGAGACGATTCCCCTTGATCTTCCCGCCTGTGTCGTCGATCAGGAAGCGGCCGAAGTACTTTCGGCCGACATAGATCTCGAGGTAGCGAGCCAGCGGAAACATCTTCGGGTCGGAGGCGACGATCCCCTGACGCACATAGCGGTCGCGCCGTGTCAGGCCCTGCAGGCAGTACGCCGTGAGCTTCACCGGCACCGGATCGCCCAAGCGAAGCGGCGTGTCGCGATGCAGTGCCCAGTCCGACGCGGCTCCTCGCACCAACGCTCCGTCCAGACGGAGATCCGCGTAGACAACCGTCGGCTCGAACGCCGTCGGCTTTGCGAGAACGATGGGTTCATCGCCAACGCGCAGTACCGTTGCGGCGACGCCGGCCGAAACGACAAGCGCCAGCATCGTCGCACCAAGGAGCGACCGACGCCGCCGATCGCCGCGATTGGTCCGCGACGGCGTGCGTGGCGACGGAATGGCGTGCTGCGGAACCGCGGGCACACTCCACGGCGGAGTGACGGGCGGTTGGGCGATGCTCACGCGAGCGCCTCGAGCACAGCGGCATCCGCAACCGCGATCGACCAACCCGACTCCGCGTTGGCCATCTCACCGATGCGCGCGGGCAGCGCATACTCCGCGCTTCCGCTCCGCGCCTTCTTGTCGAGACGCGTGGCGGCGACGATCTGCTCGGCGCTGAGCGACTCAGGGCGCGCCACGGGCAGCTGCGCGCGCTTCAGCACGCGCGCGATCCGATCGGCAGTACCCTCTTCAGCGATACCCAACCGCTCGGCAAGCCGAGCCTCGAGCACCATGCCGATGGCCACGCATTCGCCGTGGAGCAGCGCGTAGCCGCTCGCGTGTTCGATGGCGTGTCCAATGGTGTGCCCGAAGTTGAGGGTTTTCCTGAGGCCGTGCTCGCGGACGTCGGTCTTCACGACAGAGGACTTGATCTCCACGCTTCGCGCAACAGCTGCGAGCGTGGCTGCGGGCTGACCGGCCAGAAGGTCAGGCAATGTTTCGCTCAATTCCGCGAAGTGGCCTGCGTCGGTGATGACACCGTGCTTGATGGCCTCAGCCAACCCCGCGCGCCGGTGCTCGACGGGCAGGGTGGCCAACAGCTCGACGTCGGCGAGAACGACCGCGGGCGCATGAAAGGCGCCGACGAGATTCTTGCCGGCCGCTGTATCGACCCCTGTCTTGCCGCCGACGGAAGCGTCGATCATCGCGAGGAGCGACGTCGGCACCTGGACGAAGGGAATGCCACGCATGAACGTCGCGGCGACGAACCCCGCAAGATCGCCAACGACGCCCCCGCCGAGTGCGACTACGGTGGTGTCGCGGCCACATCCGGCGGCGAGGAGATCGTCGGTGAGGCGCGCCCAGGTGTCGCGCGTCTTGTGCGCTTCGCCGGCCGGCATGACGTGCAGCGACGCGCGACCATGTGTCGCCAGCGCAGCCATGAGCGGCCCGGCATGGAGAGGTCCGACGTTGTCATCGGTGATGACGGCGTAGCTGTGAGCCGGTGCCACGGTCGCGATGATCGACGCGAACTCCGACCGAAGTCCGGACGAGATGCGGACTTCATATGGTCCCGCATCAATGATGCGGCTCCGCCCGTCATTCACGGCGGACGTCATGCTACCAGGTGACCTCGCCCGCACCCGCGCGCCGGTTGGCCAGGCGGGCGAGGGTAAAGAGGAGATCGGAAAGGCGATTGAGGTAGATGACGGCGAGCGCGGGCAGCTCCACCTCGTGCTGGAGCCGAACGACGTGCCGCTCGGCCCGGCGACACACGGTGCGCGCGACGTGGAGCGCAGCTGCCTTGGGGGTACCGCCCGGAATGATGAAGGCGCGCAGCGGCTCGAGCTCCTGCTCGCCGTCGTCGATGGCGCGCTCGAGCTCCGTGATGCGTCCCTCGTCGATGCGGGCCTTCTCGAGGTGTTGCGCCATCTTCTCCCGATCGGGAGTGGCGAGGAGTGCGCCGATGGCGAACAGGTCTCGCTGGATGGGCACGAGCACCTCGTCGATGCGGGGCATCATCTCGATGCACCGGGCCATGCCGAGGACGGCGTTGAGCTCGTCGACGTCGCCGTAGGCTTCGACGCGGATGTCGTCTTTCGGGACGCGCCCTCCGCCAAACAATCCAGTTTGGCCGGTGTCGCCCGTCTTTGTGTAGATCTTCATTTGGGCTGAATATAGGGGCGCTCGGGGCGCTTGGCGCTCCGCGCCAAGCTTATGGGGCGCATGAGCCGTCGCTTCGCGTCGGCTCTCTAAGCTTATGGGGCGCTCGCTCGCGCTCGCTTACGGGGGCGCATCGGCGCTCAGCGCCTCGCTCGTGGGAACGGCGTTGGGTCGTTGCGGGTTTTGTCGTTGCCATAAGGGCCGCGTAGCGGCCCGCCCCGTAAGGCCGGCGCGAAGCGCCAGCCACCCCATAAGGCGCGCGCGAAGCGCCCGCCGCCCCTAGATTCACGAAATGCACGAGACAAAGGACATCACAATCATCGGCGGCGGACCCACCGGGCTCTTCGCGCTCTTCTACGCCGGCATGCGTGGCGCAACGGCGCAGATCGTCGACGCACTGCCCGAGCTCGGCGGACAACTCGCCGCCCTGTATCCCGAGAAGTACATCTTCGACGTCGCCGGCTATCCGAAGGTCCTCGCGAAGGACCTGGTGAAGTCGCTCGCAGAACAGGCCGCGCAATTCCAGCAGCCCGTGCACCTGGGCCAGCGCGTGACGTCGCTCGAGGAGCGGGATGGGCTGTTCGTCCTGCATACCGACAAGGGCGAGTTTGCATCGCGCGCGATTCTCATCGCGGCGGGCATCGGCGCCTTTTCACCCCGGCGACTTCCGCAGGTCTGCGCCGAGCCGTGGTATGGAAAGGGGATCTACGATGTCGTGACGGATCCGAAGGAGTTCGCTGGCCAGCGCGTGGTGATCATCGGCGGCGGCGACTCGGCGTTCGACTGGGCGACGCAACTGGGTGGCGTGGCGACGCACGTGTCGCTTGTGCATCGGAGCGATCGCTTCCGCGCTCATGGCGCGACGGTGTCGCAGTTCGATGCCGACGTGAAGGCCGGGCGCGCCGCGATGTTCACCTTTCACGAGATCGGCGACGTGCTGTGCCGCGACGAAGGCGAGCGGTTCACACACATCATCCTGCGCGATGTGAAGGCAAAGACGACGACGGAGATCGAGGCGGACGTCGTGCTGCCGATGCTCGGCTTCGTGAGCGACATCGGCCCGATCGCCGAGTGGGGGCTGACGCTGCAGAAGGACGAGATCGTCGTGAATCAGCTGATGGAAACCGGCCGCGCGGGCATCTGGGCGGCCGGTGATGTCACGGCGTATCCGGGAAAGCTGAAGCTCATCGCGTGCGGATTCGGCGAGGCGGCGACCGCCGTGAATCAGGCGGTGCACTGGATCTATCCGGAGAAGAAGGTCGCGCCGGGCCACTCGTCGAACATGGCCATCTTCGGGCAGAAGGACGATTGAGGGCCGGAACCTCCTGGATGCGGAACCACATAACTGCCTGACACGGATAACTGCCGCGGACAACAGCGCGGATTTACGCCGATACTACACAACCGCAAAGTGGTTCCGCGTATCAGCGAAAATCCGCCGGGTTCCGCGGCTTCAATCCGCATTTAGGCAGTTGTGTCCTTGTATCCGCGCCGCGCCGCTATTTGCTCTTCACCAGGATAACTCCGCCGCTCGCGGCATTCGTGCCGAAGCGCTGCGCGGCGTCGCTTGCGCTCAGATAGCGGATCTCCGCGATCTGGCTGGGACGAAGGCGGCTGAGCGCATCGACCGTGAGCAGCGGCCCGCCGTCGACGGAGACGTGCGTGCTGCCCGCGGAGCTGTTCTTAGCGCTGATGGCGCCACGTGTCATGAGGAAGCGCGGACGCAGGCGCTGCACGGCTTCGAGCGCGTCGCCGCTGGCGATCGCGGGATCCGCGAGCTCGGCGGCGCTGATGACGTCCGCGTTGCGGCCCGCGCCAGCCGCCGTGCCGGGATCGCCCGCTGCAGAGCCACTCGCGCATGCCATCGCGGTGACGAGGACGGCGGAAAAATAGACTCGCTTGTTGAACATGGGATCCTCTGTTGTGTGATGCGGTGCAGTTGGCTACTTGCTCGTCACCAGAATGACTCCCCCGACGCAAAGGTACCGCTGCGTGTGAAGAGCGCTAGCGTGTTGCGGCGTCGAACCCGCGTGGGTGCCGCGCGCGCAGCTTCTCCTCGTTTACACGCGCTACTTCGGAGAGCGGAATTCCAAACGCGTGCGCGGCAATCGCCAGACACCAGAGTGCGTCACCGAGCTCGTCGACCACGGCGTCGCGGTCGAGCGCGCGTCCCTGCATGACATGCTTGCGCACGTGGCCGAGCACTTCGCCGGCTTCCTCGGCGAGTCCAGCTGCGGCGTCGAGCAAGCGTTGATCATCACTCAACGCAGCGTTGATCGTACGGGTCGCGCCCTGTTGATAGGCGTCGAGATCACTCATGAGTACGTGACGCGTGGATCCGCCTTCGCGTATGCGACATCGGTGATGAGATTCACGAGCACGAACACGGCGCTGAGAAAGAGCACCGATCCCTGAATGGCTGGCAGGTCGCGCCGCGCGATGGCGTTGACGACGTAGCGACCAAGTCCGGGCCAGGAGAAGATGGTCTCGGTGAGGATGCTTCCCGTCAGATACGCACCGAAGTCGAGTCCGAGCACGGTGATGATCGGAATCATCGCGT
>JAQBPV010000396.1 GCA_028287345.1 Gemmatimonadota bacterium
ATCATGACAAAGACCCTTGCTGTGCTCTGGACGACACAGATGCCCGCTAGTGCGCGACGATGCGTGCACCTGGGTTGGACAACGAAGGGCCGGAAACGTCAGTGCGCCATGCTCCTTCCATGAAAACCGAAGGGAGCGGATTTTACGGATCTTTCAATCAGTCCAAACCGTTCCATTCGTATCGGCCGCGGCGCGCCGAGCGCGTTTGAAAGAGCGATGAAAGCTTTTCCTATTGATCAGTCAACACGAACAACCGCAGCGGCGCACCGCCACTCGTATTGTCGGCCGCGACGATCGTCCGCGCATTGCCACTCGCCAGCACCTGACTGGCGAGATTGATCGACACACTCGCGGCGCGATTCACCGGCGCCGTTCCTGCCGGCACGACGCGCAGCTGATACGTGCCGGCCGCCAGGATTACATACGCCGATGCTCCACGGTACGCCACGCTGCTGAACGTCGGCGTCGCAGTGGCGAGGTCGGCGCCCGCGGCCGTGATGAAGACATCCACCGCACCCGCTGTTGGACTGAGTTGAACGAACCGGATGCGACTCTGCCCCGCCGCGACGAGGGTGTTGACGTCATCGGTGACGAGTCCCGTAACCGCCGTGCTGTTCGCGCCACCGACGGCATACACCGTCTGATCCTGATTGGCGATTGACGTGAACGGCAGCGACGCCACGGTTGACGTCGTATCAGCGGTGCGCTTGACCACGAACGTCCGACCTCCGGCGAGAACAGCGGCATACGGAGCCGTCGATGGAGCGGCGAGTGTGATCGGCGCGCTTTGTGTGTACGCGAGACTCACGCCGAACGGCACACCTTCGAGGATCGCATTCACCGCGCCGCGATTGTCCGTGATGACGTTCACGAACCGCACGCGCCCCGTCGGACCGGATGGCGCCAACGGATCGGGCGCTTCCTTGGTGCCGCAGGCGATCGTAATCGACGCCAGAGCGCCAAGCACCGCGCCGCGCACGAAACGCTTCGAATAGAAAATCATGTCGCGCGGCCTCATGTGGTGGGGCAACCGGCAGGAAACGCTGCCGGCTCCACGGGATCGGGGAGTGCAGCAAAGGTCGCGTTGGGATTCGCATTCCGATCGCCGAGGGCATACGGCAGCCAACAGCGCTGTCCATCTACCGGCACCGCCGGCGCCGCCGTCGGACCACGGATGGCGCTGCGACGTCGCACATCCTCCCAACGGAGGCCGGTGCCGAACAACTCGTACCGGCGCTGGAGGTAGATCTCGGTCAACAGCTCGGCCTGGGTGAGCTGCGACGCAAGTGGCGGCAAACACGCCTTGGGATCATCGATCCCTCGGCCACCGGTGCAATCGGTGCGAACGGAGTCGAGTGCGGCCTGCGCCGGCGCGAGCTGGCCTTGATTGGCCAACGCTTCTGCCTTGATCAACAGTGCCTCGTCGGGAAGGTAGACCGGAAGATTCGCCTGCGGACTGGCGTACCGGCTAAAGTTGTCGAGCAGTGCTCCGATGCGTCCGATGGCAGTCGTGGATGGCGCGACGAAATACGAGAAGCGCTGATCCTGTGGCAGCATCGACAGGCGATATTGCCGACGTGGGCCGATGCCCTGTGTTCCGCCAGTAACGGCGGCATACGGATTCACTGCCGGCGCGGGGAAGGTGAGCACCGACAACGCTGCGGGTCCCGACCGCGCAACGAGGTTGGCCGCCGCGAGCGATGCAGCGTCGTCCTTCGCCATTCTCGCATATCGCGCACGGAAGATCTGCACCGTGTTCGGCAGGTTCACACCCGGCGTCAGGATGCTGCTGTTGAAGAACGCACTCGGCGCCGTCGCCGCGATGGTATTCGCCGCAGAGTCGAGCAGCGCGCGCACCACGACGAGCGCTTCGGCGCGGCCGACGTACACCGGTGCAACGACGCCGAATGTCACGACCGGAATCTTCTGATACGACTGCAGGGCTTCGCCGAGTGCCTCGGCCTTGAGCGCGAACGCAAGCGCGCGAAGGCCGCTACGTGTACCCGGCTCGATCTGCGTGCTGAGCGCGTCGGATCCGACCAGCAGGTCGTCCGCGGTGCGCACCGTGCGATACACCGAGTTGAACACGTTGTCGGCGATCGCCGTCCCCGACGGCACGGCGCCCTGTTCAGCGTCACTGATCGAGATGAGCGCTGCGGTGGTGGACGCGAACTCGTCGGTCACGAGCCCGGCGGTGTACGCGTAGTTGCTGTACGACGTCGCGAAGCGACCCTGCAAACCGGTCGCGAGAGCGATCACGCCATCGACGCTCGTGGTAACCTGCGAGTCGGTTGGCGCATTGGGATTCTGCAGATCGAGATCGCACGCTCCGAGTGCTACCGCGGCGAGAACGACCGCACACTGCTTCAGTCTGTGCATGGCTGGGTCTCGTCTCAGTAGGTGAATCGCGCGCTGATCGACCAGACGCGCGGAATGGGATAGCCACCGAAGTCGAAGCCGCGATCGGCGGCTGTCGTCTGCACGGACTCTCGTCCTCCAGCATTCGTGCCGAAGAGATTGATCTCGGGATCGTAGCCGCTGTAGTTCGTGTGCGTCCACAGGTTGCGGCCCGAGACGGTGACGTCGACTCCCTCGCGGAAGACACGAAGGATTGGTGCCGCATCGATGGTGTACGACGCGGAGAGCTCGCGAAGTTTCACGAACGTGCCGTCCTCGACCCAGTATTCGAAGATTCCCTGCGTCCGCGCATTGAATCCTGGCGGGAGCTTCCGCGGATCGCCGTAGGGCAGCAGCTCGCGCTCGTACTCCTTGGAGTTGCTCGCGATGCCGGCGTTCTGCGCGCGGGTCGAGAGGTTCATGATCTTGTTTCCGAAGACACCGTCGAGCAATGCGCGCAACCGCAGCTTCTTCCCAAGCGTGACCTCATTGAAGAACGACCCCATCCACTTGGGGTTCGGATCGCCGATGACCTTGTTGAGCGAGTCGTTGCAGTTGCCACCGCTGAGAGCCTCCCGAGCGGCGATGGTGGCGCCCATGTCCACCGCCTGGTTGCTGCGCCGATAGCGGCCGAGCGAGTCGAGCAGCAGCGCGCCGGTGACACAGTTGCGCGCGGCATACGATCCGTAGAACACGCCCGCCGGCTCGCCCGCGCGAATGCGATTGGGATATCCACCAGCCGACTGGAAGTCCTGAATCGACAGGCTCTCGACGAGATTGCGATTGCGCGTGTACGTGGCGCTCGACGTCCAGCTCAGGTTCGGCCGATCG
>JAQBPV010000399.1 GCA_028287345.1 Gemmatimonadota bacterium
CAAACAGCGTCAAGCGACCCGTCGAGCGGTCGCGATAGATTCGCGACATGAAATCGGACACACGATCGTTCTACGTGCAGGCCGCGCAACGTGTCATCGAACATGCCGCTGCGCACCTCGATGAGGCCGTGGCACTCGACCGCCTCGCGGCCGAGGCCTGCTTGTCGCCGTATCACTTCCATCGCGTCTTTCGCGGCATCGTCGGGGAAACGCCCCTCGAGCTGATCCGTCGCCTGCGCATGGAGCGCGCGGCCCACCGGCTCGCGCACAGTGACCAGTCAGTGACGTCGATTGCCTTCGACGCCGGCTACGACACCCACGAAGCGTTCACGCGCGCGTTCCGCGCGAGCTACGCCACGTCACCCACTGGATTTCGTCAGCGCAAGCATCCGCGCATCGAGCTCGCAGCACCCTGCGGCGTGCATTACGACGCGCAGGGCTCTATCCCACGATTCATCCCACGAGACTTCGGAGGTCGCTCCATGGACGTCGAGATCAAGAACCTTCCCGCGCTTCGCGTCGCCGCCGTTCGACACATTGGACCGTACCTGCAGATCAACGAAGCCTTCGAACGCCTCGGGCAGATCGCCGGTCGCGCAGGGCTCATCCAGCCGCCGGATACGGAAATGGTCGCACTGTTCTACGACGACCCCGACTCCACGCCGGCTGACCAGCTTCGCTCCGACGCGGGCATCACCGTGCCCCCCAATGCGACGCTGCCCGCCGGGCTCACGGAGCATCACGTGCCGGCCGGCGCCTATGCCTCCACCGTCCACGTAGGGCCATACGAGCAACTCGGCGACGCGTGGGCACGGCTGATGGGTGAATGGCTGCCTTCGAGTGGGCGACGCATCAACGGCGACGCACCGAGCTATGAGGTCTATCTCAACACGCCGATGACAGTGCCGAAGAACGAGCTGCGCACCGAGATTCGGATTCCATTGGTGAGCTGATCTTCACCGTTCGATGACGAGCACGGCGGCGAGCTGCATCACGGGTATGGCCAACACGACGCCGGGCGCAGAGCCCCCGGCCTGGCCCGCGGCATAGATGCCAGCCGCACCGATTGCCGTGGACGCCAGTATGGCGAGGGCGAGGTTTCCTCGACCGGCCGAGCCGATGTGCGCTCCCGTGGCCAGTCCGAGCACCTCGCCCACTCCGGCGCCGACGAGGGCCGCCCCAAGTGAGCAGTCTTCGCCCGCGCATGTGCCGGTGTGCGCCAACATCGCACCCGCAAGCAGCCCACCGAAGAGGCCAGCGCTGCCGCCGACAGCGCCCCCGATCACACCACCCCACGTGAGAAAAGGCCCCTTCGTCGTTTCGCCCTGAACTGGCTGCCGCGAAGTGACGTCTGTCGACAGAAAGCGCGACGACGCCGCCATTGGCTCGATACGCTGGGCAAACGATGTATGAGCACAGACCAGCACCAACATCGCGGCGGCGCTGAATCGAGCGAACGTGCTGCGGATTGACATTGCGATCTCCAGGTAGCGTGAATTCCTCTACATGGAACGCGCAAGAACCGCAGAAACCGGCTCAGGCTCGCCTCGCGTCGTCTCGCTCAACGTCGGAGACATCCGCGAGATCGAGTGGCAAGGCCGCCTCGTGACCACCGCGATCTGGAAGTACCCGGTGGCGGGGCGCATCGCTCTTCGCGGCGTCAACTTCGCCGGCGACGACCAGGCTGACCGAACCGTCCATGGCGGCCCGGACAAGGCCGTGTACGCCTATGCGCGCGAGGACTACGACTTCTGGCAGCATGAGTTGGGCATCGCGATGCCCGCGGGCACGTTCGGAGAGAACCTCACCGTCGAAGGACTCGACCTCACGCACGCGATGCTCGGCGACCGGTGGCGCGTTGGTTCGGCGCTACTCGAGATCGCGCAGCCTCGGCTTCCCTGCTTCAAGCTCGGCATCCGCATGGGCGACGTTCGCTTCCCGAAGCGCTTTCAAGCGGCGGAGCGCATGGGCGCATACCTGCGCGTGATCGAGGAGGGCGACGTCGGCGCCGGCGACGAGATCGATGTCACGCCTGCAGCAGTCGGCGGCGTCACGCTGCACGAGATGGTCGAGTCATTGAGCGATCGCGACACGGCGAGAGGTCTGCTCCGCGCGCGATACCTCCCAGCCTTCTGGCGGAGCGTTGCCGAGCGAGCGTAGTCGCTCTTGACTCGGCGCGTCCGCCGAGCGTACGCTCGGCGCAGCGGTATGGTTGGCGGTGCAATGGCTTGGTGCCGGAACACCAACGCGCGCATGCAATCCTTGGCGCATGCCCACGGTTCACAAGTCGCCAAGGACTGGTGTGCAATGCTCATGGCTACCACAACGAAGCAGTGGACGCTTGAGGAGGTGCACAGCCTTCCCGACGACGGCAACAGGTACGAGCTCGTTCGCGGGGAGTTGTTCGTGACGCCGCCGCCGACCGACCCGCACGAGACGATTGGGGCTCGTCTCTCACATTTGCTCTTCGCGTACGTCGAGAGCGAGAAGCTCGGCTACGTCTATCGACCGCAGGCGGTCATGCGCTTCGAGGGGTCGGAGGTAGAGCCAGATCTCATGGTGCGGCAGCCGAACGCGAATCCCGATCCCACATGGGACAACGCGCCCATGCCGATCCTCGTCGTCGAGATTCACTCGCCGAGTACGCGGCGGCGCGACCAGATCCAGAAGCGCAGCCTCTATATGGAGGTCGGCGTGGAAGAATACTGGATGGTCGATGAAGAACAGCGAACCATCACTTCGGTGCGCCGAGATCGGCAGGATGTCGTAACCCGCGGTGAACTGGAGTGGCATCCCAACGGCGCAGCGGCTCCTCTCACCCTCAGCATTGCGGACGTCTTCGACGAAAGGAGAACGGTTTGACGTCATGATACCGTAGGCTGCGAAGACGAGACACTGAGCCCGGCACCACGCCGACGAAGGCATGCGAGCCGGCAATCTTCCCGCGTTGAGATCAGCTTGACCAGGTGAGGTTCACCGGGGCGCCGACAAAGCTCGCGAAGCGCTCTACCGAACCGGCGAACTCCTTTTTGTCCGCGGCCTTGAGCCGACCGAAGGGCGACGCTTCGATCTCCACGGATTTCGCGCGCGTCGTCCGGCGCCATGTGCCGCACACCTGTCCGTCGAGCACCAGCGTCGAGAGAAACATGCCGTTCCCGCCGGGCACGACGCGCTCAGCATGGCGTGGTGCCAGTGCTGCGCTGCGATCCCTGTAGCCAAGTATGAACTCGTCGAAGCCAGGCAGCAGGTGCGCGCGCGGCTGTTCGGCGTTCATCGGAATCAGCGCGTTCGACATCCACATCTCGGTGCCATCGACGACCATCCGTTCGAGCGACGGCTGCGCAGAGTTGAGGGCGCGTTTTGCGTCTGCAACCGTCAGTCCCGTCCACCACACGAAGTCGCGGATCGTTGCTGGACCGTGACTCGCGAAAAAACGTTCCGCGATGGTGCGCAGTGCCTCTTCGTGGTCGAGAATTTTCGAGTTGGGAATCCACTGATCGAACAGCACGAACGTGGGTTGCTTCTCCGAATGTGGACCGTAGCAGAGCATTCGTTCCATGCAGAGCCGTTGCAGGATGTGAATGCCGCGCTGTCCTGTCGTCGGAATTCGTCCCGCCTCGAGCGCAGCGAACAACGCCGATCGTGTGAGGACTGGCTCTCGTGTAAGCGCCCTCGCGATGAGTGAGCGACTGCGCCGAAACGTCGGCTCATCCAGTTCCAGCTGGCGATGTCGTCCCTCTGCGCCCTTCATGATCCGTGGCGTCATCAACTCGAGCATCCAGCGCGCGTCGACGGCGGGGACGAAATGCAGCGTACCGCGCATCGGCCAGGTGCGGATGATCGTCTGATCAGCGATCGCGCGCTCGACGTCGCCGCGCGTCGCACCTGCAATGCGCAGCGCGATGGACCACAGGGCTCCCTGATAGTCCTGCGCCTGCACGGCGCCAAGGTGCGTGACGATCGCTTCTGGGGAGGCATGCGTCGGGTGCGCAATGCCTTGTGCGTGGAGCCGGAGGCGCGCGGTGTCGGGCACGAGTTGCAATCGGATTGATGGTTTTGCGCTGACGATAAATACTCGCGCCGACAGCCGTGTGGGCCGCACTCTTGCAGCAACCTCTTGTGGGGCTGAAGATTGCTGCGCAGTTTCCGTTCGGTTCGGCCCTTTCGCACTCGAGGTGCGCCATGATCACTTTCCGAGGCTGTCTCGCTGCACTAGTCCTCATTGCTGCATCTGCTTGCGCGCGTTCGGCGCCATCGGCCGAAGCTGTTCCGCGAGGAAACCCGAACGTCATCAGCAAGGCAGAACTGGACTCGCCAGTAATCGCGAGCATGGATGCGCTCAAGGCGATCCGTTACCTCCGGCCATCGTTCTTTCGCACGAGTGGCCAGCAGAGTTTTTCCAATGGAAGCGCGGGACAGGTGCAGTTCTCGATGGACTTCGGCCCGCTGCGGCCCCTTAGCGAACTGGCCTCGCTGCGGACCGACCTCCTCTATGAGGTTCGCTACCTCGACCCGAGCGATGCGCAGAATCGATTCGGAGTCAACGCGAACGGCGGAGCCGCGATCGTCCTGCTGAGCAACAAGCAGCCGTAGCAACATCGTTCGTCGTTCAAAGCCCGGCGCGATGGACGACGTCGCACCGCATCATCGCGCCGAGGCTGAACGCTCGACCCTCTGCTGTCCGTCCCTTACCTTGGACCGACACGGACACCTGGAGACACACATGACGATCGCTGCGAAGATACTTGGCATCCTGCTGATCCTCGTCGGAATCGTGTGGATCCTCCAGGGGATCAACGTGCTCCCCGGCAGCTTCATGACCGGGCAGATGCAGTGGGCCGTCTACGGTGCGATTGCCGTGGTCGTCGGTGTGGCGCTGTTCATCGCAAGTAGGCGGATGGGCGCGCCGCGCTAGTGGTTCGCGGCTAAGTAGCCGATTGGAAGCGGAGGCACGAAGGACTCGGCAACTCGATGCGGTGCGACGACGCCGTCAGTAGTCCGCTCGTCGAATTGCGCGAGAACACGATCACCGTGCCCGACCGCTGATTCGCCGCGAGCAGCCAGCGCCCGGTGGGATCGAGCGTGAAGTTGCGGGGCCAGTCGCCGCCCGTGGAAATCACCTGGATCTGCGCGAGCGCCGCGGTCTGTGGGGCGATGGAGAACACCGCGATGCTGTTGTGGCCACGATTGGAGACGTAGAGAAAGCGGCCGTCCGGCGAGACGTGGATATCGGCGGGAAAATTGTTGCCCGACCACCGTGCCGGAAGTGTCGATGCCGTGCGCGCGAGCGACAGCGCGCCGGTGTCCGCGTCGCAACGCAGCACGCCGACAGTGGAGTTCAACTCGTTCGCGACGAACACGAACGGCATGGTGGGATGAAAGACGAGATGACGAGGACCGGCGCCCGGCGGCATTGCGCCATCACTCCGCTCCACGTGCTGCAGGCTGTTCGCCTGCTCGTCATAGCGGTAGACGAGCACACGATCGGCGCCGAGATCGGCCGCGAAGACGAAGCGATTGTTCGGATGCGGTATGACGCAGTGCGCGTGCGCACTCTCCTGCCGCGACGTGACTGGCCCCGTTCCAACGTGTTGCACCACCTGCGGCGCCGCCTCGAGTCCGCCGTCGTTGGCTACGGGCAGGATCGCCAGCGTACCGCTGACGTAGTTCGCCACGAACGCGACACGACCCTTTCGATCGGTGCTCACGTAGCACGGCGCGCCGCCCTGTGACAACTGCTCGTTGAAGAACGTCAACGCACCCGACTCGGGCTCGATCGAGTATGAGCTGACCGCGCCACTCGCCTTGCCCTCTGTCTCGGTCGTCTCGTTCACCGCGTAGAGCATGCGCCCATTCGGGTGAATCGTGAGGTACGACGGGTTGGGACCGCCGTCCACTGCGCCAACCTGCTGGAGTGCTCCCGTCGCAGAGTTCATCCGCACGAGGAAGATTCCGTCGCGGCGGCCATTCTCCGTGTAGCTGCCGACGTACATCAATGGATCGGCGGCTCGCGATGGCAACACCTGCGCGCGCGCAGTACCGCGCCACAGTGCAACAGCGCCGAGTGAAGTGGCGGCGACGAAGTCGCGACGGGAAAGGAATTGATCGGTGGGCTTCACGATTCTCCTGGCGATGCGCCAGAAAAAGGGCGGCTGTAGCGCAAATGGCGAACGTCGCGAGGTCACGCGACGGGATTAGTGTACGCCCTTTCATCGCCATCTGGAATGGGCGCCGGTCGCGTTCTGCTCAGCAGGCGCTCTCTACTGGGAGATCTGCGTGATCTCCGTCACGTCCTCGCGCACGCGGGTAAGCAAACTACCCTGCGGGCGTCAGCGTGATGAATCGCGGCCACCGCAGTTGCTGTGTCGTTGCCAAGCGGCCGAAGCGCGACCACGGTCCTTCGCGCTCGCTCGTCGCTTTCGTCGCGGCATCGGCTGTTGCATCGCCCGTCGCGCTGCGCCCACGCTCGAAAAGCCGTACACCCCCAAGCCCGATGAGCGTGAGCGCCGCGGCAAGTTCGGCCCAGATAAGCGCCACCTTGTCGTATGGCAGAGGCGACCCCACCACGCCCGTGATCTGCAGCGCCACGAATGCGACCGGCACGAGCGCGCCGACGACGAAGCTCACGCGATCCGCCATGCGGGTATCAGTGCGACTCCGAAGAAGGAACGATGCCAACGCATGCCCCGTGACTGCCGCCGCGGCGGCGATAGTCAGGAGACCAACCTGCACTGGTCCGATCTCGAGGAACGTCGATGGCTTGAAGAGAAGAGGCGGAACGATCAGCGTCGTCAGCCAGCCTGGCAGGAAGTTCGTGAAGATGCGACGAGTGATCTCACTCAGCTTGCTCGCTCGCTTTCGGTTGACCGGGTGCGCGACTCGCACTTCCTGGAGTGCACGCTCGAACGCAGCAGGCGAGATGCCCGCCTCGTGCGCGGCCTCGCGCAACCGTGCGACATTCGTGTGCGCGTCCTCCATCGCATCCAGCAGCGCCGCGCGCTCGATGAGCCACGCGGCATCCGCGTCGGTGATCGGCTGCAAGTCGTCTTCACGCTTCTCGGTCATGTCGTCACCCTTGTTCGATGATGTAGAAACGTAAACGTGCCGGCCAGGAGCACACTATCGTGCGTCGATCGGTGGCGCGACGAACCGCCGCGACCGCTGCTCGTACGCATGCGCGAGTGCAAGCAAGCGCGCGTCGCTGCCCGGCAGTCCCACGAATGAAAGATTTCCCGTCGGCATTCCATCGGAGCCAATGCCGGATGGCACCGACACCTCCGGAAGACCAAGCCAGTTGCCGTATCCGAGCGCCGTGCGAATGTCCGGCCAGGGATCGACGGCGCGCGGTGCGGCGAACGGCATCGTCGGATACACCATCGCGTCGAGCCGCTGCGCACGGAACGTCTCGGCGAGCTGCGCGACGACAGTCTCGCGCGAGCGCGCAAACGAGACACTCGCTGGATCGCGCTCATAGGGCTGGTCGACGAGCAGCGCCATCTCGCTCCACTCCTTCGGGAGTACGTCATAAAACGCGCGGAACGCGGCCAGACCACGTTCGACGTCCCGACGCGCATCGCCACCGCCCTGCCCGGCGAAATAGCGAAGCAGCGCATTCGCCGTTGCCGCCGGCGAGTTGTGATTCACGGCGACATCACCACGTGCCTTCGCGGCATCGGCGAAGAGCGCGCGCACGTTCGCTCGTGTCACCGTCGGTTCGGACGACTCGACGATTGCACCGGCTGAGCGAAGGTCGGCGATCGCGCGATCAAACACCATCAGCGCATCCGCGCTCATCTGCGCGCGAGGGACGTGCGCCTCCACGAGCCCAAGCCGCGCATTGACGAGCGCGTCGTCGCGCAATGCCGAAAGGCGGCCCCACGTCCACGGAGTGGTCAACGCGAGGCCATCTGACGCGTCGGGACCTGCAATCACGTCCAGCAGCAGCGCCGCATCGGCGACGAACCGCGCGAGAGGACCATGCGTATCGAGGTATGGCCATGTCGGAATCACTCCCGTGCGCGGCACCAACCCGAATGTCGGCTTCATTCCGACGATGCCGGTAAACTGCGCCGGGATGCGATTGGATCCGCCGTCATCGGTGCCCAGCGCAGCGAAGGCGATGCCGCACGCCACGCTGACCGCAGAACCAGCGCTCGATCCACCCGGCGTCTTCGTCCCCGTGCGATCGTAGGGATTGCGCACCTGACCAGTGA
>JAQBPV010000405.1 GCA_028287345.1 Gemmatimonadota bacterium
TTTCCAGCCGTCGCGCGTGCGACGCTCGAGGCCGCTGTGACGGCGGCTCGACAAACAGGTGATCTCGAGATGCACGCGGCGGCGCTGTTGAACCTCGGTATCGCGTTGGGCGCGTTGGGCTTGTCGAGCGAGGCCGAAGAGCGAATCACCACGGCGTACGGGCAGTTTACCATCGCCGACATCCCGAACGCTCGCGTTCGCTGTCTGATGGAGCTGGCGACCCTGGCGGCAAGTCGTGACGAAACGAACGCGGCCCGGGTTTGTCTCGTACATGCCCGCGACGTCGCGACATCGGCGGGGCTCCCGCGCGAAGTGCGACTGATCGACGAGCAGATGAGAACGTTTCCCGAGCAGGACTCATCCTCATCGCCGACTAACTGGTGAGCTTGCTCACTGACAACGAATTCTTCTTGGCACACGTTTGGCAATCTGGGCACGTAAGCGCAGCAAAATTGCGAGCGACGCCGAGTGTCGCTCACGTGCGAGTCGGTCGAATCATCTCGAGGTAGTCGTATGCGTCTCCGTATCCTTCTCGCCATTGCTGCAACCGTCGCAATCGCTGCCTGCAGCGAATCCACGACCGCCCCGAAGACGATGCGTCCCGGCGCGCGTTCGGCCGACCTCATCGAATGTCGCTCGGGCTATCACGTCGCCACGCGATCCGACGGCAGCGAGGTCTGCGAGCCGGATGGCGAGAGCATGAGGGCACGCCCCGACTCGACAGAGTAAGTCGCGGCGCGGCGGATCAACACGGGCTGGCTCCCACACAGGGAGCCAGCCCGTCGTCGTGCGGGCCTTGCGCACGGTCCGTAGCAGGCACTACTTCGGAGCCTGACGCTATCCCGGAGTGTTCTGCTCGTGAACCGCAATCTCCAACGCGCCGCATTCGCCGGCGTGCTCCTCGCGCCGTTCGGCAATGTCGGCGCCCAACGTATGACTCCCGCTCCCGCTAACGACACGCGGCCGAGCATCCCGATTCAAGCCGCGCAGCTGCGCGGCGCTCCGCTCGACACGGCGGCCATCAACACCCTCCGCTGGCGCGAAGTGGGTCCTTTCCGCGGCGGACGGTCGGTGGCGGTCGCCGGCTCCGCCCTGCGCCCCAACGAGTACTACATGGGGACGGTCGGCGGCGGCGTCTTCAAGACGCTCGATGGCGGACAGTCATGGGCGGCCGTCACCGACAAGTATTTCGGCGGAACGATCGGGGCGGTCGCGGTCTACCCGGCCAATCCTGACATCGTGTATGTCGGCGGTGGCGAGTTCCCGATGCGCGGCAACGTCTCTCACGGCGACGGCGTGTGGAAGTCCACCGACGCGGGAAAGACATGGACCTCGCTCGGACTTCGGGCCACGCGCCAGATCTCGAAGGTGCGCGTGCATCCGACCAATTCCGACATCGTCTACGTCGCCGCCCAGGGCAACATCTGGGCGCCCACGCCGGATCGCGGCATCTATCGCAGCAGGGACGGCGGCAGGAACTGGGAAAAGATTCTCTTCCGCAACGATTCGACCGGCGCGTCCGATCTCGCGATGGATCCCACGAATCCGAACGTGCTCTACGCTGCCTTCTGGCAGGCGGGACGCACGCCGTGGATGCTGAACTCCGGTGGCAGCGGCAGCGGAATCTTCAAATCAACGGACGGTGGCGATCACTGGACCGACATCAGCCACAACCGCGGCATGCCGGAGGGAATCTTCGGGAACATCGGCATCAGCGTGTCCGGTGCAAATGCCAATCGCGTCTTCGCGATCATCGAAGCGGATTCCGGTGGCGTGTATCGCTCGGACGACGGCGGCGCGTCGTGGGCGCGCATGAACTCCGATCGTTCGCTGCGGCAGCGCGCGTGGTATTACACGAAGATCTACGCCGACACGAAGGACACGAACATCGTCTACGTCAGCAACGTCAACTTCCACAAGTCGACGGACGGCGGAAAGACGTTCCGTCCCGTGCGCGGTATTCCACATGGCGACTCGCACGACTTCTGGATCGCGCCGAACGACAATCAGCGCGTGATCGAAGCGGATGATGGCGGCGGGAGCGTCTCCGCTGACGGAGGAAAGACGTGGAGCGAGCAGGACTTCGCCACGGCGCAGTTCTATCACGTCATCACGACGAACCACTTTCCGTATCAGATCTGCGGTGCGCAGCAGGACAACAGCACGCTCTGTGGTCCGAGCCGCAAGGCGGGCGGCATCGACGTCCGCGACTGGGTCGAGGCAGGCGGTGGCGAGTCGGGCTACATCGCGTCGCGTGCCGACAACCCGGACATCGTCTACGCCGGCAGTTACGGCGCGTTACTCACGCGGAAGGATCTGCGCACCGGCCTCACGCGCAACATCAATCCCTGGCCTGACAACCCGATGGGCCATTCGGCGATCGATCTCAAGTATCGATTCCAGTGGACGTATCCCATCGTGCTGTCGCCGCACAATCCGAACGTGTTGTACGCGACGTCGAACTACGTGCACCGCACCACGAACGACGGCTCGAGCTGGGAAGTCATCTCTCCCGATCTCACGCGCAATGATCCAAAGACGCTCGGCGCCTCCGGTGGTCCGCTCACCAAGGATCAGACGTCGGTGGAGTATTACGCCGTAATCTTCTCGTTCGCCGAGTCGCCGAAGCAGAAGGGAGTGCTGTGGACCGGCTCGGACGACGGGCTCGTTCACATCTCGCGCGACAACGGCAAGACGTGGCAGAACGTGACGCCGAAGGACATGGCGGCATACACTCGCGTGTCGCTCATCGAGGCGTCGCACTTCAGTGCCGGCACGGCGTACATCGCGGCGAATCGCTTCCAGCTCAACGACTACAAGCCGTACCTCTGGAAGACGACCGACTTCGGAAAGAGCTGGACGCGCATCGACGCGGGCATCGATCAGACGGAGTTCACGCGCGCCATTCGCGAGGATGACGAGAAGCCGGGCCAGCTCTATGTGGGAACGGAGCGCGGTGTGTGGTTCTCGCACGACGACGGCAGCACCTGGCAGCGTTTGCAGCTCAACCTGCCTCCCGTGCCCGTGCACGATCTCGCCATTCGCGACGGCGACCTGATCGCCGCCACGCATGGTCGCAGCTTCTGGGTCATCGACGACCTGTCGGCGCTGCGACAGCTCACACCGACGCTCACGTCGCAGGATGCCCATCTCTTCAAGCCGCGTGACGGATATCGCGTGAGCTTCAGCGGCGGACGTGGCGGTGGTGGTGGTGGTGGTGGTGGCGCAGCAGCCGCGCCTGCGGGCCCCGCGGTGCATCCGGTCGCCGCGAGTCCATCCGGCGGACCGGTCGTCACGTACTGGCTCAAGAATCCGAACAGGGAAGTCGTGCTCGAGTTCCTCGATGCGCGAGGACAACTCATCAAGTCGTTCACCAGCCGCCAGGACTCCACCGTTGCTGCGGATTCGGTGACGCGCGCAGGTCGGATGCGCGTGCGCATCGACTCGCTCAAGGCGACGGGCATACCTGCCGACAGCGCCGAGCGACTCGTGCGTCGCACTGGGGCTACTCCTGGTGCCGCCCCCGCAGCTGGTGATGACGAGGACGGTCCAGTGCGCACGCCACCGCCGCCGCGCGTCGCGAACAAGGCCGGCATCAACAACTTCAACTGGAACATGCGCTACCCGGATGCGTCCACGTTCGAGGGGCTCATCATGTGGGCCGCCGGCACACAGGGGCCAGTGGCGCCTCCCGGCACGTACAAGGTTCGGATGATCGTCGACGGCCGCGCCGTGGGCACGGAGACCTTCGCGCTGAAGAAGGATCCGCGCACGAATGCGACGCAGGCCGATCTCGCCGCGCAGTTCGACTTTCTCAAGACCGTGCGCGATCGCACGACCGCGGCACATGACGCAGTGAAGACGATTCGCTGGGTGAAGGCGCAGCTCGCCGATCGCGAGAAGAAGCTCACCGGCCAGGCGCTCGAGGATTTCAAGTCGATGGCGGCGCCACTGCGCACGGAGCTTTCTGTCGTCGAGGACTCCATCTATCAGACGAAGAATCGAAGCGGCCAGGATCCACTGAACTATCCGATTCGAATCAACAACAAGATCGCCGCGCTGGCAGGTGTCGCGGGCAGCGCCGAAGCTGCCCCGACGAAGCAGACGACGATCGTATTCACGCAGCTGTCCACGCAGCTCGAAGGCGAGCTGACGAAGATGAAGAAGACCCTCGACGCACGACTGCCGGCGATCAACGCAACGCTCAGAAAGGCCGGTCAGCCCGAGATCGTCGCAAGGCCGGCCGACGTACCAGCGCCACCGATCACCATCAGCGACGATGCCGATGACGAGCCGGACGGACCCTAGAACTGCGGAGCGCGCCCGATGACGGGCGCGCTCCTTTACCAATGGAGCACGGCGGCGCAGCTCGTCTCCGTGCTGATGATCGCCCTGTTCTATGCCACGCTCGCCCGCTCACTCCGGCGGGCGGAGGTCATGTGGTGGGCGCGCGGCTGGTGGTACAACTTCGCCGCGTTGGCGCTCGCGTTCACCTACTGGTTCTTCACTCCGCCGCCACTCGGCGCCATCGCCATCCGTGCGCTGTACGTGGGCGGAAAGATCGCGTATGTGCTCCTGCTCATCGAAGGTGCGTGGGCGCTGCGCGAACCCGGTGGAACGTGGCTGTCGCGGCGGACGCTCGGCTCGCTCATCGGGGCGTCCGTCGTTGTAAGCGCGCTGTTTTTCTCCAGCATCAACCTCATCGGCATCGCTGTCCACGGAACGATGGGCGCGCTGTTCCTGTGGTGCGGTGCAGTGCTCTTTCGCGAACGCGCGAAGCTCACCGCGTGGCTCGGCATCGCATTCCTCGCCCGCGGCAGCTTCGCGCTCGTCGAAGCCATTGCCTACGGAGCCAACACGTTTCCTTCGGGCACTTTCTCCCCAGAGCTGACGTCGCGGATCGCGCTCTTTCTCGGCGCACATTCGTCGATCGACCTCGCGGCCGAGTGGTTGCTGGCACTTGGTGGCACGGTCGCACTCGCGCGCCGCGCGCAACAGGAGCTCCAGTCCGCGAATGACGGCCTGCTGTGCGTGCAGGGTGAGCTGCGTCGTCTCGTGGACGTCGATCCGCTCACCGAGCTCGCCAACCGGCGTGCGCTGCCAGAGGCATTTCGCGACGTGTTCCTGACCGGCGCCGTCCTCGTGTTCTGCGACATCGACGACTTCAAGCAGGTGAACGACACGTACGGGCATTCCACCGGCGACGTCTGCCTTCAGCGCTTTGCCGGAGCACTTCGCACGACCTTTCGGCCCTCCGACGTCATCATCCGCTACGCAGGTGACGAGTTTCTCGTCGTGTGCAAGGGGATGGATCTGGCCACCGCCAATGCGCGTGTAGAGACGCTCCGGTCGCGTCTTGCCGAGGGCGGCCGCAACGAGATTCCGCTGGATTTCTCGGCGGGCGTCGTCGAGCTACGGCCGAAGCAGGACGCGGATGAGGCGCTGCGCGAAGCCGACGCGGCGATGTACGCGGCGAAGACGGCTCGCGTCTAGCCCGGAGGTGCCTCCAACGCCATGCCCATCGTGTGGAACCCCTTGTCGACGTAGAGCGTGGTTCCGGTGATTCCCGAGGCGAGTGGCGAGCACAGGAACGCGGTGGCTGTACCCACTTCGCTGGCCACGAGCTCTTCGCCGAGCGGCGCGTTCGCCTGCACGTAGGCGACCATGCGCTCGATGATGCCGATGGCCGACGCCGCGCGCGACGCGAACGGGCCAGCCGACACCGTGTTCACCCGCACGCCCCACTTCCGGCCCGCCTCGTACGCCAGCAGGCGAGTATCGCTTTCGAGTGCAGCCTTCGCGCTCGACATGCCGCCGCCGTAGCCGGGGATCACGCGCTCACTCGCCATGTACGTGAGCGACGCGAAGGCGCCATGCGGACGCATGAGCGGGCCGAAGCGCGACACCATGCTCACGAGCGAGTACGCGCTCGCGCTGATCGCCGCGAGGTAGCCATTTCGGCTGGTCTCGAGCAGCGGCTTCTTCACCTCGGGCCCGTTGGCCAGCGCGTGAACGACGATATCCAGCGGAAGTTCGCCGAAATCCGCAACCAACCGTCCGGCGAGGCCTTCGATCGAGCAATCGCCGACGTCCTTGTACCGCTTGCTGGTGCGCAGATCCTCCGGCATGGCGTCCATCGTGTCGAACACGGCGTCGAGCGGGTAGATCTTCTCGAAGTTGAGGAGCGAGCCGTCGCTGAGGCGACGCGACTCGTCCATCTTCCCGCGCTCGAGCAGGTTCAGAAAGATGTTGAGCGCGGGAGGCCAGGTTCCCACGCAGACCGAAGCGCCTGCCTCGGCAAGGGCCTTCGCGATGGCGAAGCCGAAGCCGCCGTCGTCAGCGACGCCGGCGACGAGCGCGCGGCGTCCTGTCAGGTCGATGTTGAGCATGGGTCCAGTATGTCACGGATGCCGGGCCGAACAAAGGGGGGCGCGCGGGCTCCCTCGAACGTGCGATGCGGACTGTTGCGCGGGCACGTAACGTGTAAGAGTGCCGCGAGACGTGAAATCCCAGCTGCAGACCAGCACAGCGATGCCCAGCAGCGCCGAGACCCCGCGTTTTCCGGTCGAACGGCGTAGTTCGGCCGTTTCCGCAGGTCCCGCGTTCGCCCGCGGCCTCTGGCGCATTGCCGCAGCTGACGTGTCCAGCGGCAACGCTGTCATGCTGTTACATGATGGCCCGGCGACGTTCGACGTCATGTGCGACGCGATCGCAGCCGCGAAAGAGACCGTGGTGCTCGAGGCGTACATCCTGCGCTCCGACGAAGTTGGACAGCGCATCGGTGGCGCGCTCGTCGATGCCGCGCTGCGCGGCGTGAATGTGCGTGTCCTGAGCGACTGGATTGGCATGCGCGGCATCTCCGCGAGCTATCTGACGGGACTCAAGAAGGCAGGCATCGTCCATCGCGTGTTCAGTCCGCCTGGATGGCGTCGTTGGCTCGGCCTCATTCCGCGCGATCACCGGAAGCTGCTCGTCGTGGACTCGGAAGTCGGTGTCACCGGCGGCGTGGGCATCGGCAACGAGTGGATGGGCAAGACCGAGCGGCACCGCGGCCATTGGCGGGACACGGCCGTTCGTATCGAGGGGCCTGCAGCGCACGCTATGCAGCAGGCGTTCAACACCATGTGGGAGCGCGCGATCAAGCGGGAGCGCCGGGGCTCGGATCGTCTCACGCGACGAATTGCACGCGGTGCGCATCTCGATCCGGCGACTGCCGAGCCGGCGCTTGTCGGCATCATCGAAGGTGAGCCGCTGCGGCTGCGCGTCGCCCGCGCGCTCCAGATGCAGGCCATTTCGGCCGAGCGGTCGATCTGGATCGCGAATGCGTACTTCGTTCCGAGTTGGTCGGAGGTAGAGGCGTTGATGGGCGCGGCGCGCGACGGTGTGGACGTGCGCATCCTCGTGCCTCAGCGCAATGATCATCGGTGGGTGTCGATGCTCACGCGCAGCTACTATCGGCGACTGCTCACGAACGGCGTGCGCATCTGGGAGTGGAAGGGCACGATGATGCATGCGAAGACGAGCGTGGTGGATGGACGCTGGGTTCGCGTGGGGTCGACTGATTTCAATCCACTCGGCGTCGCGATCAACTTCGAGCTCGACGCGGTGATCGAGGACGCGAAGCTCGGCGCGAAGGCGGAGGCGATGTTCCTGGAGGACCTGGAGGGGTCGAGGGAAATTACCATGCACAGCAGAGTGATTCGTCGATGAAGTCAGGATGGAGAGGGGTGGTGTGGGGGCTCGCGCTTTCGGTCTCGGCTCTTCAGTCGGCGGTGGCGCAGGCGGACACGAGTCAGTCGTTCGGGCCACTGTTCACGAAGGCCGATGGGTTGCTGGCGGGCGGCATCGTGATCGGGACGTTCTTCGCGCAGCGGCTCGACAATCACTACGCGTCGCGGTTGCAGGATTCGTCGACGCAGGCGAACAAGAAGCTGCAGGCGCTCGCGACGTTCGTGCGCACGACGGCCGCGCCAGGTGCGCTGATCATCGGCACGACGATGTATGCGGTCGGCCGGATCACGAAGCAAGCTCGGATGGCGGAGTTGGGTGTTCATGGCACGGAGGCGTTGCTCGTCGGTGAGCTGACGGCAGGCGTGATCAAGGGCTTCGCCGGACGACAGCGTCCGTCCGTGGAACCGCGCAATTCGCATAGTTACGGATTTCTGCGCGGCTTTGGCGGTGGCGATTCATATCGGTCCTTTCCATCCGGACACACGGTGGCGGCGTTCGCCGCAGCGTCGGCGGTGACGAGCCAGACGGCAGACTGGTGGCCGAACTCGCGGTACCTCATCGGGGCGGCGATGTATGGCGGCGCCGCGCTGACCGGGGTCTCTCGGATGTACAACAACCGCCATTGGGCGAGCGACGTCATCGTGGGCGCGGGCATCGGCACGTTCGCCGGCTTGAAGGTGGTGCGGTTCAACAGGTCGCACTCGGGCAACAAGCTGGACAAATGGCTGCTCTCCGGATCGATCTCTCCAACTGGCGATGGCGGACATGCGCTGCGCTGGTCGTTGATGCCTGGCGTCACGATCGGCGAGAAGCGATCGAGTCGCTGAACCGGCCGATGCGATGAAGCGCGGCGCCAAGAGCGGGATCTTCATCATCGCGCCCATCGAGGGGCCAGCCGGCGAACGCATCGCGGCGCTGCAGGCGGAGCACGATCCACGCATCCTCAAGCTGGGCAAGCCGCATGTCACGATCGCCGGCTCGTCGGGGGTTGGACCCGTGGCCGCGAATACGACTGTCGAAGAGCTCGAGGCTGCATTGCGTCCCATTGCCGACTCCACGGCGCCCATCACGCTCCGCTTCGCGCCGCCGACACGGTTCATGCAGACGGAGATCGTGGTGTTGCCGCTCGATCCACACGGTCCGCTGCGGACTCTGCACGAGCGGATCAAGATGAGTGGTCTCAAGGCCGCCGCGCCGCGGTTCTTCTTCACGCCGCATGTGACGTTGAGCCTCTATCGCGAACTGCCGAAGGACGTGCTGAACGCGCTGCTGCGTCAGCGGTTCGACGAACCTGTCGTGGTGGATCGCATCGAGGCGCACCTGACGCATGACACCGGGGAATCGAAGCGGTTGCTGACGCTGCCGCTCGCGGGCAAGCTCCAGGTAGTCGCGCGCTGATGATCGACCCAATTCTCGCGGCACTCGACGCCGACACAACGAGCGACGCTGCGGCTGAAATCACCTCTCTCGTCGTCGACTACTTCGCGGCCACGCGAGAGGTGAACGGACCGGTGAGCACTGCGCTCAGCTCTGCACAGATTGCCGCGCGGTTCGATGAGCCGCTGCCACGCGACGGCGTTTCGCTCGCCACCGTTGCCGCCCGGCTTCGCGACGACGTGATGTCCGATTGCAACCGGCTGTTTCATCCGCGCGCAATGGGCCATCAGGTCTCACCGCCGCTGCCCGCCGCCATCTGGACGGAAGCACTCATCGGCGCATTGAACCAATCGCTCGCTGTCGCCGAGATGTCACCGACGGCAACGGTGATGGAGCATCGCGTGGTGCGATGGATGTGCGAGCTGGCTGGCTACGGAGAAGGATCGGGCGGTACGCTCACCAGCGGTGGCACCGAAGCGACGCTCACCGCATTGCTCGCCGCACGGTCTGCTGCGATACCGAACGTGTGGACGAATGGCGTCGGGTCAGATCCGCCGGTCGTCGTGTGCGGAGAGCATGCGCACTATGCGGTGGCACGAGCGGCTGGTGAGCTCGGGATCGGGATGCGGAATGTCGTCACGGTGCCATCGCGCGAGTGGCGCATGGACTCGGATGCGCTTGTCTCCACGCTCGATCGCATGGAGCGCGATGGCCGCAAGGTGATGGCAGTCGTCGCCACCTCAGGCTCGACCGCAACCGGATCATTCGACGACCTCGAGACGATCGGCACTCTGTGCGAAGCGCGCGGACTCTGGCTTCATGTCGACGGCGCCCACGGCGCTTCGGCATTGCTCAGCGCCAGGCATCGCGGGCGACTGCGCGGCCTCGAGCGCGCACGGTCGATCGCGTGGGATCCGCACAAGATGATGCTGCTGCCACTTGCGGCTGGCCTCGTACTCGTGCGCGAGGAGCGCGACCTCGAGTCCGCATTTGCCCAGCGCGCGCCCTATCTCTTTCACGGGGCGGACGGGGAACGCTCGTGGGATCAGGGAACGCGCAGCTTTCAGTGCTCGCGTCGCGCCGATGTCATCAAACTGTGGGTCGCGCTGCAGCGGTATGGCGCGAACGGCATCGGCGCACTCTACGACCGTCTATGCGAAGTCACGATGGCGATGCATGACATGCTCGTGGCGCATCCGTCGTTCGAGGTCCTCCACCGACCTGAAGGAAACATTCTGTGCTTTCGCTGGGTTAGTGACCGATCGCTCGGCGACGAGGCGCTCGACGTCGCCAACCGAGACCTGCGCGAACGCTACAATCGGTCTGGCGCAGGGTGGATCACGGCTACCAACCTCGGAGGACGACGCGTGCTGCGCGTGACGGTGATGAATCCAAGGACGACCCCCGACGATGTCCAAGCAGTGGTAGATGGATTGGACCGGGAAGCGGACAAAAGCCCTGACTAGCGCCGATTGACCGACGCTACTTATTTGACCCCGGCATTTCCTCAAATCCAAACCTCCCATGCGAGCCAACAACATTCTCGAGACGATCGGCAACACGCCGCACGTCCGCATCAATCGCCTTTTTGCCGACGCGGGGCACGGCGTCGAAGTGTGGCTCAAGCTCGAGCGTGCGAATCCGGGTGGCAGCATCAAGGACCGCATCGGCCTCGCGATGATCGAGGATGCCGAGCGCCGTGGCGTGCTGACGAAGGGCTCGGTGATCGTCGAGCCCACGTCTGGCAACACCGGTATCGGACTCGCGATGACCGCGGCGGTGAAGGGCTATCGCTGCATTCTCTGCATGCCGGACTCATTCTCCATGGAGCGCCGGAGACTCCTCGTCGCGTACGGCGCGGAACTCGTTCTCACACCGCGTGAGTTCGGGATCAAGGGCGCCATCGCCAAGGCCGAAGAGATCGCGGCGGCGACGCCCAACTCGTGGATTCCGCAGCAGTTCGAGAATCCGGCGAACGTCGAGATCCACAAGCACACCACCGCGCAGGAAGTTCTCCGCGATTTCCCTGAGGGCCTCGACTATCTCATCACGGGTGTCGGCACGGGCGGACACATCTCCGGCGTGAGCGAAGTGCTCAAGCAGACGATGAAGAACCTGAAGACGTTCGCGGTGGAGCCCGCGAAGTCGACGGTGTTGAGCGGCGGCACGCACACGCCGCACAAGCTGCAGGGCATCGGCGCCGGGATCATTCCGGCCAACTTCCACGCAGCTACCGTGGACGGATACATCCAGGTGACGGAAGAGGATGCGTTCAGCTACGCGGTGCGCTGCACGAAGGAGGAGGGAATCTTCATTGGTCCGTCGTCGGGAGCCGCGCTCGCCGCGGTGGCGAAGAAGCTTCCCGAGATTCCGAACGGCAGCAAGGTGCTGGCGTTCAACTACGACACGGGCGAGCGCTATCTGTCGGTCGAGGGGCTGTTCCCTACAGTGCCCGCTTGATCGCCTTCTCGATGTCCTGGTCTCCACCAACGCCGGTGTAGACCACCTTCCCGGTCTTGTCGAGCACCACCACATAAGACGTCGCCGGAACATCCCACTTTCCGGTGGCGTCGCCGCTCGTGTCATACAGCTGCTCCCCAGGCACACCATGCTTGGCGACATGCAGCTTCACACGATTCACACTCTGATTCACGTTCACCGCAACGGCGACGAACTTCACCTTCGAGCCGTACGCCGCCTGCGCCTTCTTCATCGCCGGAAGCAGCGCCTCACAGTTCTCGCACCACGTCGCCCAGAACTCGATCACCGCGGGACCCTTCGCCACCTGCGCGAGATCGACCGTCTTGCCGTCGAGCGTCTGCAGCTTCGCCGAGGGCGCCAGCGTGCCAATCGTGAGCCCGGAATCCTGCGCATTCGCGACACGCGGCGTCGGAAGAACGAGCCCGCCCGCAATCAGCGTTGCACCGAGAAGGAAACGATAGAGTCCCATCATATGAGCAACTGCCCCATTTTCACGAGGTAATACTCGGCGGCGCCGAGCATGACGAGCGCGAACACCTTCTTCACCGTCACCATCCACGCGCCGGCGCGCGGCAGCCGAGCCAATCCTCCGGTCGACAACCCGACGACCACCAGCAGCGCACACATCCCGAGCGAAAACGTCAGCAGGTACACGAAGCCGAGCGTGGCGTTGTGTGTCACCGTCACCCACGTGAGCACCGCGGCCATCACCGGCGCCGAACAGGGCGCCGCGACGAGACCCGACATCGCACCCATGGCGAACGCGCCGGAAAACCTGCCCGCCGTGCCCAGATTCGACGCGCGCGCCATGATACCCGCCGGAACCCGAATCGGTACCACATCCACCATGCTCAGCGCCGCGAGTATCAGGACGTTTGCCATGGCGAAGTACAACCACGGGTTCGTGCTCACGCTGCCGAACAGCGTTCCCGTAAGCCCCGCAAAGACCCCGAGCGCCGAATAGACCGTCGCGAGGCCGACGACATACGTCAGCGTCAGCAGCACGGGACGCAGCTGCGAGGTCTGAGTCTCTCCGGTCGACTGCCCGCCGACGATCGCCGCGGTGATGGGGATCATCGGATAGACACACGGCGTCAGGCTGGTCAGCACACCGCCGAGAAAGAGGGCGGGGAGCGCAAGCAAGGGATTGCCGTTGAGCTGCTGCGTCAGGGAAAGGTCAGCCACGAAGTCCGAGTTGGCGAAGGTGTTGTCGTGCACAGGAAGTTATGCCGTTGAACACGAAGGGGTACTGAGAAGGTCCGCACGCTCGGCGACGCAACTGCAACACAGGACGTACATGAAGTGCGCAATCATGCGGCAATCAGCGGCGTGCGCCGCAGCGTCAGATGTTTCCAAAAGCGCACAAGTCGTTCGCTCTCAGGGCATTGCGCGTTGACGCGCACCCGATGGCACATGGATGTCGACTTGCGCACGCGAGCCGACAGTCGAACAGGACTCAGGCCAGTGCGCCCGTGCTTGCCTGTCATCTACATCATCCGAACGAGGCTGTCGTGAGACATCGATCCATCAAGCTGCTGGTTCTGGCCGTGCTCACCGTGCCGACTCTGGCATCGGCGCAGCAGGTCACCTCTCGAGTACAGCTCAACAGCATTCTCACGTCGTGGGTCACAGAGGGGTTTGATGCCTTCACGATCGGGAACGGCAATGCCGTCCAGAACGTGAATGTTCTCGATAACAGCTCATCGTCGCCGTACGGCGGCCCCGTCGCGCCAGGCGTCCGCTTCTCGGGTCGCGGCCTGCAAATGAACGGGCCGAACTGGTACGGCTCGGCTTCGAACGACCTTCTCGCCGTCGGATCTGACCTCACCATCACTTTCTTGAACTCCGTGCAGGCCTTCGGCCTGGACGCCAACGACTTCGACCAATACCCAGCGGCTTTCACGGCGACGATCTTCGGGCAAGGGAACTCGATACTCGGTGTGTTGGCGTATTCCGGCAGTAGCGCGCCCGCCTCCAATTTCATCGGCTGGCAGGACGCAGGCGGAATCGACCGGGTAGTTCTCACCCGCAACTCCTACAACGTCTCTACCAACGTCGACGACATTCAGTTTGGGAGCACGGTCGTCTCGACCCCCGAGCCCGCGAGCATGGTGTTGCTCGCCACTGGACTCCTCGGAGTATTCGGCGTCGCGCGCCGCAAGCGGAACAGGTAGCGCTCCTCTTCCTTCGGCTACGGTGTAGCCGAGATCGGGACATCCGGCCATTCGCCGGGTGTCCTGTTGTCATTCATGCAGCCTCCACACATCTCTCACACCTGCACTATTGTCGCATTTGCACGCAATAGTGCATCGTTGCCGTGCATCCTCTCCGCTGGAGCAACACATGGGGCCATGGCGGCTCCCGTCCGTTCGCTGGCCGCTGCTCCTGCTGCTGACGAGCATCGGGTTCACCACACTCGGCGTCTTCGAGGCCAATCGCGCGATTCGTTCGCAGCGGCGGGTCGCCGAGCATGCCCTGCACGACTACGCGGGCTTCGTGGCATGGAGCTACGAGCAGCACCTCCGCGAGCTGTTCACCGGCGGCACACAGGAAGTGCTCGGCGCCGTGAATCACGGGAAGGACATGCATATGTCGCCGCCGGTGCCGCCGGCGAGCAAGCTGCCCGAGTACCTCCCGTGGGATCGCTTCTGCTACTGTCATCGCGCGCGGAACGGCCCCAATCCGGAGATGTATTTCGGCTTCGTGCTGGGTAGCGACACGCTAGGCGTCGCGCGAAATACGCATCCCGACCCGACACAGGGGTGGGAAGTCGATCGTCCGATGACGGTGGAGCTACCTGGCAAAACGCGCGTGGTCTACACGAATGCCGAGCGACGGTGGATCAACGACACGCTCACGAAGCAGATCCACAACGGCAAGGGAATCGAGAACGGACGCTTCCCTATCGTCATCGCCCGCTTCGATACGCTTCCTCGGCTCTTCGTCTACACGCTGATGCCGACGCAGTGGGGCGACACACTCGTGTATGGAGCCGAGTACGCACGCTCGGCCATCGCGAAGGTGTTGTCCGACGTGATGGACGAACGACGACTGCTCCCGCCGACGTTCGCCGCTGGTCACTCCGTCCGCGAGATGGTGCAGATCCAGGTCAGTGACCTTCGCGGCGACGTGCTGTTCGAGTCGGAGCCGGTGAGCGAATGGAATTTCGACGACACGACGCGCACGCCGGCGGCATTCGGCTCGCTGCTGGTGCGAGCCCGCATCAATCCGAACCTCGCCGGCAGTCTGGTCATCGGCGGACTGCCGAAGTCGCGACTTCCCTTCCTGCTCGGACTTCTCGCCGTGTCCGCGATGCTGTCGCTCGTCGCGATGGGCCAGATGCGACGCGAAGGCGAGCTCGCTCGACTGCGCGCTGATTTCGTCGCGAGCATCTCGCACGAGCTGCGCACACCACTGGCGCAGATGCGACTCTACCTCGAGACGCTGCGGCTCGGCCGCTTCAAGACGGAAGAGCAGCGACGGTGGTCGCTCGACAACGTCGAACGAGAGACGACGCGTCTGTCGCACCTCGTCGAGCGCGTGCTGCGCTTCTCGCGTACGGGACGTCCGGACGACGAGTCTCGTGAGCACGTCGACGCAGCGTCGGAGATAAAGCGAATCGTCGAAGAATTCCATCCGCTCGCGACGGCGCGTGGGACGCAGGTGACGGTGGACGTCGAGCCGGTACCTGCGCTGCTTCTCGCACCGGCGGCGCTTCGCCACATCGTACTGAACCTGCTCGACAACGCGGTGAAGTACGGGCC
>JAQBPV010000408.1 GCA_028287345.1 Gemmatimonadota bacterium
GGGCGTTGACCAGACGTTACCGACGTCAGACTCAGTGAACGTTCCGTTCTCTGATCAGCCGCATCTGCGCCGCGATGCGATCGAAGTATTCGGGCAGCGCAATGTCGAGCGGCGTGCGTGCTCGTGGCGGATGCCACACGAGGCGATCGCGGAGTACGACGGGCGTATCGCGACCCTGAGTCCAGCGTTCGATGATCCGCGCATCGACGTCAACGATGAAATAATCTGGCACGCCGGCGTTCATGTAGTACTCGCGCTTCGTGATGCGATCGGTGCGAATGCTGCCCGGTGAAATGACTTCGACGGCTAGGAGTAGCGAGTTGACGTCACTCCAGTGAAACGCATCGTTGTCGGACGGTGCACCGCCAGCGGGGATAACGAACACGTCGGGCTGCGTGATGGTGCCGGGCTCCAACTCCAGGTCGGCGGGTGACATGAGCGCGCTGCCGACGGGTTCGTCACGGAGGTACGTGTCGAGAAGAATCAGGATCTCCTTGACCGCATACTGATGCAGCCCTCCCGGTGCAGGCGTCACGATCAGCTCGCCGCCAATGAGCTCGTAGCGCGGCCACGCGGTCGGCGACTCGTCGATGAGTGCGCGGACGTCAGCCGTTGTCCAGTGACGACGCATTGCAGGCATGCCCATAGTGTGCTCGGCTCGGCGGACGGTTTGCAAGGGGTCATGACAACAGGGTAGGCATTGTCGGCCCGACTGCATCACCATTCGAATGCGACCTGCATCGTCAATGGAAATCGTGACGCTGCGCGAACTCCGCGCCTACAGCTGCCTCCAGCGCGCGAAACTGTTTCGCGCGCACGTTCACGACCTTCTGCTCCACCTGCAGCACGCCGCGCACGAGCAGCAACGGTGTTCGCGAGATGAGCAGTGCCTGCTTCTCGAAGCGTGGCGGCGTGACGACGACGTTCACCAGGCCCGTCTCGTCCTCGAGCGTGAGGAAGACGAATCCCTTCGCGGTGCCAGGACGTTGGCGACAGATGACGAGACCTGCCGTCGCGACGGTCTCACCATCGCGGCCGTTCTGCAGAAGATCCTTCGCAGTACGCACGCCATTCGGCTCGAGCACGCGCCGCACGTGCGACATCGGATGGCCAGCGAGTGAGATGCCCGTCATTCGGTAGTCGGCTTCGGTGAGCTCCACCGCCGTCATCGCCGGCACGGGTGCGACGTCGATCGTCGTGCGATGGCGCGGCGCGAGTGGTCCGGCATCGCCTCGCGCGGCTTCGAGCACGGCCCAGAGCGCGGCACGTCGCTTTCTGAGGTCGGACTCGTGCGGGAGAAAGGCGTCGAACGCGCCGGCTTCGGCGAGATGACGGATCGCGCGGCGATCGAGGCCAGCGCGCTGCACCACATCCTCGATTGACGTGAAGGGTCGCTCGACGAGCGCGCGCTCGAGGTTGTCGCGCGCCGTGGCGCCGAGGCCGCGGACGCTTCTGATTCCGAGGCGGACTGTTGGGGCGTTAGGAAGAGCAGGTCCCTCGGTCGCGCGAGGGACCTGCTCCTCCCGCTTTTCCAGAGTCGCATCCCACTTCGACTTCGTGAGATCCGCCGGACGCACCTCCACACCATGCCGCCGCGCATCTTCGACAAGCGTGCCTGGCGCATAGAAGCCCATCGGCTGCGCATTGAGGATCGCCGCCGTGAACTCCGGCGCGTAGTGGTGCTTCAGGTATGCCGACGCATACACGAGTAGCGCAAAGCTCGCCGCATGGCTCTCCGGAAATCCGTAGTCCGCGAATCCGTTGATCTGGTTGAAGATTCGATCCGCATCCACCGACGCGATGCCGTTCTTCGCCATGCCGTCGAGCATGCGCTGGCCGATCGACGCCATACGCTCGCGACTCCGCTTGTGGCCCATCGCCTTGCGCAGCACATCGGCTTGGCCGGGAGAAAACCCTGCGGCGGCGATCGCCACCTGCATCCCCTGCTCCTGAAAGAGCGGAACGCCAAGCGTGCGCTTGAGAATTGGCTCGAGCGACGGATGGAGGTAGGTGACTTCCTCTTCACCATTTCGGCGCCGCAGGTATGGATGCACCATGTCGCCCTGAATCGGACCAGGCCGAATGATCGCCACCTCGATGACGAGATCGTAGAAGCAGCGCGGCCTCAACCGCGGCAGCGTATTCATCTGCGCTCGGCTCTCCACCTGGAAGACGCCGATCGTATCCGCCGCGCAGAGGTCGTCGTACACCGCGTCGTCCTCCGGCAACTGCCCGAGGTCGATCGTGATGCCGCGCGTTTGCCGGATGTAGAGGATGCAATCCTGCAACAGCGTGAGCATGCCGAGGCCGAGCAGGTCGATCTTCACGAGACCGACAGGATCGAGATCGTCCTTCTCCCACTGAATCACCGTGCGGCCCGGCATGCTCGCCGGCTCGATGGGCACCACCGTGCTCAATGGCTCCTTCGTGAGCACGAATCCGCCGACATGAATCGAGCGATGCCGCGGAATCTGGTGCAGCCCCTCGACGATCTCGGCGAGCGCGCGCACGCGGCGATCATTGGGATCGAGACCCACGCGCTCGACGATGCTCTCACCCCCAGTGGGGAGAAGCGCAGTGGTCGGATTGCGACGCTCGTTGTGATTGCTCGTGTCGGCATGCGGATCCTCCCACCGGTTGCCGCGCGCGGCGTCCGAATGCATCGCCTTGGGAATGGCCGTCAGATTCTTCGCGCCAGACTTCATCGCACTCGGACTGCCGTATGGTTCGTACGCCGCTTTCGGCGTCGGGCGGTCGGCCGTCGTCATCGGCTTCGCCACCTGCTTCGACTTCTCCTTCTCGGCGCGCGACCGCGTGGTGGCTTCGGTGCCGGGCACCATGTGTCCGCCGAGCGCCTTGGCGACGACACTTTCATTTCCCTCCTCTGGCTTCCCACGCAGCGCATCCGCCGTCGACTTCGCCGAGAAGCGATCGCTGAGCGTGGCGAGGGAGTCCGCCTGGTCGACGCTGAAGCCGAGGACCCGTGCCGCATCGCGCACGGCACTGCGGCCGCGATAGGTGATCTGCTCGCACACCATCGCCGCGTGATCGCGTCCGTACTTGTCGTAGACATATTGAAGCACGTCCTCGCGCTCGCGATGCGCGAAGTCGATGTCGATGTCGGGTGCCTCGGTGCGTTACTCACTGAGGATGCGCTCGATCAGCAACTGGTGCTTGATCGGATCCACGGCCGTGATACC
>JAQBPV010000138.1 GCA_028287345.1 Gemmatimonadota bacterium
GAGCTGTGCGCGCCATGAGGTGCCTTACATCAGTATCTGGCGACACAAGCTCGCTGAGCTTGGAGTGTCGGAGGCGGCGAAGCTCGTGCGCGACACGGGGATTCGGGTGTCGAGCGTGTGTCGTGGCGGGATGTTTCCTGCTGGTACCGCGGAGGAGCGCGCCTCTCGCATCGACGACAACAAGCGAGCGATCGACGAAGCCGCTGCTGTGGGTGCCGAGGTGTTGGTGTTGGTGTGTGGGCCGTCGTCGGACCGGGACATCTCGGCAGCTCGCGCACAGGTGGCCGACGGCATAGCGGCGATCGCGCCGCATGCGGCGGCGTCTGGAGTGCGGCTCGGCATCGAGCCGTTGCATCCGGCGTTCGCTGGTGATCGGTCGTGTATCACCACCCTCCGTGAGGCGCGGCTGCTATCGGAACAGTTCGACTCGGTGACGGTGGGCGTGGTCGTCGACGTCTATCACGTGTGGTGGGATCCCGAGCGTGATGCGGAGATTGCGTTGCTCGGCGATCGGATAGCTGGCTACCACGTGAATGATTGGCTCGTTCCGGCGCGTGACGTGTTGCTCGGTCGCGGAATGATGGGTGATGGGGTGATCGAATTGCGTTCGATACGTGGCGCTGTAGAGCGAGCCGGGTATCGCGGGCCAATCGAAGTCGAGATCTTCAACGAGAAGATCTGGGCGATGCCGCTCGATGAAGTATTGGCGCTGACCAAGGTGCGGTTCGTCGAGCGGGTGTAGTTAATTCCGTGATTCCGTGATTCCGTGATTCCGTGATTCGAGCCGTCAGTTGCACCCGCTGCTTCCTCGATGGCGCCGGCTCAGCAACAGATGGCTCGAATCACGGAATTGAAGGATCAGTTGAATGACTGCGAGAACTGCCGTCGTCAGGAGATCAGCGGACCACCCGAAGCATGACCACCCCATGCGACGGCACCGTTGATTCATATTCCGCTGGTGAAGTGTCTACGCGGCGCGAAGTCCACACATCGATCGCTGAGCCATGTTTGCTCAGGCCGATGTCCGCCCACCGCACCTTCATCGGTGCGGCGGCCGCTCCACGGTTGAACAGGGCGACCGCAATCGAGCCGTCAGCGAGTGGCCGCGTCCAGATCTCCTGATCACCAGAGGCCGACGCCCGCGAGCCCTGCTTCCCGAGCGGATCCTGATCGATCGCGATCACAGCACGATTGAGCAGAATCGCGCTGATGGATGGCGTCATCGACCGCAGATCGTTCCCAGCGAGCAACGGCGCCGCGAGGATCGCCCACAGGCTCATGTGCGTGCGATACTCGTCGTCGCTCATTGCGCCGTTGCCGATCTCCAGCATGTCCGGGTCGTTCCAGTGGCCCGGCTTCGCATACGGCGCGAGATCGTTCTGACTGAAGCCGATGCGCGTCATCGAATCCCACGCGTCGCGGATGTCGCCTGTGGTGCGCCATAGATTTCCGCCGACATCCGCGCCCCACTTCCACACGTCGAGCCGGCCATACTGACAGATGCTGTAGACGATCGGCCGGCCCGTCGCCAGCAGCGCGTCACCCATGATCTGATAGACCGCCGGCATCTCCTCGTCGGAATACAGGTTGCGCGCACCGCACCAGTCGTACTTGAGGTAGTCGATGCCCCACGCCGCGAAGGACTTGGCGTCCTGCAGCTCGTGACCGTGGCTGCCCTCGTAGCCAGCACACGTGTTCGGCCCCGGTGACGAATAGATGCCGAGCTTCAATCCCTTCGAGTGTACGTAGTCGGCGAGCGCCTTCATGTCGGGGAACTTCGAATTCGACGTGATGTTTCCCTGCGCGTCGCGGTTCCCCTCCCAGGTGTCGTCGATGTTGATGTACTCGTAGCCCGCGTTGCGCATGCCGTTGCTCGCCATCGCGTCGGCCATTCCGCGCACCGCGGCATCGTCCACTCGGCCAGCGAACTTGTTCCAGCTGTTCCAGCCCATCGGCGGTGCCTTCGCGAGGCCGTTGTACTTCACGGTGTGACGGGCAGGTAGCGCGACGCGCACCGGCATCGCGCCTTCGCCGTCAGGCACACGACGCGCGACGGACCTCGTCAGCAGCGTATCCGTCGCTCGGCGACGCGTGAACAGGAGCAGTGAGTCGCCAGCGACGCGTCCCTCATACGTCACCTTCCGCTCGTTTGCGCCATCCATCATCGAGCCGACGATCGCGAACTTCTCGGCGTTGCCGACACCTTCCTTGATGCGGTAGAAGAACTGCGTCGTGCGAATGCTGCCGCGGATCGAATCACCCTGCTGCGACAGCATGAAGTACGTGCGACGAATGGCGCCGTCGCCGTTGGTGTTCTCGACGGCCCAGTTGCCGGAGAGGCCACGCGTCTGTGCCGCGACGGGACTCGCGGCAACAGCGAGGACGACTACGGCGGCATGCATGCTGCGCATTGTGTGACCTCTCGTTCGTTTCATCATTCTTCGTACCTCACTCGATCAAAAGAACGGTCAGGCTCTTCGCTCCGTGCGCGCCGATCACGAGCGACTGTTCGATGTCCGCCGTCTTCGACGGTCCGGAGACGAACACCCCAAATCCTTCCGCTGCGACGTCGATCGCATCGTACGCAGCATGCAGATCGCGCACGACGCGATTGCGGTCGAGCACGACGATCACGTTGGTCGCCAGGAACAGCGCGGAGCGATGGCGAAGTCGGGAGAGCGGCAGCCAGATAGCGCCATTCTCCGCCACCCCGACGACACCCTCGCACACGAACACATCGGTGTCCGCGAAAGAGTGGGGCAGCAAACGCTCAGCATTCGCATCGAGAAGATCCATGGCGGACACCTGTCGCCCACCAGCCGGGTATGCCGTGTCGATGAGCGCACCGAGATCGGCGCGTGTGCCGGTCACCACTCGCGCCCCCGCAACCTCGGTGGCGACGATGAATTCGCGCACGTCGTCGGAGGTGTTGGACGTGCTCGACGCGTTCGTCCGAACATCTGGAAGCGCGACGGCAGCCGGCCGCGCCGCACGCACGGCGGCCAGGATGGACTCACGCGACGTCATTGCCCTTCCTTCCCCGCGCCTTGTACCACGCAGTGAAACTCTCACTCGGCGGCACTGGCAACTCGCGATCGTGGCCCCATGGTCCAGCGAGCTTTCTCATCAACCCGGCCGGCAGCACGCGCATCGCGAATCGCATCAGCGCACCGCCGGCGGACACCAACCGCGGACTTGCCAGCACACTCGCGCCGAGGCTCGCAACGACACGCTTCGTCGCACTCGCCTCTCCCGCATCCACGACGAGCTGTCGCCAACGATAGAGCTGCGCATCGAGATCGATCTTCACCGGACACACTGCCGTGCACGATCCACACAGCGTGGACGCAAATGGGAGCGCGGCATACTTGTGCAGGTCGATCCCGGGTGTGAGAACGGAACCGATCGGACCAGGGATGGTCGCGCCATAGCTGTGTCCACCGGAGCGACGATACACCGGACACGTGTTCATGCACGCGCCGCACCGGATGCACTTGAGTGACCGCCAGAAGTCCGCGCGACCGAGTTGCTCGCTGCGTCCGTTGTCGACGAGAACGATGTGGAGCTCCTGCCCTTCCGCCGGACGATGCACATGCGACGTGTAGACCGTCATCCGCTGACCGGTTGCGCTCCGGGCGAGCAGGCGCAGGAAGACGGCAAGCTCACGTGGGCCGGGAATCAGCTTTTCGATCCCCATCGACGCGATATGAATCGGCGCGAGCGCCATGCCGAGGTCGGCGTTGCCTTCGTTCGTGCAGACGACGATGCCGCCCGTCTCGGCCAGCGCGAAGTTCACACCGGTCAGCGCGGCATGCGCGGCGAGGAATCGCTCGCGCAGGTGTACGCGCGCGGCGGCGGTGAGCTCGATGGGATCGCTCAGCCCCGGCGCCGTGCCGAGATGTTCCGCGAACGTGTCGCCAATCTCCTCTTTCTTGAGATGAATGGCGGGCATGACGATGTGACTCGGATGCTCGCGGCGGAGCTGTACGATGCGCTCGCCCAGGTCGGTGTCGACGACGTCGATGTCGCGTGACTCGAGGTAGGCGTTGAGACCGCACTCCTCGGTGAGCATCGACTTGCTCTTCACGAGATGCTTGACCTTTCCGCGCACGAGAATCTCGTGGACGATCCGGTTGTGCTCCTTGGCATCACGCGCCCAGTGCACCGTGGCGCCATTCGCCGTTGCGGCGGCTTCGAAGGCGATCAGGTATTCGTCGAGTCGAGAGAGTGTGTGTTCCTTGATGCCCGATGCGAGCTCACGCAGCGCCTCCCACTCCGGCACCAGTTCGATCGCCCGATCGCGCTTTTCGCGCACGAACCAGAGTGCGTCGTCGTGCCAGTCGACGCGCGCTTCATCGTCATTGAAGGCGGCCGCAGCGGCCGCGTGATCGACCGCCGTGTGATCCAGCACCGGAAGAGCACGGGCCGTCGTCACGCTGTCGATCCCGCGAGCACTTGAGCGACGTGCATCATCGGCAGTGGGTTGCCGTCGCGACGCGCCAATCCCTGCAGGTGCATCAGACACGACACATCGGTGGACACGACTGCATCGGCGCTGTCCGACGCGTAATCCTGCAACCGATCGCGGCCCATCTTCACCGACACCGCCGGTTCGCCCACGGCAAACGATCCGCCGAAACCACAACACTCGTCCGGCCGCGCAAGTGTCGCGAAGGTGAGTCCACTCACGGTGCCGAGCAGCGCGCGCACCTTGTCATAGCGTCCCACCTTGAGCTCGCTCGGCGACGCGAGCCCGAGACCGCGCAGGCCATGACACCCAATGTGCACGGCGACGCGACGCGGAAACGATGCGCCGAGTGTCGCAATGCGTTCGATGCCGATGACGTCGTGCAGGTACGAACAGAACTCCAGTGTGTGTCCCGCGACGTGCGCGCCCGCTGCGCCCGCATGTGAGGCGTGGGTGCGCAGATGCAGCGCACAGCTGCCCGAGAGCACGATGACGCGATCGTAGTCAGCGAACGTGCGCACGAATGTGCGAAGCGCCTTGTCGCCGAGTGTCGCGAAGCCGGCGTTGGATGGCGGTTGGCCGCAGCAGGCAGCGCCGGAGGGGACATCGACATCGATACCGAGTTGCTCGAGCACCTGCAACGCGGCGATCGCGACCTGTGGGTAGAGCTGGTCCACGTAACAGGGCGCGAAGAGCGCTACCCTCACTTCGGTGCGGCCGCCCCTGCGGGCGGTACCGTCGACGACGCTCCGTTCGGCGGGATGTCGTGCGGGTCGATGCGGATGACGAGGTACGTCGCAGGCGTCGATCCGGGATTCTTCAAGCCATGCCACTCGTTGGACGCCATGAACACCACCGCGCCCGGTCCCGCGATACGCGTCGCGGTGCCCTGGAGAACTTCCATCGTGCCGGTGCGAATGATCAGCAGTTCCTCGTGCACGTGGCGATGCGGGGCGTGCGGTGCGCCGCCCGCAGGCACGGTCGTTTCGTGCATCTCCAGCTTCGCGAGCGTGGCGGTGAGCGTGTCGACGATGGAGCGCTGCGTGTTGGCCGGAGTGGTTCCGCGCGATCGCGCGCTGTCAGCGGGAAAGACCGTCGAGTGCAGCGGTGTCTGCGCCGCCACGGGCTCGGCGATGCATGCGAGCACAACAAGCGCTGTCACGTGAGTAGAAAGCCGGACGAGCGTCGAGGGAGACATGGGAAGTGTGCAGAAGATGTGAACTCTCGTGAGACCGAAGCTACGCGTTGCACAGTTCTGGCGCGATGTCATTCGTGTCTTTACACAACCGACTGGATGAAGTACTGTAGGCCGTAAAGCTGAACAGAAAACCATTAATGAGCATTCGTTCACGCACCTCGACGGAGCGCACATTGGAAGCTCAGCGCGACACAGA
>JAQBPV010000425.1 GCA_028287345.1 Gemmatimonadota bacterium
CGGTGCGCGCGATGTCCTTCGGATCGCCGGAGAGCGCGCCCCAGCGGAACGGGCCCTTCCCCTCGCTGAACAGCGGACGGCGGTACTCGGGAATGAATCCAGGTATCTAGAATGCATCGGAAACACCGGCGTCGAAGGCGACGGTGCGTACGTTGTTGCCGTAATCGAACGTCACCGCACCGCGCCGCTGCAATGCAAGCATCGCGCGCACGTGTCGAACTGCAGTGGCCGTGCTGCGCTTCAGGTATTCGTCAGGATCACCCTCGCGCAGCGTCGTCGCGTCGGCGAGCGACATGCCGTCGGGGAGGTAGCCGCGCAGCATGTCGTGCGCGCTCGTCTGGTCGGTGAGCACGTCGATGCTGACGTTGCGTTCGAGAAGCGCTTCCAGCGCGGGCGCGGCGTTCATCACGACGCCGATCGAGAGCGCCTTGCCTTCACTCCGTGCCTGTTCGGCCATCGCCAGCGCGGCATCGAGCGTCGGCGCTTTCGCGTCGATGTAGCCCGTGGCGAGACGCTTGTCGATGCGCGACTCGTCGACGTCGAAGCCCAGCATGACGCCACCCTGCATCGTTGCGGCGAGCGGCTGTGCGCCACCCATGCCGCCCAATCCAGCAGTGACGACGAGCCGGCCGGCGAGCGATCCGCCAAAGTGTCTGCGCGCGACGGCGCCGAACGTCTCGTACGTGCCCTGCACGATGCCCTGTGACCCGATGTAGATCCACGACCCTGCCGTCATCTGGCCGTACATCATCAGGCCCTGTCGCTCGAGCTCGCGGAAATGCTCCCATGTGGCCCAGCGGCCGACGAGATTCGAATTCGCGATGAGCACGCGTGGGGCGGACGTGTGCGTGCGGAACACCGCGACTGGTTTGCCGCTCTGCACGAGCAGCGTTTCGTCATTCTCGAGGGCACGCAACGACGCGACGATGGCGTCGAACGCTTCCCAGCTGCGCGCGGCGCGGCCGGTACCGCCGTACACCACGAGCTCGTCGGGCCGTTCGGCCACATCGGGGTCGAGGTTGTTCATCAGCATGCGGAGCGCAGCTTCCTGCTGCCACCCCTTGCAGGAGATCGCGGTGCCACGCGGCGCGCGCACTGGTCGCGCGCCTGACAGTGGAGGAGATGCAAGAGCAGTCATGAGATTCAGACGCTCGAAGTAAAATGTCCGCGCTCGATGGCGTCAGCGAGGACGAGAATGTCCGTCGACAACACGCGATCCTGCTCGAGCGGTGCGACGAGCTCGCGCACGAGGCGATGTCCCGCCGCTGCTCCCTTGCCTGCTCGCAACGGCAGACGATAGTCGAGACCCTGCGCGGCGCACATCAACTCGATGGCGAGAATGTTTCGCACGTTGCCGATGATGCGGCGGAGCTTCCACGCGGCGCCCATCGCCATCGGCACCTGGTCTTCCTTGTTGCCGTCGGTGGGAATCGTATCGACGCTCGCGGGATGCGAGAGCACCTTACACTCGCTCGCGAGCGATGCGGCAGATACCTGCGCCATCATGAATCCGGAGTTGACGCCGGCGTCCTTCGTCAGAAACGGTGGCAGCCCCTGATTTAGATCGGGATGCACGAGGCGATCGATACGACGCTCGGAGATCGTCGCGAGGTTCGTCATCGCGATGGCGAGGAAATCGAGCGCCATCGCCACCGCCTGTCCGTGGAAGTTGCCGCCGCTCAACAGCTCACCGGTGTCCGCAAAGACCAACGGATTGTCCGTCGCCGCATTGAGCTCCCGGCTGATCACACCAACGCAGAAGTCGATGGCGTCGAGCACGGGTCCGTGCACCTGCGGCATGCAGCGCAACGCATACGGGTCCTGCACTCGCGGGTCGCCGTCGCGATGTGACTCGCGGATCTGGCTGTCCTGCAGCAGTTGGCGAAGCAGCGCCGCGCTCGCGGCCTGACCGATCTGCCCGCGCACATCCTGGATGCGCGAGTCGAAGGCGACGGGCGTTCCCATCAGTGCCTCGAGCGACATCGCGCCGGCGAGATGCGCGATCTGCCAGAGCCGATGCGCATCGACGGCAGCGAGTGCGGCGATGGCCGTGTGCGCCTGCGTGCCGTTGATGAGCGTGATCCCTTCCTTGGGACCAAGCCGTACCGGTGCGATACCGGCGCGCGACATGAGGTCCGCCGCGGTGCCGACGGAACTTCCCTTGTGCAGCGGACCTTCGCCGATGAGCGACAGCGCGAGATGTGCGAGCGGTGCGAGGTCGCCGCTGGCGCCGACGCTGCCCTGCTCCGGCACGGGCGGATAGAGCCCCGCGTTGAGCATCGACGCGAGCGTATCGACGAGAATCGGACGCGCGCCCGAGTATCCCTTCGCGATGACATTGGCGCGCAGCAGCATCATCGCGCGCGTTTCGCGCTCGGAGAGCAGCGGCCCGACGCCAGCGGCGTGGCTGCGAACCAGGTTCACCTGAAGCTCGTCGAGCCGGTCGCGCGGAATCGCGACGTCGGACAGCTTGCCGAAACCGGTGGTCACGCCGTAGGCCACCGCGCTGCCGGCAACCAGCTTGGTGACCACGGCGTTTGCCTGCATCATGCGCACGCGTGCAGCCTGGCCGAGCTCTACGGGCGCATGGGCGACGGCGACGGCGACGACGTCATCGAGCGTGAGGGAGTTTCCATCGAGTGTAACGGCGGTAGGCATCGCCGCAATGTCGGTATCGCGACGACACTATTCAAGGTGCTACATCCGCATCAACTCGGCGTTGTTCGGCGCGGTCTGGTATGACCAGTCGACGACGACGTAGTCGCGGCCCGTGTAGGCAACGCGTAGTGCGCCATAGTGCACGCCGTCGGCCTGCGGAATGGCGAAGACGTACGCATAGCCCGCCACCACCTCCGCCTCGATGAACGCGTAGCCGCTCGATGGCGCGCGGTCGATCCACGTGAGGTCGGGAATCGGTGCGTTGCCGAATACCTGCAACCGCTCGCTCGACCGAATGGGCCGGAACCAGAGCGAGCCATCGATGTGGCGTTCGACACGAAAATCGAGATCGTTGCGGCGACCGTCGCTCACGACGCCGACCACGCCCGCCGAGATGTCGTGAAAGAGCCAGCCCGAGCTGGATGGCCGTGCGTCGAATGCGTCGATCAATACGAAGCTGCCACCATGACGCGGCGTGTCGGCACGTGCCGCGCTGCGATTTCCCTCGCCGCCGTCCTGCGCCACAGTGCTTACAGCGTAGCAGCGTGTCACACCGTTCAGCAGGTTGCTCACGAGAAAGCCATCCGACACGGTCGTGCCTTCGACCGACCAACCGCCGTCGTCGCAGCGGCCCGAGCTCGCGAGGTAGCGTGTCGAGTAGACGCGATAGTGCCGGAACTGATTGGGATAGTTGACGACGACAGAGCCGTTCCAGCTCAACTGAATCGCGCCGTCGAGTGAGATCGACACCACACCGGACGGTGCCGGGAGCCGAGTGTTGCCGCTTCCGCCGTAGTAGCCGTCGTCCGGCGTGGAGATCTGGACGTTACAGGCGGCGAGTGGAAATGCGGCGAGGATGAACCAGCGAATGGAGCGAGACATGGTGCGGTGGGGTGAGGGTGGTCATCATCGCTGATGGCATCACCCGCACCGCATTTGCCGAACTCGCAACTTCAAGCCATCCAACGCATTCCGTTCACCGCCATTGGCCCATGTCCTCGCGGAGAGACACGTGAGTGCCATCGCTTTCGGACGCGCTACGGAACCAGTCCTTCGTTGCGGTACGTCGACTTGTGGTAGTCGAACTTGAGTTGCGGCTCCGCCTTGAGCGAGATGAGGAAGTTGAAAGCGAAGCTGCCGTTGGGCGACTGCGTAAAAGCGAAGATCGCGCGCCAGTCGTGCAGGTCGCGCTGCAGGGAGACGATCTGGCTGGCGAAGTCGTGCCCCTCGAAGTCGTACTGCGTCTGCCAGCTTGCCGCCCAGTGCTCGGTGATGTTGAGGCTGACGTTGCTGCTGAGGGACGTGACAGGCGGCGTGATGTAGATGGGCGCGCCTGGAAGTCCGGAACCCGGCGGAACCACGGACACCGGGTTGAGCTTGGCCTGCGCTACGCAGCGGTCGTATTGAATGCGCAACGCCGGCTGATTGAGCACCGCGCACTGAAGCGCTGGATCGATTGCCACCACGTTCTGCTGACTGCCCGTGGGTGGCCGCTGGCGTGAGGACGTGAAGTTGAACGACGCCTGCCAGCCCTGCGGAACTTCGGGCAGGAACGCCGCGGTCCGCGAACCTCGGCCGGCGACGGGCTGTGACGCGATCTGCGTTGCGTAGCGGTTATCCGGCGGCGGATTATTGCGGCCGGCGGCGGGATCGCTGGTCGCCGGAACCGCCTTGCCGAAGATGCGCGTGAAGATCGCGAACGGATTCTGGCTGTTGCTGAACGAGAACGCGGCAGTGATGCGCTCACGGAACGGGCTGAACTTCGCCGAGTCGCTGACGGTGGATCCCTCGAACAGCGAGTAGTCGACGCCGACGTCGAAGCCAGGCAACAGGTCGGATCGAACCGTGTAGCCGAACGTGGACGTCGTGAGGCCGCGAATGGGATCGTGCGTGAACCGTGCGCGCTCGAAGTCGTAGCTGAGCGACGTGAAATTCACCGAGAGCAGCTTGATCTTTTCACCGGCCTCGGGATTCGAATCATTCCTCGACTTGAGCTTGCCCTCGATGTTCGTGGAGAGCCCGAGCGAGATCGAGTTCTGCGCCAATGCGCCGAGGTAGCCGGTAGTGTCGCCCGTGGTGGTGCTGAACTTCGTGCGTCCTACGGCCGCGAGATAGTCGTTGCTCACGTTGCCCGGCGGAGCATAGCTGTACGATATCGTTGGCGAGATCGAATGCCGGAACCGCTGGTACGGTCCGATGCCGCGGAACAGCCCGAACAGCGTCGGCGATGCGGAGAGACCGAAGCTCGGGCGGAACGACTGCGCGACCCACTTGCCGTTCGTGCGCTCGTTGCGAATCATCAGCGCGCCGCCGTCCACCTTCGCGATGCTGAACGACGGCGTGAGGTTCAGGTTGTTGCGTCCCAGCGCCGGCAGTGAAAATTGCGGCGTCCAATCGAAGTAGCTGTGGTACGTCTGCGCGTAGATGCGCTCCGTCTCGACGCCGGTGATGACGTCCGTCACGATCTGCCGCTCGGGGAAATCATTGAGCGCCGAGCTGAGGCTGAACGAGTTGCCGAGGTTGTAGCCGAAGATGACGATCGGCGTGTCGAAGCGCAGGTCGCTCGTCGACGCATTCCGCTTGAGGGTATCTGCGAACAATGTGTCGAGGCCTGTCGTGGGCGACTTGCCCAGGCGCTGCAGCAGGCTGAGTGGCGTCGGGTTGTCGATGCCCGTCGACTGCGATGCCGAGTAGCTGAAGTTCGGCGTCCACGTGAGCTGACTGCCGAGATTGAGCGGCGACGTCGTGATGTTCAGTGTGGGGAAGCCGCGGTCGAACTGCGTGCGTCCCGGATACTGCTTCTGCGTTGCGCCGAGGCTGAGCTGCGCCGGCCCGAACTTGTGCTGGTAGTTCGCCTGCGACGCAATGGTCGCCTGCTGGGCGTACGGGTTGACCGTCGTCAGCGCCTGGAGCACGGTGCTCGTGGCGTAGTTGAACTGCGTGGTCAGCGAGCTGTTGCGCGTGAAGCTCTGCTGATGGTTCCATGTGTACGCGGTGTTCGTCTGTCCTGCGGTCGTCGTGTGACTGATGGCGAGGCCGCCGCTGAGGAACCGGTCGAGCCAGCGGTAGTGGAACTCGCCGTTGTAGCGCGTATAGCCGCCGAGGTCACTGGTGTTGGTCTCACCAGCGCCGCTGCGCCAGTCGAGGGAGACCTGCGTATCGAGGAAGTCGGAGATGGCGAAGTAGTAGCCGATGCCTTCGACGTTGCGACGATACGACGGACTGTTGCGAATGATATCGCTGACGCCGACGTTCGGCGCGATGATGCCGCTCCGTCGTCCGCTGCGGATGTCCTGGAAGAGGAACGGCAGCCACATCACCGGGACGTCGCCGATGTAGAGCACGGCGGGCCGCGCGACGACGAACGAGCCCGTGCGCTTGATCTCGTTCGCCTTGAAGAAATAATCGGGAATGGAATCGTCGCAGGCGGTGACGGTTCCGTTGGTGAAGTAGTAGTTGGCGTCGTTCGCGCTCTTCATCGAGTCCTTGGCCGCCGCGATTGCGTAGCGGTCGCCGGTGATATGAAGAGTCTGGCCGCCTTGCTCGATCTGCGTCGTCAGCTTGCCGCCGGCAAGGCGCTTGGTCGCGAGGTTGATGGTACCGGCACCCTGCGTGAAGACGGGCGCCTGCCCCGATCTGACCATGACGTTCTGTTTTCCTGCCGCACTGCCGACGCGAACCTGATTGCCAGCGCCGCTGTAGGTGATGGTATCCGACTTCACGAGTTGCGAATCGCTCTGAACGGCTGCCTTGCCCACCAGCTGCATGCCGCGCGTGAGCGCATCAAACAGGATCGTCTCGCCCTGATACCGCTTGACGTTGTAACCCGGCAGGTTCATCAGGCGTTGCATCACCGTGTCCGGCGCGGCAAAGTTCGCCTTGGCCAACGAGTCGCGCGCCGACATCACAGAATCCGGACGCGGACGCAGCGTGTCGCCGCGGCTGCGAATGGTGTCGCGGCCTGCCGGCACGGGCGGCCGCCCGATCGGGCGAACCTGCGCCGATGCAGTCGCGGGACTGAGCGTCCAGGCGAGGAGCAGCAGCAGGGCCGCCCTCATCAGCTTCACGCCGCAGCCCCCGCCGCTTCCTCGGCAACGCGCTTCTTCTCCCGATTCCGGAACACGAGGAACGAGAGGATGATGCTCAGCTCATACAGCATGTAGAGCATGACCGTCAGCACGACGTTCGTCACGAAGAGATCGCCCGGCGTGATGAACGCGGCCACGACGAACGAGCCGACCATCGCGTGGCGCCTAAACTTCGACAGGAGCTTCGGCGTCACCAGCCCCAAGGCCGACAACAGCAACACGAGGATCGGCAGCTCGAAGACCGCGCCCATGGCCAACACCAGCGCGGTGACGAAGCCGAAGTACTCGTTGGCCGAGATCATCTGGTCGAACGCGTCGTCACCGATGCCGGTGAGGAAGCGCAGCGTCATCGGCAGCACGAAATACCACGCGATCGTCGCGCCGACGAGAAACAGGAACACTGCGCCGACGATGACGGGAATGGCGATCCGCTTCTCGTGCTTGTGCAGCGCGGGTGAGAGGAACGCCCATATCTGATAGAGGATCACCGGCAGCGCGAACACGATGCCACCGACGAACGCGGTCTGCATGAGGATCGAGAAGCCGCCGCCGGGATGCGTGTTCATCAATCGACGTCCGTGCAGGTACGGCAGCATCGGGCCCTGAAGCCAGAGCAGTACCGGACCCTCGAACTTGATCAACAGCGCGAACCCGACGACGACGCCCACCACGAGCGCCGCCAGCGACCAGATGATCCTCCACCGCAGTTCCTCGAGGTGGTCGAGGAACGGCATTTCGGCCGAGCTACCCGTCTGCGTCATCTGCTCCGTAGCTTACCGAATGTTGCGAAGCTGCTCTCGCGCGAGCGCCGCCTCGTCCGAACGCGGAAAGTCGCGTACGATCCGCTCGAATGCGACTTTCGCCGCTGCGGTCTGGCCGGCTGCCTTCATCGACAGTGCGCGCTTGTACAGTGCCGTAGCCGCCTTGGGCGACGTTGGGTACTGCTTAATCACGAGCGCGTATACCGAGTCGGCTGCCACTTGGTTCCGTTCCCTTGCATAGGTCTCTCCAATGTAGACCATCGCCTCGGGTACGTCTTCCGAAGCGGGATAGGTCCGCACCAGCTCCTCGAAGCCACTGCGCGCCACCGTCGAACTGCCTCGGCGAAGCTGTTCGAGCGAGTTCTGAAAGAGCTGTGCGGGCCCAGGTCCGCCAGGTGCCGGACGGGTGGTGTCTCCCGGGACGGCGGCGGGCACCACCTGCTGTGAGTTGCGTTCCTCGAGGGAGGCGCGCAGCTCCTGCAGGCGACGCTGGCTCTGACCGCTCAGCTCCTGGATCTGGAGGATCTGGCGGTTCATCTCATAGTGGTCGTTCTGGACGTCACCCTGCAGCTTGGCCAGGCGGGCACTCAACATCCGCACGGAGTCATTCGTCCGCGTGATCTGCGCCAGCACCTGGTCGATGTGCGCGCGCTGCGCCGCATCGGCCTGCGCCGACGCATCGCGCATCGTACGGAGGTCGTTCTGCAGCAACGCGACGTCGCTCTTGGACGCGAGACAGCCCGCGAGCGCGAGCGCCATGAACGGCGCACAGCGGCGCACGCGCATCATGGCCTCGGACGCATCAAGGTTCCGCTCGCGTTGCGCGTCTCGAACGCGGCACGCCGGTTCAGTTGGTACGACGCCTCGTCACTGCCCTGCGCCGCAGGCTGCGAGTCGCCCATGCTCTGTGTCGTCATGCGATTCTCCGCGATGCCCTTCGACTCCAGATACCGCTTCACCTGTGCCGCTCGGCGCTGTCCGAGTGCGAGGTTGTATTCGGACGTGCCCTGCTCGTCCGTGTGTCCCGTGACGATGATCGTGATTCCGCCATTGGCCGCGAGCACCGACGCCTTGGCATCGAGTACGGCGCGGGCGTCGTCACGGAGGTTGTCCTTGTCGTAGTCGAAGTACACGACCTGCGCGAGCACGCGACGCAGCGCGGCCTGCGCACCTTCCTCGTTCGCGTTCGCGGCAGAGCGAGCTGCGGCCAATGAATCTGCCTGACGCTTCGCGGCCAATGCGGCAAGGGAATCGGCCCTTCGCTGAGCGGCGCCGCCATCGGACACCGGCACAGCGGTCGACGGCTCCGGCGCGGCCGCTGGCTTCTTGCGGCAGGCCTGGAGTCCGCCCGCAACGAGCAGGATGGCAAGGGACAGACGAGTGGCAGTACGGGTCATGCTGTTCTCCGATTGAGTAGTGCAGCCAGTGGGTGGCTTCGACTTCGGTGTTACGGCAGGCGTGGAGACCACGCCGGGTTGCGCGCGTTGTCGCCACGCGTGAGTTGGCGCGTCCGTCCCGTCTCGGCATCGAGCACCCAGAGGACTCTCGCGCCGCTGCGATTGGAGACGAACACGATGTGACGACCATCGGGTGCCCACGACGGATCGGTGTTCTGGCCGTCGCTCGTGATCTGCTTCATCCCGCGATCGCGCAGGTTGATCGTCATCAGTTGGTACGTGCCGGCAATTCTCGACTGAAACGCCACCGAGCGCCCGTCCGGCGACCAATCGGGACTCGATCGATACGCGCTCGAGCTGACCTCGAGCGTCGTGAGCATGTCGACGTTCGTGCCGTCGGCATCCATCGTATAGATCTCCGGATGACCCGCGCGCGCCGACATGAACGCGATGCGCCGGCCATCGGGGCTGAACGTCGGCTGCAGGTTGTCGCTGCCACGGCCGACAGAAAGTCTCCGGCCGCCGCCACCTGAAACATCGGCGATGTAGAGGTCAGTGCCGTCCTCGATGCCGTGCGAGTAGACGACGCTCGCGCCGTCCGGCGTGAAGGTCGGCGAGATGAAGACGCCACCCCCGGAAACGAGCGTGCGGCTGCGGCCCGTTGTGAGATCGAGCAGCATGATCCTCGCGGGAGGCGTGATGCTGTTGTATGCGATCAACGTCCCGGAGGGACTCCACGCTGTGGACTGCAACGACCCGGATTCGGTGACAGGCGTCGCCTGTTCGCCATCGCTGTCCATCACCCACAGCCGGCCACCTCGCTCGAATGCCACGCGCGTGTGCGCGATGCCGCGCGTTCCGATGAGCGACTGCTCGAGATCGTCGGACAGCCCATGCACCGCAGCGCGCCAGTTGCGCATGTCGGACATCTGCGGCGCCGGATAGTCGCGAATGAGGGCCGTCGTCTGCTTCGCCACGTCATAGACGGCGAGGTGGAGGCCCGACGCAGTCGGAGTCACCTGCACTGCCGCAGCCGCGCCGAGTTTCGCGAGCACTGCCCAGTTGGGCGACGCTGCACGACTCGCTTCGCCCAGTGCATCGGGGTCGAGCACGATCGCCGTTACGCGATCACCGAAATCGAGATCGCGCTGCAGGATGATGCGAATGGAGTCGGCGCCCGCGCCGCGTCCTGGCAGCACGACGACTCCCGGCTTGGAGCCGGGATCGTACGTGAGGCCGATGCGCACACCGCGCGTGGTGTCCTGCGCGGCGAGCGGAGCGGAAAGCAGCAACAACGCGCCGAGGGCGCGACGAATCGTCATGGTGGACATCAGCGAATGAGCCGTGGGTCGAAGCTGAAGATCACCGGAAGGACGTCATCGGAGAACCCCTGCGGCAAGGGACCAAACGCACGAGACGCAAGCTCGACTGCCGCGAGCGCATCCTGATCAAACGAGAACACGGACGACCGCCGCGTGAGACGCAGGCCGGCGATCGTGCCATCACGACGAATGAGAAACGCGACCTCCGCCTGCAATGCCCCTCGCGCCGTCGGCTTGAACTGCAGCGCGATCTGCCGGACGACGTTCTGCAGATACACGGGATACGGAAAGTCGATCCCATCCACTTTCACGTTCGCGACATCGGCTCCCCTTCCGCCCACGGGTCCACCGCCGGCGGTTGGCGCGGGGACAGCAGGCTTTGGCGGCGCAACGGGCTGCGCGACATTCGGTGTGGCGGTCTTCGGCGTCTTGAGCGGCGGTACCTTCGACGGCGTCTTCATGCGCTCCGGCTCGGGCGTCGCACGCGAGCGCTGTGTGGGCGCGGGCGGCGTCACGACCGGCGGAGTTGCTGGCTGTACGACGCCGATCTGTCGCGCAGCAGGTGGCGCCGCGATCAAGTTAACGCGATACGTCGGCGCCACCGGCGCATGCGGCGATTGACGCGCGACGAAGAACAGGGTCGCCACGAGCGCATGCAACACGAACGACACCACGAGCGGCGCGCGCAGCGAGACATCACTCGGCGACGCCATGGTGCTCACTTGCCCGTCTCCGGATCGGTGACGAGTCCGATATCGCTCACGCCGGCCGCGCGCATGATCGCGAGCACCTGCGTGACGATTCCGTACGGCACGCTCGCGTCGCCGCGAAGGTACACGCCGTCACTCGACCGCTTCGACGCCAGCGCACGAAACGCCGAGCGGAATTCGGAGAGCGTCATCTTCGTTTCGTCGACGTATACGGCGCCAGTGCGATCGACCGAGACGACCAATCCGCTCTTCGGCTCCAAGGGCTTCGCCTCCGCCTTCGGCAGCGCGACATCCACCCCGCCCTGCATCATCGGCGCAGTGATCATGAAGATCACGAGCAGCAGGAGCATGACGTCGATGAGGCTGACGACATTGATCTCCGCATTGAGCGGCAGCTCGCGCCGGCGCCGATGCAGCATGCTAGACGCGTCCCTCTCGCACGAGCATGGCGATCACCGTCGTTCCGAATCCTTCGAGCAGGTTGTCGAGACGATTCAGACGGTTGGCGAGGATGTTGTACCCGAAGGTCGCGGGTATGGCCACGGCAAGTGCGGCCGCAGTGGCGACGAGCGCCGCGGCAACGCCAGGCGCAACGGCGGCCAGATTCCCCGATCCTCGCGTCGCAATGCCGAGAAACGAGGTGATGATGCCGAGCACGGTGCCGAGGAGTCCGATGAGCGGGCTCGCCGATCCGATGGTCGCGAGCCACGGCAGGAAGCGGCCGAGCCGATCGCGCTCGGACAACGCCTCGGCGTCGAGCACGAGGCGCAGCGTCTCGACGCGCGATGCGGCCGCAGTGGGTGAGAACGCGGACGTGCGCTCTTCGGCGAATGAGTCGGCGTTGCGCGGACGCGCGTCGTCCCCGACGAAGTGGAGTGCGCGAATCAATACGCGCTGCGCCGCATTCGGCGTTGCGTGCTTCGCCGCTTCACCGGCCGCCGCCAATCGCGACGCTCGCTCCACGTCGCGCGCGAAACCCGTCGCCAACTTGAGCGACTTGGACAGCTGACGTCCCACCGCGAACATGATCGTCCAGCTCACAAGCGACAGCACGATGAGGATGACGAGGACGATGTGCGTCTCGAGCCCGGCATTGACGATGAGATCCTTCGCCGACGTCGGCACCGCGCCAGAGGCTTGAAGCATCATGCCTTGCCTCCCGCCGGTTGCTTCGAGTCGGCGCGATGGCGGGCAGCGAACCACTCGAAGCTGCGCGTCAGGCCATCCTCGAGTGAAACCACCGGCTTCCACTCGAGATAGTTCATCGCCTTCTTCACATCGAGAAACGACGTGCGCTGCTCACCGGGACGTTCCGGCGCGTGCGTGATGGGAATCGTCGTCTTGCCCGCCTCCATCAGAACCGTGGCGAGCCGCATCACGTCGGTGGCAATGCCAGTGCCCACGTTGAACGCACGCGAATCGAGCAGTTGCGCAGGAGGCAGCGTCCGTGTCGCGGCGCGATACGTCATGTCCACGACGTCGCTCACGTAGACGTAGTCACGCGTCTGCATGCCGTCGCCGAACACGGTGAGCGGCTGCTTGTCGAGAATACGACCACAGAAGATCGCGACGACTCCCGCCTCGCCATGTGGATCCTGCCGCGGCCCATACACATTCCCGAAACGCAGCACCGCCGACTCGAGCCCGTGCACTCGGCCGTAATACGCCAGGTAGTTTTCGACGGCGAGCTTCGACACTGCGTAGGGCGACTCGGGATTCTTCGCGAAGGTCTCGACGTTCGGCGGTGTCGTCTGGTCGCCGTAGATCGCGCCGCCGGTCGACGAAAAGACGATGCGTGTCTTCGGCGAGTCGTTGCGCACTGCTTCGAACAGGTTGAGCGAGCCCACGATGTTCGTATCCGCATCGAACACCGGCTCGGCGACGCTTTTCCGTACGTCCATCTGCGCCGCGAGATGTACGAGCACCGCGGGCTGCAGACCGGCGATCAGGTCCGCGGCGAGTCCATCGCGGATGTCGAGCTGATGGAAGACCGCACCAGGCGGCACGTTCCCTCGCTTCCCGGTGATCAGGTTGTCGAGGACGTGCACGTCCCATCCTTCGGCGAGAAACCGTTCGGCCACGTGCGAGCCGATGAATCCCGCCCCGCCGGTGATGACTGCCGTCTTCATTTCGCTTCGGTTGTGGTGGATGATTGCGTCGTGTCGTCGGCTTTGCCTTCGGGCGCCGGCCGCTCGTCGAGCGCGAATAGGTAGCGCGCGGCGTCGACGATGCCGAGGCCGCGGCCATTCGCCGCCGCAGCGCGCAGCCGCACCGAGGGCTCGTGCAGGAACTTGTTCGTGAGCGATTGCGAGAAGTGCTCGACCGCCGCGCGCTGCTCGGGAGTGAGATCGCCGAGCTTCTTCATTGCCGCAGCGAGCTCGCGCTCGCGCACGCGATGCATCTCCTCGCGGAGCTGCGTGAGCACGGGCACCGCCGCGAGTCCCGCGACCCATTGCCAATAGCTCTCGACCTCCTGCGCGATCACAGCTTCGGCGGCAGGCAGCTCGCCCTTGCGCCGGTCGAGATTTGCCGTAACTACGCCGTGCAGATCGTCGAGGTCGTACAGATATACGTTCGCCAACTTCCCGACCTCGGGATCGACATCGCGCGGGACGGCGATATCGAGAATGCAGAGCGGCCGGTCACCGCGCCGAGCGATTGCATCGCGCACGCGCGCGGTGTTCACGACGGGCCGCGGCGCGGCGGTGGAACAGAGCAGAAGATCGACATCAGCGAGAGATGCCCATGCTTCCTCGTAGTGCACCGCTGTCGCACCGTATTGCGCGGCGAGGTGCTGTGCGCGCTCGAAGGTGCGGTTCGCCACGATCGCCGCATGCACGCCCTCTTCCTGCAGCGACGCCAACGCCAACTCCGCCATCTCCCCGGCGCCGAGCACCATTGCGCGACGACCGGCGAGGGCGCCGAAGATCTTCTTGGAGAGCTGCACCGCTGCTGAGCTTATGCTCAGCGCACCGTGCCCGAGCTGCGTCTCGCTGCGCACGCGACCGCCGGTGAGCAGTGC
>JAQBPV010000437.1 GCA_028287345.1 Gemmatimonadota bacterium
TCGCGATGGGACTCTCTGGCCCGAACACCGGCTGCCCATCCTTGCGTTCCAGCCACCGCTCGGCGTCGCCTCTCCGAGGGATGCACCAGTTCACGTGTTTGTGCCAGCGCGCAACTGACACTGGCACGCGTGCGTCGAGCTTGTCGGGACCAAAACGTTTCGGAGCCGTGTACATCGCGCCGATCAACACGAACTGTCCGTCGGGTGCCTTCTTGTAGAGCAGCGACGTCGGCTTCTCCGGATCGAAGCGGAAGGCCTCCTGCACCGCGCGCCAGTTGTTCGTGAAGTGATAGACCTTCTGTTCCTTCACCTGTGGCATGAACATCTTGTAGCCGTCTCTCACCGCAGTGATCGTATCTCGATAGGGCGCGAGCGCAGCGCGGAGCTGCATGGCGACGCTAGCAGCGCGCGCTGAGTCGGCGGCAGTGGCGAGTCGCTTGGGCGACATCTCCATGTGGAGATCGGCGTTGGCCGCCGTGCGCAGCGTTGCCATGGCGGCACGGTCGTGCTCTTGCGCGCGAAGAGCGCCAACGACCATGACGGTCGCGATAAGCGCTGTGGTCGTTGCGTGGCGGTGCGACATCCAAGACCTCCGATAGTGCTTCGCCCTGTATGATAGACGGAGTACACCACGAAGTCGTTAACGGTCGCGCTCGCTCACTTCCGTCGGACGTAACGTCCGTCGAACGTGCTCTTCCATGTCTTGCCGCCGTCGGTCGATTGCTCGAACAGCTGACGCACCGTGTCCGGCGCAATCGCGAAGAAGGTGAGCTTCTGCTCCAGGCGATTGCCCTTCGCGTCGAGATTCCATCCGATGAACCGCATCGCACCGTCCTTGAACTCACCGGTGTAATCGAGCGGACCGCCACTGTCGGCCATCCAGATCTGCCGCCACTTGCCGAGGTTCGTGTCGAAGAAGTTGTAGCTCTTTCCTTCGCCACCGCGCGCACCCTTCCAGTTCTCGGAGATGACGCAGTGCTCGAGAATCGGGTACACATCGTTGGTGCCCATCTGCTGCGCAGCGGTGGGGGCGGCGAGCTGCCACGGCGTCACATCCCACTTGCCGATCCAGAAGTCGAATTCCTTCGCGCTAGCCATCGTCAGGCAGGGACGTGGAAGGGCCTGCAGTGTCGGCGGCTGTCCAGTCTGTGCGTCCGCGCTTCCTGCTATCAGCATCGGAACGACGAACGTCAGTGCGCGGCGCATCATGAGGGGTGGGTTGAGGACGCAACGAACTGCCTAACGTTTCGACCTCGACATCCGACGCGCCGTCACGTCGCGAACGATTCCACCACCGCCATCAACCTCCGCAGATCCCACGCATTGCTCGGCGCACCGAACGACGCGCGCACCGCTCCCACCGCATAACCGCGCATGCATTCGCCAAATCGCTCCAGTGACCACCCCTCTGCTTTCGCCGAAGTAAGACACCGCATTGTTTCAGCGGCGGGGAATCTGAATGCAGCTTCTGATGCTCCGGGATTGCAGAAGCAGCCACCGCGCACGGAGACGCGAGCATCGCGAGCCGCCTGTTCCACGAGCGCATATGGGACGACTGCGCCAGTGTCATCGAGCACATTGAAGGCGACTGTAGCGCCTCGGCTCAGACCATCCTTCGGCCCGTGGATGTCCGTCAGCGCTTGACCGTTGCGGTGCCGTGCTGCGCCCAGCATGTCGACCAACTCCAGCGCGAGACCGGTGGCGTGGCGCTCGATGTTCTCGAGGCCGAGCGACTCGAGATGGTCGAGTCCTGCGGGGATGGCCGCAATGTCGAGGAAGTTTGCGGTGCCGTCCTCGAATCCCTCTTCACCGCTGCGCAGCGCATGCATCCGGTTCTGCACGGACACGAATTCCACCGTGCCTCCCGAAAACCACGGCCGATCGAGCTCGGCAAGTGCATCGCGCTTGGCGACCAATGCGCCGACGCCAGTGGGGTAGCCGAACATCTTGTAGAAGGACAGCGCCACGAAGTCGGCGGGGACATCGCGGAGGCTGAGGCGGGTCATTGGCACGAGCGCAGCGGCGTCGAGCAGTACGCGATAGCCGACTGACTGAGCGTCGCCGACGAGTGAGAGCGGGTGCTTTACTCCGGAGAAGTTCGATTGCGCTGGATAGGCGAATAACCCACGTACTCGAAGAGCAGATCCCTCGCGTTGCTCGGAATAAGAAGACTGGCTACGCTCGGAATGACAAAGTGTCGATGAATCGAGACGCAGCTCATGGTCGAGCGGCAGATAGTGGACCGATGCTCCGGCGCGCCGCGCATACTCGCGAATGCCGTTCACTGAGTTGTGATTGTCCGCCGTCAATACGAGTGGCGTATCGGCGCCGAATCGATACCCAGCGGCCACGAGACCAATTGCCGCCGTCGCATTCGCCGTGAAGCACACCGCGTACTCTGTCGGATCCGCATCGAGAAACTGAAGGACGCGCTCCCGCGCCTCGGCGATGCAGGCGGAACTCGCGAGCGACGCAGGATTCTCGGCGTGCGGATTCCCCAGAATGGATCGGCTCAGCATCGACGCGTGCGCGGCGACGAGACTCCGCGGATAGAGCGCGCTGCCCGTGTAGTCGAGATACGCGTGTCCCTCGACGTCCAGTCGACCGAACTCTCGCTGGCGAAGCTGGGCGAAGTCCGGCGCGACGACCGGCGCGCGCTCGATCACACGTGCGACACTCAGCATCCGCGACGCCGTACGCGTGCCACGGCCTGCGCCGCCGATGTCGGCGCGGGAAGTGGAACAGCGCCCAATCGTGGTACTCCACCGAAGTAGCGGCTCAACGCGGCATGAGCCGTTCGCGCCGAATCCGTCTTCGCATTTCCACTGACCTCAGGCAACATAGGATTCACGATGTCCTCCATCCAATCGAGCAGGCCGCCGCGAAGGAAGTACACATTCGTGAAGCCAATGGAACGAAGCAGCACCCATCCCTGCGCCGCGTGCGCACCACCTTCCGAATAGAGCACGAGCGTCTGGTCTCCCTTCGGAGTCATCTTTGCGATCTCGGTCAGCGGCACACGTTCCGCCGACGGGATGTGATACGCTTCGAATTCGGAGTCGGCGCGGATGTCGAGCACCCGGAGGCCAGGCTTTCGATCCTTGATCCACTGCGCGAGCTCGAGGGCGGTGACGTGATCGTCCTCGCGCTCGATCTGTTGCGCGAGCGATGCGACATCAACACTTCCAGTCGTCGAGCGACTCGAGGTGCCAACGAAGGCCGCCGACACCGCAAGCAGAACGGCAACCGCCGCGAGGATGCGATGTGTCAAGACGCCACTCACTCGCGCGCCCTCGCTGCGTATCGCTCGATGCGCGGTGCGACAGCGAAGCCCGCAATCGCGACGGCGACGATGCCCAGTACGACGACGCCATCGGACACGGCGAGTGCGCTGGAAATCGTGAAGCCGCCGCGTGCGGTACTGGTGAAGAACCGCTGGAACGTCGGCAGCGCAGCGCCCGTCGCAAGCACGCCGGCGAACATGCCGATCATCGCGGCGAGTCCATCACCGCGTCCGCTCGCTGCGGCGACGCACGACGTTCCCGGACAGAGGCCCGCCAATGCGAAGCCGACGCCGAAGATCGCGCCGCCGACAAGTTGCGGAATGATGAATGTCTCCGGCAGATAGACGCGACTGAGATCGAGCACGCCGATCCTCGACAGCCAGAAGAGTCCGATCATCGCGGTCACGATCGCGCTGAACATCACCTTGAAGACGGCGAGGTCGCGAAGGTTGAACTGACCCATCAACTTGCGCGCGCTCCCCAGGCCGGCACGTTCGAGGCACGCGCCGAATGCGATACCGATGAAGAATCCGGCGACGAGCACTCCGCGCCCGCCGAGCATACCGAACTCCGAGAATGGCGCGGTCACGACCATGCTCCGCGTCGGAGGATCGCAACCACGTACGCCGCGGCGAATGCTGCCGCGATGAACAGCCAGCTTCCCACGCTCAACAGCGCGCCGCCCGTGAGCGCCTGCCCACTCGTGCACCCGCGTGCGAGCACCGCGCCCACACCCATGACCGCGCCACCCGCGCCCGCCGCGAGCAGGCGTCCGTTCACACTGGTGTGCGGGCCGCGCTCGACCGACACGCGCAGGCGTCTCGCGAGCTTCGCGGACACCCATGCGCCCACGAACACTCCTGCGAGCTCGATCACCAACCAGTCGCGCAGTGGTCCACCGCCGTCGAGATGATCGGCGAAGAAACCGTTACTCCGCGCCGCTGTGCTGGACACCGCGTCCACCGTACTCGCCGCCACACTTGCGAACGCGCCACTCGCACCCAACCCTCGGCCCACGATGACGAATGCTGCGAGCAGCACCACACCGAGTGCGACGCCG
>JAQBPV010000493.1 GCA_028287345.1 Gemmatimonadota bacterium
ACACTCACGGTGTTCGAGACTTTCACACCAGGCCGGCCGCAGGCGCCCCAGGGTGCGCTCGATGCGATGCTGCCCGAATCGCGCGATCAGTACACGCGTCGCTGGACGGCCATCGCTGCGCAGTCGAACTCCCCGTTCGCATCGCTCTTCCCGAAGGAGATGCAGTTCGAGCTCGCCTTCCTTCGCGCGGGCGGAGTGTTGCTCGCCGGCACGGATCCAACGGGGTACGGAGGCGTCGTCGCCGGCTACTCCAACATGCGCGAGCTGGAGCTCCTCGTCGAAGCGGGACTGACGCCCCTCGAGGCGATCAGGGTCGCGACGTTGAACGGCGCTCAGTATATGGGCCGAGCGAACCGCGTTGGATCGATCGCGGCCGGCAAGCAGGCCGACCTTCTCCTGGTGAACGGCGACCCGAGCACGCGGATCGCCGATATCGAGAAGCTCGAGATCGTATTCAAGAACGGCGTCGGCTTCGACTCGGCGAAGCTGTTCGCATCAGTGAAGGGACAGGTCGGCCTGCACTAGCCGTTCTACTTGTTCTTGTTTTCCTTCTCGGCGACTTCGTCGGCTTCGTCCTCCGCTTCTTCTCCGTGTTCGACGATGTCGCCGGTGGTGAAGAGGATGTCCTTGAGTATCGCCTGCCAGACCGGGGTCTTACGGAGGAGGAACTCGAGATTCATCCCGAAGTGTTTCATCTCCTCCTGCTGCGCGTTCTTCATGATCGCCTTGGCGTCGCGATCCTTCTCGACCGAGATGCGCTGCTCGTACCAGCCAATCGCCTCGGCCTCCTCGATGACCGAAGTGATCATGCGAGCGAACGTGCGGGTCTGTGCTGACAGTTCTTCCGGTGGCTCGTGATATTGGTCGAAGCCCATTGTATTTCTCGGGTGAAAGTTTGACACATAACCTACCTCGTTCGTGACGATGATGCGATTTCGCATTCCTATCCATTTCCTGCTGCTCACACTCGCAGCGAGTGAGTTGGCGGCGCAGCAGCGCCTGCCCATCAGCGGGAATCGCGTGGCTCGACTCGCGATTCGCAACGCGACCATCGTCGATGGCAACGGCACGCCCGCATCGGGGCCGGCGGACATTCTCGTCGAGGGAAGTCGCATCACGAGCGTGACGTTCCTCGATCCGGTAGCGGTTCGCTCGGGGACCGCGAAGCGTCCGGCTGCTGATGCCGAGATCGACGCGACGGGGAAGTATGTGCTACCGGGACTGATCAACGCGCACGCGCATCTGCAGGACGAGCGCGCGCACGTGGCGCAGCCGTACGAGTACACGCTCAAGCTCTGGCTCGCGAGCGGGATCACGAGCGTGCGGGAGGTGGGCGCGGACACGACGGAAAAAGTCATTGCGATGCGCGAGCGCAGCGCACGTGGCGAGATCGCGTCGCCGAGATTGTTCGTCTACGGTCGCTTCTCCAACCAGCCCGTGCCGACGACACCTGACGCAGCGCGCGCGAGGGTGCGCGCGCTCAAGACCATGGGCGTCGACGGCATCAAGATCCTCGGCATCGACCGCGACATCATGGCGGCGATGCTCGACGAGGCGCACAAGGTGGGGCTGCGCGTCGCGCATCACGCCGGCGTCGAGGAAACGAACGCGCTCGAAGACGCGCGCTTCGGCACGACGAGCATCGAGCACTGGTACGGCATTCCCGACGCAGCGATTCCCGACGGCCGCCAGCACTTTCCCGCGGACTACAACTATCGCAACGAGACCGATCGCTTCCGCTGGGCGGGACGTCTCTGGCGCGAGGCTGATCCGGTGTTGCTCGGTCGCCTGCTCGACACGTTGGTGGCGGCGAAGGTCGCGTGGGTGCCGACGCTCGACATCTACGAGGCGTCGAGGGACTTGCAGCGCGCGCAGACGCAGCCCTGGTTCACCGACTACCTGCATCCGACGCTCGAGGACTACTTCCGGCCGGATCCGGCGAATCACGGCTCGTACTTCTTCGGCTGGAGCTCGACGGACGAGACGTACTGGAAGGAAAACTACCGCATCTGGATGTCGACACTGCGCGACTTCGAGCGAAAGGGCGGTATCATCGGCGTCGGTGACGACGCGGGGTTCATCTATCAGATGTACGGCTTCGGGCTCATTCGGGAGATGGAGTTGCAGCAGGAGGCGGGGTTCCAGCCGCTCAAGGTGATTCAGCATGCGACGGGCAACAACGCGCGGATTCTCGGCCGAGAGGCGGATCTCGGGCGCGTTCGTGCTGGATATCTGGCGGATCTCATCGTCGTGAATGGCAACCCGCTGGAGAACCTGAAGGTGCTCTATCCGACCGGGGTCGAGGAGATTCGTGGTGGCAAGATCGTGCGCGGTGGTGGGGTCGAGTGGACGATCAAGGATGGAATTCCGTACCACGGCCCTACGTTGCTCGCCGATGTGAAGGTGATGGTGGGGAAGGCGCGTGCGGGGCGGGTGCGGCCTTAGGGGGATTGCGATGTGCGGTCGGTCGCGCGCATTCCTTCCGACGGCCACTTCGCACGTAGGTCGTTCCCGGCGGGCACCGGGAACGAGCGCGCTCAGAAGCCGTCTCCACGAACGCGCACTCCCTCCCCTCACCCACGCTTTCAACAACGAAACGCGTTTTCGGTCATACGACTCCAAACGCCGTTGGATTCTCCTCCTCAGGAGATTCGCGCACGCTCTTTCGGTCCGCGCGAAATCCCGAACTGAGACGCCCTATCGAGCCTTCCATGCAGCAAGCGCCTGCGCTTCCTGATCAGGCGTGATCGTGAACTTCGGCGCATTCCGTCGCGCCTCCGGGACCGACGGCCACCACTCCAACGTGTCGCGCAACGTGGTTGCCAGCGGACGAAAGCCGAGTCCCGCCGCCTTTGCCTTCTCATTGCGGATCGACATCATGCCGTCGTCATTGCCCTTGAGCATCGCCCACGGAATGGCCTCGTCGATCTTGTGCTGCTCGAGGAACGCGTAGTCGTCGACGAACGTGAGTTTCGCCTCGGGATTGATCGCAGCGCGCGCCTGCTCGTAGAACTGCCGCGACGTCATGAGCGTCTGCGGACCCACGGCGTTGTATGCGCCGGTCTTTCCATTCTCGAGCAGCGTGACGTAGAACTCTGCAAGATCGCGCACGTCGATGAACT
>JAQBPV010000508.1 GCA_028287345.1 Gemmatimonadota bacterium
ATCTAGTCGCAGTTCGGAATGCAGATCACCGCGTCGAAGCAGTGCGCGCGGACCATCGTCTCCACCGAATCGGCGATGATCTCGCGCGACGGCAGCGAGTAATGCATGACCACGTGGCCCATCACGATTCCGTCGTCCACACCGATGGTGTTGAATTCGAACGGAATGCCGCCGGCGGCGCGAATGGCGTCCTTGACGATCTTGCCGAACGCCTGGAGGTGCACGTGGCCCGGCACGATGTCGACATAGGAGTTGCACACGGCGACGAACGGGCGGTCCCACTCGCCGTCCTTCACCTGCCCCGTCGCCCGCAGCAGGCTGCGGTGTGGGGCTCGTTCCATGCCGCGCTTGATGGTGTCCGATCGCATGTCGCCTCTCGAGAGGTGGAAATGCGACCGCGGCCCATCCGGTTGGGGATGGGCCGCGGCGACTCGAGATGCGCGCGACCCCTCCCGTTTCGAGAGGGGTCGCGGTCGTTGTTGCTGCTACGCCGCTGTACCCTCTCGCACGCGAATAACCTCCGTAAGCGATACGGAGACTACGGCGATAATCGAAAGGAGGACGCGCGACACGAGGATCATGATTGGGTGTGCGGAAGTCTGTGCGACTCGGGCATGATAGGATGGATCCTGCGGAACGCGCAAGAGGAAATTATGCGAGCCATTTGTCCGTCCACGTTACTAATTCGCTCTATCGCACCGTGATCTTTCCGAAAAGACCGTGGGCCTCGGACGTTGCCGTCGCGGCTACGACGCATCGGCACTCGGGGATCCCGTGCTGGAACGTGCATTGGCACTCGCCCGGGAGTAGTTTCGCGCGGTCGCCGTGGGCAACAGGCCGAGTGCCATCGGTGGTGTCGTGGTGATGTGACCAAACGAAGCTGAGGAGCCTATGCTGAAAGACTCGCCAATCATTCCGTACATTCCCGTCTCCGACCTCGCACGCGCGCGAAAGTTCTACGCGGAGAAAGTCGGCCTCGAGCCGAAGATGGAGAACAACGGCGGCCTCACGTACGAGTGCGGCGGCGCCGAGGTGTTCATGTATGTCTCCGGCGGTGCCGGTACGTCGAAGGCAAGTCAGGCCTTCTGGGCCGTGAAGGATCTCCGAAAGGAAGTGGCCGAGCTGCGCAAGCGTGGCGTGACGTTCGAGCAATACGACTTCCCCGGCATGACGATGAAAGACGGCATCATGGAGGCCGGCGACTCACTCGCCGCATGGTTCAAGGACAGTGAAGGCAACATCATGGCGCTGATACAAAGTCTGTAGCCCGGCGGTCACTCGCTGCGAAAGGCGTCCGCCGGCGCGACGTTGACTGCTCTCGCGACCGGAAAGAGACTGCCGAACAGCGTCATCAGCAGACACAGGATCGACGCGACGAGAAACGTCACGGCGTCACTTGGCGCGACACCCGCGAGCAGCGCGGACATTGCGCGCCCGGCGGCGTAAGCAAGGAGAACGCCTGGTATCACGCCGGCCAGCGCGAGCACCACTCCCTGCCGCATCACCATCCCGACGATTGCACTGCGCTGTGCGCCTAGCGCCATGCGCACGCTGAACTCGTGCTTTCGCTGCGAGACTGTGTAGGCGAGCAATCCGTGGATACCAACGGCGGCCAGCAGAAATGCGATCACCGCGAAGGCGCCGATCACGCGCACCTGCACCGCGCGCGAAGCCGTTTGATCCGACACGATCTCCTGCAGCGATCGCACATGTGAAATCGGCTGGAGTGGATCGGCGTCGTGCATGATCTTCCGCACCGCCGGCATCAGCGCCGCGGCCGACGCAGACGACGTGTAGCGGATGATGAGGTCCTTCGGCGTGTACCCCACGGTCTGACTATCTCGCACCTGCTTGTACGAGAGATAGACCTGCGGCTCGCTCGTCTGCTCTGGCCCTCGCACGCGCACCTCGCCGGCAACGCCAACGATCGTGTGCTCGGCCTGATCGAACTGAAACCGCTTGCCAAGCGGATCCTCGTTGGGAAAGTACCGGCGGACGAACGACTCGCTCACCACGGCCACGAACGGCGAGTTCAACACGTCGGTCTCCGCGAAATCGCGGCCGAGCTTCACCGGAATGGCCATCGCCGAGAAGTAACCGGGTGTCGCGTAGCGGAGACTCGCCGCCTCCTGCTGTCCGCGCGAGACCGGCCGTCCAGTGATCTGCACACCGCGAATGCCACCCGTCATCGACATCGGCAGTCCGGTGATGTAGCCCGCGCCACTCACACCTGGCAACGCGCGCACGTTATCGAGCACCTGCGTGTAGAATTGAACGCGTCGACCGGTGATTTCATACGGCGGCATCGGCAGCGCAGTCCGCATCGTGAGTACGTTGTCGGGCCGAAAGCCGGGATCGATCTGCGTCAGTCGGTCGAGAGCACGCATGAGCAAGCCAGCCGATACCAGCAGCACCACCGACGCCATCACTTCGGCGATCACGAGCACGCTGCGGAGACGCAAGCGCTGACCACCGCCGGAGCGCGAGCCTTCGCGCAAACCACTTAGGTCCGCCTGGCCCGAGGCTCGTATCGCAGGCAACACGCCGATGCCGATGCCGGTGAGCAATGTGATCACCAGCGCGAACAGCAGCACGCGGAGATCGACGGTCGCCACTTCGGAGATGGGAAGCGCGGACGGAACGAGGCGCGACAGAAGCGGCACGGCGATCACCGCGAGTCCGATGCCGAGGGTACCGCCGAGCGTCGCGATGACGAGGCTTTCCGTCATGAGTTGCCGCACCAACCGCCCACGCCCGGCACCGAGCGCGAGACGAATGTCCATCTCCTTTCGTCGTGCGAGCGACCTCGCGATGAGCAGACCGGCGAGATTCGCGCAGGAGAGAAGCAGGACGCAGATCGCCGCGCCGCAGAGCGCGATCAACAGCAGCTTCGCCTGTGACGAGTATCCCTCGCGCAACGCGAAGACGATCAGGCTCAGTCCATCGTTGTCCACAGGGGATTCGCGCACCAACCGCGCGGCGATGAACTTGATATCCGTCTGCGCTTGTTGGACGCTCATTCCGGGCTTGAGCCGACCCACCACCTCGAACCAGTTGTTGTTTCGGTCGTCATCGGAGATTTCCGCGGCGAGCATCGGCGTCCAGATCGTGATCTCCCGACTGGGAAAGCGAAATTCCGGCGACATCACTCCAATGATCACGTGCGGTGAACCGTCCAGCGCTATCGTGCGTCCGAGCACGCCGCTGTCACCGTGGAACGACTGCTGCCAGAGTGCGTTGCTGAGGATCGCCGTCTGCTCTTCTCCCGGCGCGAACACGCGTCCGAGCGCCGGTCGTACGCCGAGGAGAGGAATGAGGTCGGCGGTGACGGCGACGCCGGTGAGTCGCTGCGGCTCTCCGCTTCCGGTGAGATTGAATCCGGTGTTATGGAAGGCGCCCATGCCCTCGTACACCGTGTTCATTCTCTTCCAGTCGCGATAGTTCGACGCCGAGGTCTCGTTCCACAGCTTGACGAGTCGGTCCGGTTCGCGAAATGGCAGCGGCCGCAGCAGCACGAAGTCGGCGACGCTGAACGCCGCCGTGTTGGCGCCGATGCCCAGTGCTGCGACGAGGATCGCCGTGATAGCGAAGCCGGGTGAGCGCGAGAGCGTTCGCGCCGTGAAGCGAATGTCCTGCCGCAGCTCCTCCACACGCTCCGTGAAGCGGAGTCGCTTTTCGCGATGTTCGGCGGACCGGTGCAAACCGTCGCGCGTTTCGTCGATGGACATTCCAAGCCTCCGTCGTGCTTCGGCGTGTGCTTCCCCGGGTGACATTCCTCGTGCGACGAAGTGATCGACACGCGCATCCAGCATCGCGTCGAGCTCGTCGTCGGCGTCCTTGTGCGCGGCTTCGGGCCGTGGGAGTGCGATTCGAAATAGTCGGCGCACGCCGGCGCGGATGTCGCCGTGCCTCACCGCTCGGCCCTCATCGCGTCGCCGTGCGCGCGCTGAGAATCGTCGTCAGCGCGGCCACGTGCTCGGTGAGGGCCTTTGACTCAGCGCGAAGATGCGCGCGTCCGGCGGTGGTCATCTCGTAGTAGCGGGCCCGCCGGCCGTTTTTCGTCATGCCCCACTCGGCGACGATGAGCTTGCGCTCCTCCATTCGGTGCAGCGCCTGGAGCAGCGCGGCGTCGCCGACCGCGAGGTAGCCGGCGGACCGGTCTTCGAGCCAGCTGATGATCTCGAATCCGTGCATGGGCCCCCACGAGAGGGCCTTCAGCACGAGGACGTCGAGCGTTCCCTTGAGCAATGCCATTTTTGTCGTTCTCCCCAAGTGTCTTGGGGTAGACACCGGGTCAAACGAAAGGGTTGGGTCGGCTGCTCAACGACCTCGGGCCGGCATCGGAGATTTCAAGAAAGCGACAAACGGCCTCGGGCCGGCATCGGAGATTTCAAGAAAGCGCAAAGACCTAGGGCAGGCATCTGAGGTTTCAAGAAGCGACACAAACTGATCGAACGGACTGAACGGAAACGACAATTTTCTCGTGCAGCGATTCACTGCTTTGGCGCAGGTGTCAGAGATCAGGTGTTCAGGGGACAGCCCCAGTGTTCAGCACTCAGGGGGTGTGGCGTACTCTCTCGCCACACCCCCTGAAGGCTGAGTGCTGGGGCTGATATCTGGACACCTGCTCCCTGATGCCTCGCCTCGTGTTGCGTCCTTCCTTGGTCGCGGAAGGCGGAGAACGCTACTGCCGCACGATCGCCCAGACCTTGCTGCCCGAGATCATGTACAACTCCCCCGCCCCGTCGCGCCCGAACGAGTTGGCCTGTGGAAGCGAGATGCCTGCCCATGTGCGCACCTCGGTCGCCGTGCGGCCCGACATCTTCATCGTGCGCAGCCAACCGGCGCAGTAGTCGGCATACAGGTAGTAGCCCGTGAGCTCGGGCAGCATCGAACCGCGATACACGTACCCGCCAATCACCGAGCATCCGTCGCTGTGAGGATAGTCCAGTACCGGCGACACGAGCGTGCGACCCGCCGCGCAATTGGTGCTCGGGCTGAAGCACGCCGTCCCTTCCATCAGGCGCCACCCGAAATTCAGGCCGGCATCGGTGGCCGGCACTGCATCCACCTCCTCGCGTGCATCGTTTCCGACGTCGCCGATGTAGAGCATGTTCGTCGGCGCGTCGAAGGCGAAGCGCCACGGATTGCGCAGGCCATACGCCCAGATCTCGGCACGTCCACCGATGTCGCCGACGAACGGATTGCCGGCGGGAATGGTGTACGGCAATGTGCGTACATCGACTCGCAGGATCTTGCCGAGCAACGTGTTCGTGTTCTGCGCGTTGTTGTTTGGGTCGCCGCAGCAGCCGCCGTCGCCGGGACCGAGATACAGCATGCCATCCGGCCCGAATGCGATGAGTCCACCGTGGTGGTCGATGCCGCCATGCGGAATGGTGAGCACGACGCCGCCACTACCTCCTGCGACGTTCGAACCCGGTGTGGAGTTGATGCGCTCCACCACCAGGTTGCTGTTCAGATCAGTGTAGTAGACGTAGAGGTATCCGGTGGTGGCATACTGCGGATCGAACGCCATGCTCAGCATCCCGCGCTCGCCGGTGTTGTTCACCCGGCTGCGAATGTCGAGGAACGGCGTCGGCAACAGCACACCATTCGCAACGATGCGGACGCGTCCACCACGCTCGACGATGAATTGCCTGGTGTCGCCATCAGGCGCGGTGAGAAACACCGGCTGCGCGAGACCGTCCATGAACAGCCGCAGTCCCAGTGACAACGACGAGCTTGCGTAGGCGACCGTCGCCGCGCTCACAGCGCCATCGATGATGTCGACGGTCTGCGTTGCCGGCGCAGGCGCGTGAGTCGCGAGTGCACTTCCCACCACCGCGGCGGTGATCGTATATCGACCCGCCTCGAGATTGCCTAGCGTCGCCGATTCGGTGAGTTGTCGACTGAACCCACCCGGTCCGCTGATTGACACAGCCGCGTCGGTCGCCGCGGGAAGGCCATTGATGGTGACGCCAAGGCTGCCCGTGCCTGGCCCGTATTCCACAGTGGTGGCAACCAGCGGAACGAACTCGGACAGCTGGAGCACGCGGCTCGCCTGCACGGCGCGATAGGTCTTTCCAATCGTCTGGACGCTCGCGGCGGCAAGCGTATACGTGCCAGGCTCCAACAGTCCGATCTGCGTGGTCGTCGTGATGCTGCGCGAGAATCCGCTCGGTCCTGTGAGGGTGACGCTCGCCGGTGCGCCCGACGGCAGTCCGATGACGGTCACCGTGAGCTGCACGCTCGCCACGCGATAGCTGACCAGACTGGCACTCGCCAGCGATCCACTCGTGACATTCACGGTCTGCGATGCTGGCGTCGCTGCGTAGCGAAAGGACGTCGTCGTCACCGGCGCTGCGGAGATGGTGTACGTGCCCTCCGTCAACGCCGTCAGCGTTCGCCCTGAATCCAGTTGCTGGCGAAACGCATCCGGACCGGTGACGACGACCACGGGCGCCGTGCCCGCCGGCAACCCCTCGATGAAGACGCGAAGTTGTCCCGTGCGCGGCGAAGTAGTTGCTTCGCTGCAGGCGAACGTGGCGAGGAGCAGAACGGCGGTCGGCATTGCCGGTGCGGCGGCGCGCCTGCACTTTCTCCTCAGCTCCCGCTCCCACATAGGACTCCCATGATCGTGTCAAACTCAAGCTCGTTCGCGAAACTCGCACGCGCTACCCTTTGTGCGCTCGCGATCACCCCCGCCGCCGTCAGCGCGCAACGCGGACCCGGAGCCGGTCCGCCGCGCGATCCGATGCAGGAGCTCCTCCCGCTGCGTCCGACGCGCACGCTCACCTTCACGACGAGGGTGGGCAACTGGATGTCGAGCGACGTCAGCCCCGATGGGAAGACCATCGTCTTCGACCTGCTCGGCGATCTGTACACGATGCCCATCACGGGCGGCAAGGCCACTGCGTTCACGCGCGGCATGGGCTTCGACGGCCAGCCACGCTTCTCGCCCGACGGAAAGACGATCGTCTACGTGAGCGATCGCACCGGCGGCTACAACCTGTGGACGATCTCGCTCGACAAGAAGGACACGGTGCAGATCACCACGGGCAACACGCAGACCTATCAGTCGCCAGCGTGGACACCGGATGGCAAGTACATCATCGCGTCGCGCTCGAACCGGCTATGGCTCTTTCCCGCAACCGGCGGCACGGGCATTCAGCTCATTCGCGACTCGGCGTCGGCAGGTGCCGCAGCTGGCGGCGGCGGTGGCGGTGGCGCGAGTGTCATTCGCGAGGAAGGTCCGGCCTTCGGCAAGGATCCGCGCTACATCTACTATGCCGAGCGTCGGGGCAGCTGGGTCTACAACACGCCGCTCGGCGACTACGACCTGCAGCAGTACGATCGCGAAACGGGTCGCGTCGTCACGAAGGAGAATCGATGGGGCTCGGCATTTCGCCCCACGTTGTCCCCTGACGGCAAGTGGCTTGTGTACGGCACGCGCTACGTCGATCACACGCGGCTTCGCGTTCGCAACCTCGCGACGAACGAAGAGGAGTGGCTCACGGGGCCGGTGCAGCGCGACGACCAGGAGTCTCGCGCGACGCTCGATGTCTATCCCGGCATGAGCTTCACACCCGACTCGAAGTTTCTCGTCACGACGTGGGACGGCAAGCTGTGGAAGGTTGCCATCGACACGAAGCAGGCGACGGAAATTCCCTTCGAGGCGGATGTCATCCAGGCGCTCGGACCTCACGTGGGCTTTGAGTATCGCATCTCCGATTCGACGACGTTCGTGGTGAAGCAGGTCCGCGATGCAACGCCGAGTCCGGATGGAAAGAAGCTCGCGTTCGTCGCGCTGGACCGACTGTACGTGATGGACTATCCGAACGGCACGCCCAAGCGTCTCACGAACACGGATCGCGGCGAGTTCGAGCCCGTGTGGAGTCCCGACGGACAGTGGATCGCGTACACCACATGGGACGATAGCATCGGCTACCTGAATCGCGTGCGCAGTGACGGCAGCGGACGCCCGCAACGCCTGACGCCGCAGCAAGGGCTGTGGACAAATCCGGTCTATACGCCGAACGGACAACGCATCGTCGCGTCGCGTGCACCTTCACGCGCCTTCCGCACCGGTGGTGGTGGTGGCGGCGGTGCAGCGGGCGGACGTGGTGGCGGTGGTGAGCTGGTGTGGATTCCAGCTGCTGGTGGTCCGTCCACCTTCATCGCGACCGGCGTCAATGACGTGCATTTCAGTGCGCGCGACACCTCGCGCATCTTCGCCTACAGTGGGCAGCGCGGCCTCTACTCGATGCGCTGGGACGGCACGGACATCAAGGAGATCCTGCGTATCCAGGGCGCTGCGCCGCCAGGTGCTGCTGGTGGCGGCGGACGTGGCGCCGGCGCGAGCTGGGCGCAGATCTCGCCCGATGGCCAACGCGCGCTCGCGATGGTCAACCTCGACCTCTACTACATCCCTGACATTCCGTGGCCAGGCGGACCGGTGCCCACGATCACCGTCGGTGCCACCGGCGGCGGGGGCGCTGACGGTGCGGCTGGAGGCGCCGCGGCCTTCCCATCGCGCAAGCTCACCGACATCGGCGCGCAGTTCCCGCAGTGGGGCAGTGCCGGCAACATCCACTGGTCCATCGGGAACGCGCACGTCGTGTATGACGTCACGCGCGCCATCGCCTTCGACGATTCGGTGCGGCGCGCGAATCCTCCGCGCACGGCGGGTGCGGGTACGCCGGATTCCACCGGTGCAGCCCCTGCTCCGGGACGCGGTGCCCGTACACCGCTCGCGAGCTACAAGCCAGTCGAGACACGCATCCGTGTGATGGGCGATCGCGACATCCCGCGCGCGACGGCGGTGCTGCGCGGTGCGCGCATCATCACCATGAGCGGCACACAGGTCATCGAGAAGGGCGACATCGTCGTCACCGACAATCGCATCACCGCCATCGGTGCGAGCGGCACGCTCACCGTTCCCGCCGGCGCACGCGAGATCGACGTCACCGGCAAGACGATCAGCCCCGGCTTCGTGGATACGCATGCACACCTGCGCGTGGCGAACAACGTCCATCGCGATCCGGTGTGGAGCTACGCCGCCAATCTCGCGTATGGTGTCACCACTGCACGCGATCCGCAGACCGGCAGCACCGACGTGCTGAGTTACGAGGACCAGGAGAAGGCGGGCAAGGTGCTCGCGCCACGCATCTACTCCACCGGCCCCGGCATCTTCGCAGCCGAGAACATTCGTAGCCTCGAGAACGCCCGCACGGTGCTGAAGCGCTATGCCGAGTACTACGACACCAAGACGATCAAGGAGTACCAAACCGGTAATCGCGAGGTGCGGCAGTGGGTGATCCAGGCGGCGAATGAGCTCAAGCTCATGCCGACGACAGAAGGTGGTCTCGATTACAAGATGAACATCACCGAGGCCATCGACGGCTATAGCGGACACGAACACACCATCCCGACCTATCCGCTGCAGTCAGACGTCATCCGTCTGCTCACCGAATCGGGCATCACCTATACGCCTACGATCATCGTGGCGTACGGCGCACCGTGGGGCGAGAACTACTGGTATGAGCACATGGATCTGCTGCGCGACTCCAAGCTGCAGCTGTTCACACCGTGGAGTGATCTCGAGGGAAAGATCCTTCGCCGCGGTGGCTCACCAGGCGCAGTGACGACGATGGGTCAGGCCGGCTGGTTCCACGACACGCAGTATCCGATGAAGCTCGTCGGCGGCGACATCAAGCATCTCATCGACGCCGGCGGCAGCGCTGGCGTTGGCTCACACGGACAGCAGCAGGGCATCGGCTACCATTGGGAGTTGTGGAACATCGGCATGGGCAACGGCATGACGCCGATGGACGCACTCAAGACCGCCACCATCCTGGGCGCCAACGCTCTTGGACTCGGCAAGGACGTCGGGTCGCTCGAAGTCGGCAAGATGGCGGACCTGCTCGTCTTCGACCGCAATCCGCTTGACGACCTGCGCAACACGATGGGACTCAAGTACGTGATGAAGAACGGTCGCCTGTACGACGCGACGAACCTCGACGAGGTCTATCCGCGCAAGGTGAAGGGCGCGCCGTTCCCGTGGAACGAGGATGAGTCGCCAACGCGAGACAAGCTGTTGACGCCGTAAGTCTGTGAGGCCGGGGCGACGAACCATTCGTCGCCCCGGTTTTTCAGAACCACCCTGAGACGCCAGCGAGCACGTTCAGCGCGTTCAGGAACGCTTCGAACTCGGCCGGACGCTGCGTCTCGTGCTCGCGGCCATTTCGATCCGGATATGCGTTGCTTCCCCATGAGCTGATCGCCCGGTCGCGCGATGCGACACTGAGGCTCCATCCCTCTCCATCGACAATCCCCTCCGCATTGTACTGAACGTGCCATTGCTGGACGCCAGCTGCGTCAGCGGCGCTCCAGAACGCGCGCCATTGCTCTGCGGAAGGAATCACGCGGACACTGTCTGTCGGCGAGGTGGACGTCCAATTGAAGGGCCGACGACGCGCGATCACGGTGTCGCCCCGCAACTCCAGCTGCCTCGATGGCGCGCCGAATCCGCCGATGGAGAACTCGAGAATGGTCGGCCGCCCTTCGAGCTGTAGCGGGGCCGTGGTGTCGCTGCAGGCCGAAGCGAACACGATCGACGCGACGAGCGTCAACACACGACGCGCGGGCCGGGTACTGCGGAGTGCCAACATGAAGTCAGGGAGTTCGAGACAGCGATTGGTGTCATACAGCGCAACCTCCATCTCGATCTTTTGGTCACCGTCGTCTTGCGGATGCCGCGCTCTCAATGCTTCATATCGGCCATGGCGAAAAAGGACGATGCAGAGCTGTTGTCGATCGACGGACGCGACGTGCGCATCACGCATCCGTCGAAGCCCTACTTCACACGCGGTGTCCAGCTCACGAAGCTCGACCTCGTCCGCTACTACCTCTCCGTCGCCGACGGCGCGATCGCCGGCATTCGCGATCGGCCCATCGTCCTCAAGCGATTCGTCAATGGCGCCGAGGGCGACCCGTTCTACCAGAAGCGCGCGCCGGACAATCGGCCGGAGTGGCTGCGCACGGTGACACTCTCGTTCCCCTCGGGCCGCACGGCGGAGGAGATCGTCGTCGACGATGCGGCAGGTCTCGCCTGGGTCATGAACCTCGGTTGCATCGAGCTGCATCCACACGCCGTGCGGGCGAGCAATCTCGACCACCCGGACGAGCTCCGCGTGGATCTCGATCCCGGACCCGGCGTCGAGTGGGAGGACGTACGCAAAGTCGCGATGGAAGCGAAGGCGCTGCTCGATGAGCTCGGGCTGCGCGGTTGGCCGAAGACGAGCGGCTCACGTGGCATGCACGTCAACGTGCGCATCGAACCGCGGTGGACGTTCTCCGAGGTGCGACGCGCGGCACTCGCCTTCTCGCGCGAGATCGAGCGTCGCGCGCCAACACTCGCGACGTCGAAGTGGTGGAAGGAGGAACGACACGGCGTCTTCCTCGACTACAACCAGAACGCGAAGGATCGCACCACCTGCTCCGCATACTCGATTCGCCCGACGCCTGATGCGCGTGTGTCGGCGCCGCTTCAGTGGGACGAGATACCCGACTGCGATCCGTCGGCGTTCACCGTGCTGACGATGCCCGCTCGATTCGCGTCGATCGGCGATCCGCACGCCGACATGGACTCCGCGGCGGGTTCGCTCGACGCACTGCTCGACCTCGCCGCCCGCGACGAATCCGCCGGACTCGGCGATGCACCATGGCCGCCACACTTCCGCAAGATGGATGGCGAGGCGCCACGCGTCGCCCCGTCACGCGCGAAGAGTGCCGCGAAGAAAGCAGCCGCGCCGAAGAAACCGCGCGCGAAGATGCCGCTCATCGTCGTGGCGAACTCGCCGGACAAGTTGGCCGCGCTGGATGGTCTCGAGCGGTGGAAGCTCGCGCACGCGGATGTCGCTGCACTGCTCGCAGTGGACGACGTGCTCGTCGATTCGATGCGAGGGCGGTCGTCGACGTGGACGCGCATTCGCGTCAACCTGCGCAACGTGCCTGAAGAGCTACGGCCGCCGCAGGGCACCCCGGATCCGGACGACGATCCGACGCGTGAGTGGCGCGAGGCGCGCGCTAGGGCAAAGTGATTGTGTGCGCCGAACAATCCCGGACCTCCCCTTAGGTGACGGGGATCGGGTGTTCAGGTGTCAGCCCCAGCAATCAGTGGTCAGGGGGTGTGGCGTAACACTCATTCGCGACACCCCCTGACTACTGAGCACTGGGGCTGTCCGCTGAACACCTCATTCCTGACTCCTCAGTAAGTGCCCGCATCGGCCGATTCTACTCCGAGAAGATCTCCGACAGCTCGTGCGGCGGCACGACCTCCAGCTGCTCGAACGTGCAGTCCTCGGGTCTCTTGTCGCTCCGCCACCGCCTGAATTGCGCCGTGTGCCGAAAGCGCGTGCCCTGCATGTGGTCGTACGCTACCTCGACCACCAACTCAGGACGCAGTGGCTCCCACGAGAGATCCTTCCCAGCGCTCCACCGGCTTTGCCCGCCAGGCTTGCGGTGTGCATCGCCCTCGATGCCGGCCGCCGCCCACGCGCGCCACGGATGTCCGTCGACAGAGTTTGCGCGATAGCGCTCGAGAAACGTCACCAGCTCCTTTCGCTTCGCCATCGTGAAGCTCGCGCATACGCCGACGTGCTCGAGATTGCCCGTGTCGTCGTAGAGGCCGAGCAGCAGTGAGCCCACGGCTGTGCCCTCACCGTTCTTGTGCCAGCGAAAGCCCGCGACGACGCAATCACAGTCGCGCTCGTGCTTCACCTTGAGCATCACCCGCTTGTTCGATTCGTAAACTCCATCGTCGAGCTTGGCGATCACGCCATCGAGCCCCGCACCCTCGAACCGACGAAACCAGTCGGATGCCGTCGCGCGGTCTTTCGTCGCGGGCGTGATGTGCAGTGGCGGCCTCGCGCCCTCGAGCATCGACGACAGCGCCGCGCGACGCTCGGCGAACGGAACGTCACGATAGTCGCGATCGCCTTCGCTGAGCAGATCGAAGAACACCACCGACGCCGGGAGCTCGGCGGCGAGCTTCTTCACGCGTGATGCCGCGGGATGAAGACGGAGCTGCAGCGCCTCGAAGTCCAGTCCGCCGCCTTGCGCGATGACGATCTCTCCATCGAGCACACACTTCTCCGGCAACTGCGCCTTGAGTGGCTCCGCGAGCTCCGGGAAGTATCGGTCGAGCGGCTTCGCGTCGCGGCTTTGAATGAACAGCTCATCACCGTCGCGAAAGATGAGTGTGCGAAAGCCATCCCACTTCGGCTCGAAGATCCATCCGTCACCAATCGGCAACTCGCCGACGCGCTTGGCGAGCATGGGAAGAACGGGCGGATTGACGAGAAGATTCACGCGGTTACCTGAAGCGTTCGTGGGCGAATACGGCGGCGAGCTCGAAAACCTTCATGACGACCTACAACGTTGGAGAGATGCCCTGGCGTGAGCAACCTCTCATGCTGAAGGACGTCACCGCTCCTCGCCCTGAATCACGCGCAGTGGTACGCGTATTGATTTGTCAGCGTAGTGAGGAGACGGCGAGCAGACACTCGCCGTGAGGGAGGCATCGTATGCTACATCCATTCATCAGCGCGGCTGCGACGGGTCGGATTCATCCGACGTTCGCCACCGCAAGCGCCGCAGTGCACGCGGCCATCCTGTTTCTCGCCGTGGCGCCGACGCACACGGTCCAGTACATCGAACGGCCACAGGCGTCATTGGAGCATGTTCAGTTCGCCATTGCCGCGTTTGGCAATGTGCCGCTCCGCGTTGCGCGAGCACTGGTGGCCACTCAGCTCGGGTCAGAACGATTGCGAACGGCGAACGCGCACGCCGTGCTCTCGGAATTTCGCCGCGCCATTCCGGTCGTGACGGCACCTGCTGCTGACGAAGGCGATCGCATCGGGTCGAATGAGCTCAAAGCGGTCGTCCTGCATGCCGTGCCGAAGCCACCCATTGAGCTGGTCTTTCCCGATTTCACGTACGAGATGGCGGACGTCGAGACTGAGGCGGTTCCCGCTCCAGTGAATCCGAAGCCGCTGTATCCCGCCGCCATGCAACGACGACAGCTGGAGGCACGGTTCGCGGTGTATTTCGTCGTGGATACCAGCGGCCGAGTGGATCGTACGTCGGTGGAGCTACCGTTGGTCTCGCACGAAGAGTTCGCCAATGCGGTGCTCGACGCGCTCGAGAAATGGCGCTTCGCGCCGGCAGAGGTTGGCGGACATCGGGTGCGCGAGCGTGTGAAGCAGCCGTTTTACTTCCGTCTTCAGTAGAAGCCTGGTCAGGGGCGGCACATGCATGGCACGGCCGTCTACTCAGGACGATCTCGACGGAGGTGCGTTGCAACTGCAACTGCAGATTTACCGCAGCTGCGCTAAGGCCGACGTTCCGTAGGTCGTAGTTCACCGCACCACAGCAAGACGCGCAGCCTTCGTATTCAAGTAGTTCCGCTCCGGAATGCTCGTCGTACGCTCGGCCGCCGCGCGATAGTGTGTCAACGCGCGTTCGGCGTCACCCGACATCTCGTACAGATGGCCGCGAACGGCATCAAGCCGGTAATGGCCGCTCACTCGTGCATCACCATCGAGCGCGCTCACCAACTCCAAACCGAAGGCAGGCCCCTTCACCATCGCGGCGGCTATCGCATGATTCAGCGCAACCATCGGATTGTCAGACATCTGAAGTAACAATCCATACAGCGCGAAGATCTCCGCCCAATCCGTATCCTCGACCTGCGCGGCAGAATCGTGTACCGCAGCCACGGCAGCCTGTAGCTGATACGCCCCGACCGACCCACTTGAGAATGCCGCCGACACCAGCGCGATCCCCTCGGCGATGAGCGCCTGGTTCCACACGCTGCGATCCTGTTCGTCGAGCGGGATGAGCTCACCGTTCGGCCCTGTTCGCGCCGCGCGGCGCGCGTCGGTGAGCAGCATGAGCGCGAGTAGACCGGCGACTTCTCCGTCGGTCGGCATGAGCGCGTGAACGGCGTGTGTCAGCCGAATGGCCTCATTGGAGAGATCGGTGCGCTGCAACTCTGCGCCGACGCTGCTCGTGTACCCCTCGCTGAAGATCAGGTAGAGCACATGCAGCACGGCATGTCGTCGCTCGACGCGATCGACGTCGGTAGGAAGCTGGAACGGCACCTTCGACGTCTTGATACTCTGCTTGGCGCGGCTGATTCGCTGCGCCATCGTCGCTTCGGGGACGAGAAACGCGTTGGCGATCTCCGTCGTCGTCAGTCCGCCGACCGCGCGCAGCGTCAACGCGATTGCCGACGGCGGCGTGAGCGACGGATGACAGCACATGTACAGCAGCACGAGGGTGTCGTCCTCCTCGACGCCAAGCTCCGCATCGGGAGGTGGGACGAACGGTTCGTCGTACGCGCGCTCGATCGCGACGGCATCCTCGCGCCGCCGACGCGCCATTTCACTACGCTGCTGATCCTTCATTCGGCGCAGCGCGACCTGATAAAGCCAACCGCGCGGATTGCTCGGTATCCCGGCGACGGGCCACTGCGTCGTCGCGGCGATGAGGGCCTCCTGCACAGCGTCTTCCGCCGCGGCGAAGTCGCCCTGCTTACGGGCAAGGACGCCGAGCACCTGCGGCGCGATCTCGCGCAGCAGGTGCAAGGCGTGGGATGTCGCGGAATCCGCCGCGAAGTCCGGCGTCACACGTCGGTGGGCAGTCCGCTCATGACCTGCCGCACCTCGACGTTCATGTTCAGGGGGACGCCGCGCGGCCCGGGCGCCGCGGAGATCTCGGCGGCGAGCTGATAGGCCCGCGCCGGGTTGTCGACGTCCACGATCCAGTAGCCGGCGAGGAACTCCTTCGCCTCGGGGAAGACACCGTCGGTTATGGGTGTGCCGTCCTTCGCGGCCTTCACCACCTTCGCGTCACCGGGCGCGGCGAGCCCCTCGGCGCCGACCCACTCACCGGCGGCGGACAGCTTCTTGTTGAAGTTGTGCATGAACGCCATGTGCGCCTTGAAATCCTCGGGCGACCAGTCGTTGATCTGGTAGTCACCCGTTCCGGCCGGCGTGTGCATCATCATCATGAACTTCATGGCTCGTGTCTCCTCTCGGGGTTGGGGCGCCTCGATTGGCGCTTCTGGAGAGAAGTCGGAGCCGGCCGCCGCTTCTCTACATCCCGATTGGTTGGTACTGCGAGGACCGCGAACCTGTCAACTGGCGAGCCGGTCATCCCGGCAAGAGTGCAGAGCACTGAAAACCGCAGGGAGCGGATTTCACGGATCTTTCGGACAACTGCCTGATCAAACCTCGGGCCATCTCCTGCGCGTGCATCCGGGAAATACTATCGTCCAGCCAGCAGTTGCTCGAACAGCTCGATCGCCCGCGGATCGCGACTCTGCGAGAGAAACCAGATCGCGTCCTTCCGCAGCTTCGGACTCTTCGACTCGCGCACCACGCGAATGAGCGCCGGCACGCCCTCACCATGCGCCCGTTGCGACAGGAAGAACAGCGCATCGTTGCGTACGGGACTGTCCGCATCTTCGTCCATCACCACCGCGCTCAGGCCCGCTGTGGCCACAGAGCTGGCCTCCTGGCTTACCCAGAACAGCGACGACTTGCGCGACGCGTCCGACGCGTCGTTGTCGCGGGCGATCTCGAGCATGCGTCGCCAGAGGTTGGCGCTGTCGGCGATGGCGGCGCCCATGACGGCGTGGTCTGCCGATCGGCCGCTGAGCGTCGGGGCGATCTTTAACAGGTAGCGGGCGGCCTCGGGCGCGCTCACGGCGCCGAGCTCCGTGTCGGCGCGCTCTTCCCCGCCGCCCACGGTGACGCGAAGCTCAGACTTCGACAGCGTCACGCGAGCCGGACCTTCTTCACAGATCTCCCGGTTGCCGGCAATACTGCGACCGATGTGAATACCGGAGCGACGCGAGCTCGTCGTCGATCCAATCGACGTCTCGTCGCTGACGTTGATGCTCATGCCATCGCCGCACACGTTGCGCCGGGTAGTGAACTCGAAGGCTACCGTGCCTCTCGCGTTGCCGATTCGGCTCTCCAATGTCTGCGCGGCGGCGGTCTGCGCGACGAAAACGCACGCGATCATCATGGACCACCTTGCCGCGCTCTGGACGACACAGTCTGTCTTCATGGGTTCACGATCTCCTCGAGGGCCTTGAGCGCGCGCGGATCTTTCGACTGGCCGATGTGAAACAGTGCGTCTTTCCGGAGCTCCTGATTCGGGTCGCTCTTGGCGATGGCGATGAGTTTCTCGAGACCGCCGCGCTGCGCGATGTGAAAGATGATGTCCTTCTTCAGCGCCACGGGCACGCGGTCATAGACCACCGACAGCTCATC
>JAQBPV010000074.1 GCA_028287345.1 Gemmatimonadota bacterium
GCGTCAGGCGTTCGTGCGGCCTGTTCGTTCATCAGCGACACCAGCGTCGCATCGGCCGGATATGCGACGTGCGTGGCGTTCCACGAGCGCACCACGAGCTCGCGCTCGCGCGCCGGCAGCATGGAGACGTCGGCGACCTTTGCCGCGGGATTGGCGGCCATCGACTCCAGTATCGCCGCGAGATGATCGAGTAGACGAATCGCCGTCGCGTCATCCACCAGCGACCGCTCGTTGTCGATCTGGAGCGTCAACTCCGTACCGCCCCACACCAGCGCCGTCAGCGGAAAGTTCGTTCCGCCGAACAGCTCGAACCCGCGCGTCGCCAAAGGGCCGCCCACCGACTTGAGCGTCGCGTCGAGCGTCGCATTCTCGAAGACGATCGACGTCTCGAGCATCGGCGCGTTCGCGCTCATGTCGCTCCAGCGCTGCACCAACCGCAGCGGCGTGTGCTCGACGTCGAACAGCGACCGCCACGTCTCGCGCAGTTCTCCCAACCACTCCACGAGTGGCATGTCGGACTTCACCGTAGCGCGCACCGGCAACGTGTTGATCAACATGCCGACGATGTCGTCCGCACCGTCGATCGTCCCCTTGCGACACGCGCGCGTCGCGCCGAACACGACGTCCTCTTCACCCGAATGCCTGGCGAGCAGCAGCGCCCACGCACCCTGCACCACGTTGTTCATCGTCAGGCCATTCGCGCGCGCCATTTCCTCCAGCGCAGCGGCCGGCTCGGCGGCGAACATCCGCGTATGCCAGCCACGGCCGTGGCTTTCATCGCCGAAGCCGGCTGGCAGCGGAGTCGCGCCAGGCAGCCCGCGCATCCGCTCGCGCCAGAACGACTCGGCGCCAGAGAAATCCTTCGCGCCATACCACGCGACGAAATCGCGGAACGGCCGCCTTGTTGGAAGCTCCGGCGCGGCCCCGGGAATCGCGTCGTACAGCGCGAACATCTCACGCAGCACGATCGGGAACGAGCGACCGTCCATCAGGATGTGATGGAACGTCCACACCATGATCCATTCCGTCTCGGCAAGACGAATCAGCGTCACGCGCTGCAGCGGCGGTGTCGCGAGATCGAAGCCGAGCGTGCGGTCTTCGGCCATGAACGCCGCGCGTCGCCGAGCGATCGTGGCCGCATCGGCACCTGTCCAATCCAGCTCGACGATCATCGGCGCCGCCGACTCGTACACGTCCTGCTGCGGCTCGGCCACGCCGTCCCAGCGAAATGCCGTGCGCAGCGCATCGTGTCGCGCCGTCACTGTTTCCCATGCGGTGCGCAATCCATTCACGTCGACGCGCTCGTGCAGCTCGCTCACCATCTGCACGATGTCCACCCCCGAGCGCGGAGCCCGGAGGTGATTCACCAACATCGCCGGCTGGAGAGCCGCGAGCGGATACGATGCGACGCGCGACATCGTGCTCACTGCCGCGCGCGACGGTTCGGGATGCGACGCATCGTCGACAGCAACGAACGGAAGCCAGGTCCGCTCAGGAATTGCCGCGGCTCGGCGCGGAACGCGATGCCGAGTGCGCCGAGTGCCAGGTGCGCGCGACCATCGGCGGCTAGGCCGACCGCTGCTTCCCTCGCCGCGGCCGCACGCCAGCCGCGCTGCTTCACGAGATGTTCGCGCAGATGGCTCAGCGACGGGTCGTTCGCCTTCGGCGTCGGCGTCGTGAGCAGTTGCTCGCGCCGATCGTAGATCCGCTGATAGCCGTCCATCATCACGCTTGGGTTGAACTCGCGCCGCGCGGCGTCCGAAGTCTGCTGCATGTCACGTCGTGCCGACATCCACGCGGCGATCATCTCGGCAGCATCGTCGTCGGAGGCGTCAGCGGGAAAGAGGTTGCCCGTCACTCCGTCGACGACGGCTTCGTTCAGCCCCATCACGTCCGGCGTGACGACCCACGCACCGCACGCCGCCGCCTCGGGAGCGACGTTGCCGAAACCCTCCGTGCGCGACGTCATCAACACCACACCCCCGGACGCCGCAACGGCGCGATAAAAGTCGGCAATCTGTGAATGCGATACCGGTCCCCACCGTTCTGTCTCGATCTTCTCGACGTTGCGTCCTTCGAAATGCTCCCAGCCCGCGTTGTGCGGATCCGCAATCCATATGCGGGCGCCTCGCGCTGCGAGACGCCTCCCAATCCGCGTAAAACGTGGAAAGTCCTTGATCGCATCCGACGTACGTCCCACGAACGCCACGATGGGCGCACCGCCAGATGGTGCATCGCCCGGCGTGAATCGATCGACGTCGATGGCGTTGCGCACCACTTCGATCTCGACATCCGTGTACGGCTGGTTCACCGTCGCCATCCCCCGCGAGATCGCCGAGTAGGCGAAGCAATTGGTTCGGTCCCAGATGTCGGCGAGTGCGCCGCGCGCGCTCACCAGGACCTTCGCGTCGCGCGACATCATCGCGACCACCTCTGCCATCGGATCCGACGCCGTCATCTGCACGACGTCGACGTCCGCGCGCTCGAGCCGCGCCGCGAGCCTGGACAGTGGCGCCACCGTCGTACGCCCCGTCTCCAGGAAATCCTGGAGACGGGCCGATCCCTTGCAGAACCAGAACTCGCACTCGATGCCGCGCTTCTCCATCTCCCGTCCGAGCAGCAACATGCTCGTCGACACTCCACCCCGGTCGCACAGATTCCGAAACAGGAGCACGCGCATGCGACTACCGGAAAGGCCTGGCCCGCCTCAGACGGGTAGCTCGTCAGCGCTGATCATCTGGCCCATGGCCACCACGATGTGCCGTGGTCCCTCGAAGCTGTCGCGTGCGTGCGTCACGAGCATGTTGTCGAGCATGATCATGTCGCCCTTCTGCCACTTGAAGCGCACCGCGATCTTCTCGAATACCTCGCCCAGGTGCTGCATCGTCTCGTCGGGGATGGGCGAGCCATCGCCGTAGTAGACGTTGCGCGGCAGGTCCTGGTCGTCGAACAGCGCGCGCAGTCCTTCGCGGGTGTCTTCGTCCACGCAGTAGATGTGGTGGATCTGCACCTGGTTGAAGAACATCTCTTCCTTCGTCTTCGGGTGCTTGACGATCCCCTTCGACCGATTGATGACGCGCAGTCCACCGTCCGACTTCCACTCGAAGTCGCTGCCGGCGTCGCGGCACATCTGCTCCACCGTCGCCTTGTCCGTCGTGTGGAAGAATGCTTCCCACGTGGGATCGACGCCCTTGGAGAAGTTGCGGACATACATCAGGCCCTTCGTGCGAACTTCGTTCAGCACGGCCGGGTCGATGTGCTTGAGCGCCGCACGCGTGTCGAACACCGGCGTGCAACCGCCCGCCTTGGCCGGAATGACGCAGTGGAAGCTGATCTTCCTCGGCCAACTCGGCAGGTGCGAGCTCTCGTTGTGGTACAGGATCATCTGGTCCGGCGGATACGGCGTCGACTCGTAGATCTTCTCGCCCGCCGCATTCTTCGGCAGGTCGCCGTAGTCGCCAAACAGCTCACCGTAGATCGCCTTGGCCGCGCGCTCGAAATCGGCCGGCGACGGCAGCGTGAAGTTGCGGAACAACACTCCACCGTGAACGAGCAGCTGTGCCTCGATCCATTCACGGTTCTTGAGGTTCCATTCGGCGAGGTCGATTCCATCCGTGGTCGGCTCGAGGACCAACGGCAGCGGAGAACCTTCGAGCGTATACGCCCGCACCCCAGCGGGCGTGTCGGCGATTGCCGAGGCGGTACCTCTTTCGTCTGTCATCAGGCTCATGGTTGTATCCCGGGGGGGTTAGGGAGACGCGAGAACCGGCTTCGCCCACGCGGCCGCGCGTCAGCGAGTCCTTCTCGAAAGATTCAGTATGAGACGACCCAACGTGCGCGATGGCCCAACACTATGGATATGACGCCTACCGGTCGCCCCATGTCACAGCATCCGCGTGGCCTCCGTCCCGAACGCCGGCGGGCCAAAAACCTCGCCGCCCGCCCGATGATGATATACTATGTGGGCTTCGTTTGCAGCCCGTTCTCCGGAGCGGTTCCAGAACCGACTCATCCCCGCCCGAGGCCCTCTTTGATCGCTACTTCAACGCCGTGACGAGTGTAGAACCAGAGCGACGGAATCCCGGGGCCGCTGTCCGCGATCCGCGTGTCGGCCCTCCCCCGGAGATCCGTCCCACCTTACTCGAGGACCTCAGGCAGATCGTCACAGATATCCGGTGGAGCAAGAACCTGATCTACCAGCTCACGCTCCGTGACATCCGGATCAAATACAAGCAGGCAGTCTTTGGGTTTGCCTGGGCGCTGCTGATTCCCCTGGCCGTCGTTGGTGCAGGTCTGGCCGTTCGCTTCGCCATCGCGTTCTACTCAGGGAGGGGCCTCGCCTTGGGGCAGATCGCCGGAATGGCCGTAAAGGCCGTACCTTGGGCGTTCTTCGTGGGCTGCCTGAACGTGGCAACCCCGAGCCTCGTTTCCAGCGCCTCGCTCGTCACCAAGATCTACTTCCCGCGCGAAGTCCTCCCGCTCAGCAGCATCCTTGCCCAGTCGGTCGATTCGCTGATCGGCGGCCTCATTGTCGTCGCGCTACTGCCCTTCCTTGGCGTCGTTTGGTCCTGGCAGCTGCTCTGGGCTCCGGTGCTCCTGATCATGCTCTGGTTCCTGTCGCTCGCCTTCGGGCTCTTCCTGAGCTGCGCCAACATTTTCTTCCGCGACGTCAAGTATCTCGTTCAGGTCTTTCTCACCTTCGGCATCTTCATCACTCCGGTGATGCTCGACGTCTCCATGTACGGCCCGAAAGGGTCACAGATCATGATGCTCAATCCCGTAGCGCCCATTCTCGAGGGGTTGCGGCTGGCCGTGGTGCATCATCACAACCTCCTCTCTCCCCGAATGTCGCTGGAAGGTTTCGTTTTCTGGCGGCCATGGTACCTCGCGTACATAGCCCTATGGGCGTTTGGTGGGCTCACGGTGAGCGCTCTCATATTCCACCGCTCCGAGCGGCGGTTTGCGGAGCTCGTGTGATACACATTTCTCCCGCCTGCATACAGTGAAGGACGCGCGTCTCCTCTTCGATCGCGTCTGGAAAAAGTTCCATCGCGGACAGATTCACGACAGCCTGCGCGACCTGATACCCGCCCTCGCCAAGCGGCTTGTTGGCCGCGGGGCCAGCGACAAGGAACTGAGCGAGGGCGATTTCTGGGCGGTGCGCGACCTGTCGTTCGAGGTGCGCGCCGGTCAGACGCTCGGCATCATCGGACCGAACGGCTCCGGCAAGTCCACGACGCTCAAGATACTGACGCGCATCATGCAGCCGTCTCGCGGCTACTGTGAGGCGCAGGGGCGCATCGGCACGCTCATCGAGGTGTCCGCCGGTTTTCACGGCGACCTCACCGGCCGCGAGAATGTCTACCTTCAGGGCGCCATCATGGGCATGCCCAAGAAGGACATCATCCGAAAGTTCGACCAGATCGTCGACTTCGCCGGTATCGCCGAGGCCATCGACACGCCCGTCAAGCGCTACTCGAGCGGCATGAACGCCCGCCTCGGCTTCTCCATCGCGGCGCACCTCGAGCCGGACATTCTCATCATCGACGAAGTGCTCGCCGTCGGCGACATGTCCTTCCAGGAGCGCGCCTTCGGCCGGATCCGCGACCTCGCCAACAGCGGCATCCCGGTCATCATGGTCTCGCACCAGCTCGACCGCATCGCCGAGCTGTGCACCGATTGCATCCTGCTGGATCACGGGGGTGTCGTCACGCGGGGCACCGCCGCTGAAGCCATCGCCGCGTACGTCCAGTCGCACGACGCCAACCGGATGGTCGAGAGCACGGGCGTCGTCATATTCGACACACTGCGCCTCGAGGGGAGCGACACGGTTCGCTCGGGCGAGCGCTTCACCGTCCGCATCAACGGACGCACGAGTGTGGAGTTGGGCGACCACATCGAGCCGATCCTCGTTCGCGTGCGCTCGATGCGGACGGGGGCGCTGATCTTCGTCACCGGCTCGAAGTGGCGCGGCTTCAAGCTTCCCAGCCCGGGTGCCTTCGACGTTTCGCTCGAGCTACAGGCCAACCTGCCGCCGGGCAGCTACATGATCGAAGTGGCGGCGGAAGACCTGAACATCCACGAGGACATCGCGTCGGCGACGTCGGTGATGTTGCGTGTGACGGATGCGCGGACGTTCGCGGGGCACATACAGCTCAATGCGGG
>JAQBPV010000098.1 GCA_028287345.1 Gemmatimonadota bacterium
CGATCGACGAGGATGACTGGTATCTTGGCGGCCTTCGCGGCCTGAAGGGCAGGGGTGAGCCCGTCGAACGTGCGCGGTGCGAGGACGATCAGGTCCACACGACGGGCGATGAGGTCTTCGACGTCGGCGACCTGCTTGGCAGTCTGCCCTTGGGCGTCGGTGACGACGAGCTGAATGCCGCGCCTGGTCGCCTCGTCCCTGATGCTTTTCGTCTCGGCGAGCCTATATGGGTTGTCGCTTTCCATCTGCGAAAACCCGACGACGTATTCGCTGGACTTCTTCCGCGCGCACGCCGCGACGCTGAATATTGCGAGGAGCAGGACGGCGGCTCGGCGACGCGATTGGGGCATGATTTGCGTGTGGAGTGGAGACTGGACTGAGTACGCGCTCGCGCGAGCGGTTGTCAAGACACTATTGTCGTCCCGAGCGAAGTCGAGGAACCTTCTCTTCAGGGTCATAGCGAGACACAAGTAGTCGCCGAAGAGATCAGATCCTTGAATCCTTCAATCCTTTGATCCTAGCTGTCTGTTCATTGCCGTGCGGCCCGATGGCTAGGATTCAAGGATGCAAGGATGAAAGGATTACCTCGGCGAAGTGAAAGTTGGTTGTGGCGGAAGTGATCTTAAAAGAAAATGACTCGATTTCATCAGCTGATAATGAGCCGTCTCGTCTTTCGTACGTTGCGCACCGCCGCTCTGCTGAGTGTCTTGTCGGCCGCGCCGATGCATGCACAAATGCTCACGCAGCGCGAGTCCATCCCGCTGCCCGAGCATCCTCGACCGGACTTTCAACGCCCCGACTGGATCAACCTGAACGGCCATTGGCAGTTCAAGTTCGACGCAGGCAATCAGGGCGTGGGCGCGCAGTGGTTCGATGGCGCGTTGGCGTCGCCCCACTCGATCCTCGTGCCATTCTCGTGGGGCGCTCCGCTGTCAGGTGTCGCCGACAGCGCGGACATCGGGTGGTATCAGCGCTCGGTGACGGTGCCCTCGCGTTGGCGCGGCAAGCGCGTCTTCCTCGTGGTCGGCGCATCGGACTGGCGAACGTCGGTCTGGCTTGGCGGAACGAAGATCGGCGAGCATCAAGGTGGCTACACGCCATTCTCCATCGAGCTCACGAAGTCGATCCAGTACGACGCGTCGCAGCGACTGACGCTGCGCGTCGATGACACCCCGCATCCGTTCAAGCTCGAGGGAAAGCAGGGCTACGGAAAAGCGCGCGGCATGTGGCAGACGGTGTATCTCGAGGCACGCGGCAGCGATCCGCTCGAGTACGTGCACTTCACTCCCGACATCAAGGGCGGACGTGTAGCGGTCGAGGCAAAGCTGTTCGAACCTGCACCCAAAGCGATGACGTTGCGGCTGGCATTCAAGGGTGATGGCCCGATGCCCGCGCCGTTGGTGCAGCGCATTGCGGCCGGCGGACGCATCGTACGCTTCGACATCCCCGTTGCAAATGCGCGACTGTGGTCGCCGGAAGATCCGCATCTCTATGACGTCACGATGACGCTAGCCGGCGACGGCATGGCCACCGACAGCGTTGACAGCTACTTCGGCATGCGCGAGATCTCCGTCGTCGACCTTCCGGGGACGACCATCCCCTACGTCGCTCTCAACGGCAAGCCGATCTACCTGCAGCTCGCGCTCGACCAGGCGTATCATCCCACAGGCTTCTACACGTTCCCAACCGACTCCGCGCTGCGTCACGAGATTCTCCAGGCGCGCCAGATCGGGCTCACTGGACTGCGCGAGCACATCAAGATCGAATCGCCGCGCAAGTTGTACTGGGCCGATCGACTCGGCGTCCTGATGATGGCCGACGTTCCCAACTGGTGGGGGCCGCCCGACTCGGCGTCGTTCGCCGAGCATGACTATGCGATGCGGGAGATGATCGAGCGCGACTACAACCATCCGTCGATCTTCTCGTGGGTGGCGTACAACGAAGCGTGGGGACTCGTCACCAAGGTGAACGGGAAGGACACGTACCTTCCGTCAACGATGGAGTCGGTGATCAGGAGCGTTCGTCTCGCGAAGCAGCTCGATCCCACGAGGCTCGTCGAGGACAACTCGCCATGCTGCGGCCGAGGGCACACGGTCACGGACCTGAACACCTGGCACGACTATCGGCCGGGCTGGGATTGGGAGGGGCGTCTCGGCATCATCAGCGACAGCACGCGTCCGTCGTCGCCGTGGAACTTCGAGAAGGGCTACACGCAGAGCCGGCAGCCGATGCTCAACTCGGAGTTCGGCAATGTGTGGGGCTACGAAGGATCAAGTGGCGACGTCGATTGGAGCTGGGACTATCACCTCGCCGTGAATGCGTTCCGCAGTCACCCGAAGCTCTCTGGTTGGCTCTACACGGAATTGAACGACGTCATCAACGAGTGGAACGGCTATTGGCGTGCCGATCGCAGTCGCAAGAAGACCGGCCTCGGTGACCTGGTCGAAGGAATGTCTCTCAAGGATCTCCATGCGCCGATGTATGTCGCCGTCGGTTCGGCGATGAGCACTTCCGCTCGAGCTGGCGAGACAGTGCAGGTGCCGCTGTATGCATCCTTCCTCTCGGACGGCCACGCATTCGGTGACTCGCTCACGTTGAAGTTCGAGCTGTATGGGTGGAACGCCCTCGGCGAACGAAAGTCGTATTCGACATCGTCGCGGCGAGTTCCGTTTCGCGCATGGATGTCGGAGCGACTCGCTCCTGTCGCCGTCACCATGCCCAACGAACGCGCCGTCGCCGTCCTCACGACGAAGCTCGAGGATGCGAGCGGCAACGTGCTGCAGCGGAACTTCACGACGTTCGTCGTCGACGGAGATATTCCGCGAGAGATGGCGCTCTCGAATGGACGTCGCGCCCGAATTGCAAGCGTGAGCGCGTCGTCGTACAGCGCGTCGAAATGGTCGGCGAAGACGTGGACGGTGATGGACAGCCTCAAGGCGAATGGTGCGGGGTCGGGCTACTTCGAGTACCGGATTCCGTGGCCGAGCGACTTGAAGGTGAGCGATGTCGCGCAGGCGACGTTCCTCGTGGAGGCGTCGGCAAAGCGGCTAAATGGGAAGGACCGCGACACGACGGCGAAGGACAACGGCGATTACATGCGCGGCGGCGGGCTGCAGGACCCGAGCAAGAATCGCAATGCGTATCCGATGACTGGCGTTGTGCCGTATCCCAGCGCTGTCACGGTGCGCGTGAACGGCGAAATGGCCGGTCGCTACGAACTGCCCGACGATCCGGCCGATCATCGTGGGATCCTGTCGTGGCATTCGCAGAAGCGTGACCGCTATCTGCGCGAGGCAGGGTCGTACGGTGAGCTGATCCGGGTGCCGATTCCTGCTGCGGCGTTGGCTAAGGCAGCTTCGAGCGGGTCGGTTGTGGTGCGTCTCGAGGTGGATTCCGCGATGTCCGGTGGGCTGGCGATCTATGGTGCTCGGTTCGGGCGTTATCCCTTCGATCCAACCGTTGCGTTCATCTTGCGTTAAGTGAGTGAACTGCCTCGGGCACGCATCAACTGATTTGTTGTCCGTGTCCCAAAACAGTTCCAACTCGACTGGCTGTGAGCTAGTTGTCAGGCCAAGACCCATTGCTAGTACAATTACGGCCAGACGACCGTCGCGACGGCGCCGGAGGGTAGCGCATAGTTGATCGCGCGACCGGCACTGCGAATGGCGAATGAGACTGGGGCGGCGGCCGAGT
>JAQBPV010000105.1 GCA_028287345.1 Gemmatimonadota bacterium
TCCAGCTGACACAGAGTCCTCCAGCCACGCCGGCGGCAGGTGCTGGCGGCGGTGGAGGCTTCCCGAGCAACTACGTCGGAGCCGCGTTCGGCAATGATCCGCGGTTCATCTATTCGTCGGTGCGCACCGCGGCCGGCGGCGGCTACAATCAGACGACGCTCAACTGGCAAGTTGGCGTCTACGATCGACGCACGGGCAAGACGTTCGTTCGCACACAGGCGGTGGGCTCCGGAATGCGTCCGGAGCTGAGCCCGGACGGTAAATGGCTCGTGTACGGAACGCGCACGGACTCGAACACGTCGCTACGTCTGCGTGATCTCGTCACCGGCGACGAGCGCGTCCTTGCTCCGAGCGTGCAGCGCGACGACCAGGAGTCGCGCTACAGCCGGGACTTGATGCCGCCGTACTCGTTCACGCCGGACAGCAAGGCGATCGTCATCGCGCATCACGGGAAGATCTGGCGCATCGGTGTTCCGGACGGCGTTCAGACCGTGATCCCCTTCAGCGCCGACGTCGATCAGATGATCGCGGGCGCCATCAAGCTCGATTTCGCCCACGACGACTCGGCGCTCGTCGTGCGTCAGATTCGCAACGCGGTTCCGTCGCCCGATGGCAAGCGCCTCGCGTTCACCGCGCTCGACAAGCTGTGGTTGCTGGATCTTGCATCGTGCCCGACGTCGAGCTCCGGCGGCGCACCGTCGGCGTCCTGCAAGCCGAAGCGCCTCACCACGTCGGCCGACGCGGGAGAGTTCTCGGCCGCGTGGTCGCCGGACAGCCGGTACGTCGCATACGTCACCTGGAACGAGCAGACCGGCGGCGACGTCTATCGCGCGCGCGCCGACGGCAGCGGCAAGCCGGAGCGGTTGAGCACACAGTCAGGCTTCTACGACAAGCTCGCCTACGCGCCCGACGGCAAGCGTCTCGTGGTTGGTCGCGGTCCGCGCGAGCAGCGCCGTGATCGCGACGAGCTGGATGGTGGAATCGCCGATGCCGCAGGCGTGGAGCTCGTGTGGCTGCCTGCGAGCGGTGGTGCGGCAACGGTGATCACGCCGGTCACGCGCTTCGGCCAGCCGCACTTCGGGCCCGACAGCACTCGCGTCTACATGTGGGAGCCACCGGAAGGTCTGGTCTCGATGCGCTATGACGGCACCGATCGCCAATCGCACCTTCGCATCGGCAACGCGAGTCCAGCTGGCGGTGGTGGTGGCGGCGGAGGCGGCGCCGAAGAGGTGATCCTTTCTCCCGATGGCGATCGCGCGCTCGTGCAGGCGGGGACGAATCTCTACGTCATCTCGTCCGTGCCCCTCGTCGGCGCGACACCGCCGTCGATCTCCATCACGAATCCGTCGCGCTCTGCTGTTCCGGTGCGTCGTCTCACGAAGGTCGGTGGCGACTTCGCGCGCTGGTCCGCCGACGGCAAGAGCATCGTCTACTCGATGGGCCGGTCGTACTTCACCTACGATCTCGTGCGCGCGGACTCGCTCGTGCGCGACTCGACCGCCCGTGCTGATTCGTCACGCGGCCGCGGAGCGGACAGCGCCTCGCGCGCGGCGGGTGGCTCGCAGTCGCGCGCCATCTACGAGCCGACGCGTCTCGACGTCACCATTCGCGTGGCGAAGGACAAGCCAACCGGGACGGTCGTGTTGCGCGGCGCACGCATCATCACGATGAAGGGCGACGAGGTCATCGCGAACGGCGACATCATCGTGAAGGACAATCGCATCGCTGCCGTGGGTCCCTCGGGCTCGATCTCGACACCAGCGGGAGCGCGCATCATCGACGTCGCCGGCAAGACGATCCTCCCCGGCTACGTCGACGTCCATGCCCACATGTGGCCCGCCTTCGGCGTGCACCGCTCGCAGCCGTGGGAGTATCTCATCAACCTCGCCTATGGCGTGACGACGACGCGCGATCCGCAGACGTCGACGACCGACGTGCTCTCGTATGGGGATCTCGTCGAGACGGGTGACCTCATCGGCCCGCGCATTCTCGCGACGGGCCCCGGCGTCTTCGCGCGCGACAGCATCAAGAGCCTCGACGACGCACGCGACGTGCTCAAGCGCTACTCGGAGTTCTACAAGACGAACACGATCAAGCAGTACATGGCCGGCGATCGCAAGGTGCGGCAGTGGATCGTGCAGGCCGCGCGCGAACAGGGCCTCATGCCGACTCTGGAAGGTGGTCTCGACTTCAAGAAGAACATGACCGAGGCGATGGATGGCTACTCGGGCATCGAGCACACGCTGCCCATCGCGCCGATGTACAAGGACGCGATTCAGCTCTTCGCGCAGAGCGGTACGACCTGGACACCGACCCTCGTCGTGCAGTACGGCGGCCCGTGGGCGGAGAACTACTGGTACGAGAACACCAATGTGCTCGACGACCCGAAGGTGAACCACTTCATGCCACGTCACGTGGTGGAGGAGCGTGCGTCGAGACGTCCGGGTTGGTGGGCCCCGTCGCAGTATTCCTTCCCACTCTTTGCGGCGCAGGCGGCGAAGCTCGTCGCGGCGGGTGGTCGCGTGGGAATGGGCAGCCATGGTCAGTTGCTGGGCATCGGCGCGCATTGGGAAATCTGGAGCATCGCGAGCGGCGGCATGCCGCGCCACGACGTCCTTCGCGTCGCGACGATCTTCGGTGCCGAGTCGATCGGGTTGGGCAAGGAGCTGGGCTCGATCGAAGCGGGCAAGCTCGCCGACCTTCAGGTGCTGGACGCCAATCCGCTGGACGACATCAAGAACACGAACACTGTGCGCTTCGTGATGAAGAATGGCCGTCTCTACGACGGCAACACGCTCGCCGAAGTGTGGCCACGCCAGAAGGCCGTCGCCACCATGTGGTGGTGGAACCAAGAGGTCAAAGGAAGCACACAGGATCGGTAGGGCGCGTGAGGCGCTCTTCCGTACGGCGGACGGTGTGCGGCGACGCACACCGTCCGCTTCAAACTCCAGACGCTGCAAAAACGCGACTGCGTCGGCAGTTTTGGCGTGGACGAACGCGAGGCTCGCCGCCCCACGAATCGCAACGCGCAACACGCCTCACTCCGCACGACGCGCCGCACGCCGTACGACTCGCCGCACGACTCGCCGCACGAAACCTATCATCGAGCTACGCCAGCGAGTTCGATCGCCTCTTCAAACGCGCCAATTGTCTGCCGCGCGGTTTCATCCCACGAAAACCGCGCCGACTGCGCCAGACTTGCCGCTCTCATCGACGCATTCAACCGCTCATCCGACATCACACGGAGTATCATCGACGCCAATCCGGCATCGTCATCCGGATCGATGAGTGCCGCCGCATCCCCAGCCACCTCGGGCAGCGACGACGCCCGCGCACAGATCACCGGCGTCCCCAACCGCATCGCCTCCAGCACCGGCAACCCGAACCCTTCGTACGTCGACGGCATCACCAGCACCGAAGCACCACGATACAAGGCCGTCAACTCCTCCTCGCTCACGAACCCGAGCGTGTG
>JAQBPV010000108.1 GCA_028287345.1 Gemmatimonadota bacterium
TGGTGTCGATGATGTTGGCGGGAACGAGGGGCGCGCTGTCCCAGTCGCCCGACTCGTACTGCGCGGTCGCGAAGGTGAAGTCGCTCACGGCGCACCGAGCCAGGGCGTGATCCCCGCGCGCTGCTCCGCTGCGCCGCCGAGGGCGCGGCGCACGCGCATCCACGCGAGCGGGATGGCGGCATTGTCGTGCTTGCGCAAGGCACGCGCCGCATCATCGAGCGCAGCCGCGAGCTGTGGTGCATCGCCGAGCGCGTCGACGCGCATGAGGAGCAGCGAGTCGGCAGCGGCATCGGGGTCGCGCGCGATGAGGGACGTGACACGCTCGAACGTCGCACTTCGACGCCGCACCACGGGATCGACGACCGGTCGCGGTTCACGTATGGATGCGACGCCCTTGTCCTTGCCGGCGAGTCGCGCCTTGGCGACGTCGACGATCGCGGTGCTCGGCTTCCCACGTAGGTAGATGCGCTCCGCCTGTCGTGCGCGCTCGATGGCGGCCAGTGCGATGCGCATCGGGGCCAACGCCTTCGCGGGCTCGCCAACTTCGAGTGCGCGGCCAGCGTCCCACATTGCGTTGAATGCCTCGAGCAACGGCTTGTTGATGGCGAGAATCGGCGTCTCGTCGCCTTCGACGTCCATCACACCGCCGGCGCCGGCCCCCGTCACGGAGTCGGCCATGCGAAGCACTTGCTCGGCCGTGAGCTTGCCCCTTTCGGGCTCGTCCGTGCCCTCCTCGCTGAGTGGCTCGCCGCCCATCCGCTGAAAGACGATGTCGCCGACACGCTTGCGCAGCTTCCTCTGGTCGCCGGCAATGCGCTGCGACTCGGAGACGAGCATCGGACGCGCGAGCGACCGCTGACGCTTGACGAGCGCCTCGGTGAGGTTGAGCAGCATACGCTGGCTCAGGACCGAGCCCTGCTCCTCCGGCGGCGGTAGTGCATCGACGGACACCGAGTCATACTCGTCGGCGCGCGCCACGCGAAGGGAGCGCGTTTCCGAACTGCCGATACCCGGCCCGTCGATGTTGTTGGCATCGCGAGCCACGGCGCGAAGCTGGAGGATGTCGCCAGGCTGCAGCTTCAACGAGTCGAGCGACACCCGCGCGTCGAGCGTGGTTTCCGTGCGTCCGCCAAGCGAAGTACGGGCGATGGTGGTGGTGCGGAAGGTGAAGTTCTCGCCCGAGCCCGAGCTGACGACCAACTCGAACGACGCATCGCGCAGTCCGATGTCGTCGCGCAGTTGAGCGTGCAGCGGGAACATGCCGGTCGCGCGACGCACGATGGTGTCGTGCTTCGGGATGAGCAGCGTGACGGCAGGCGCTGCGTCGGTGATCGGTGCGAGGACGATGAGCCGGTCGCGCCCAGCCGCGGAATGCAGACGGACGACGCCGGGTCGCGCGGGCATGGCGAGCGTGATGCTCCATCCTGCGCCGCGCTGTGCAACGCTGCGCGGCGTTGAGTCTGCCGTCGCCGAGAGGAGATTGGCGTCGCCGTCGCCACTCACGGTGATCACGCTGCCAACGAGTGTCTCGATGCTCGTGGGGTCGTCGACTGTCGTGGCGGGACGTCCGGAATAGCTCGGTGGCGTGACTGCGACATGCACGACGGCGAGAACGTCGCCGACCTTCGCTGCCTTCGCCGCCGCCGACGCGGCGCCGCTCTCGGATGCGCCCCGATTGGCGAGAGGAGCCCACCACGCGAGTGCGAGTGCGAGTATCGCAGCAATTCCCGGAGCAAGCAGTGCCTTGAGGAGAATGTTCTGAGCATTTGTCCACCATGGTGCGCTCAGTGCCTGCGCGTCGACGCTCGGCGACTGCGCGCCGTCGGCAACCGTGACGAGCGAGTAGCGAAGTGACGGCGTGCGCTCCTCCACCCACAGCGCGACGCGCGACAGTGATCGCACGCCACGGCTGCGCAGGAGCATTCCGATCGCGACCGAACTCCCGATGATGATCGAGAGCAGGACAGTCCAAGCCGACAGGCCGAACACCTTGGCGATCGTCAGTACGACGAATGCCGCGGCTGCGCCCACGAGCACGGCGCGCGTTGCCAGCGCGATGACGAGCGTGCGCTGAAGACGGATCAACCGATCGCGAGCCGTCACGCAGCCTCCGGTTGCCGCTTCGCGCGCACGGCGAGCTCGGCGAAGGCGAGAACAATCGCGAGTCCGAGCAGCCAGGCTGTGAGCGGCGACGGGTGTTCGGCGTCACCACGGAGCAGGCTTGCGCGCGCCGCGTTGGTGGTGGCGCCGCGGAGCCAGGCGATCGACGTCGAATCTGCCGCGCGCTCCGCCACGGTGAATCCGCACGGTGTAAGCAGCGTGCGAACGATGCGCTGAAAGGGCGGATGTAGCGCGATGTCGCCGGCCACTGGCATCGTCACGCCGACGTCGCGAACGCACCCCTTGCCTATCGTCGTCTCTCTCGCGGCTGAGGTGCCATCGGCCCAGCGCGCGATGGCTTTCCCTTCGGAGGAGATAGCACGACGCCCGAGCGCAGCAACGATCACCTCGTCGCCGACGGCGAGCCCCTCGGCTGTCGGTTTCACTGCTTCCGTGCTGTCCCATCGCACGACTGTACCGCCGTCGCGTGCAAACGCGCTGTCGGCGGCGGTCGCTCCACCACGAACGAGTCGAGTGACGATCTTCGCACCACTCGGTGAACTCGCCATCGCCGGACCGAGCGGATCATCCGCCGAAATTGGGTGATCGAGCGCCCACGCGCCGCTCGAATCGGCGAGAAATGCCACGCGCTCGATGCGAACAGCACCTGGCCACTCGCCACGCAGCCGCCGCGTCGCCGAATCGATCTCGCTCACCGTGACAGGCGACACGAGCACGAGCTGGACGGAATCAGCGCGGTCTGCCATCGCTGCACTCGCACGCCGAGCCGCAATGAACGCAGTACTCAGCGAGCCTGTCGCGTCGGACCGCGGCGCCCCGGCAAGCGAATCCAGCGCGGTCGCAGCGATCACGCGCGGAATGCTGTCGAACGCGATCAGTGTCGTGGGTACGCCGTCGCTCAAAAGTCCCTTTGCCTTCCTGACGGCGTCGAACGGACTCGCGACCGCGCGCGACCGATCGATCAACACGACTCGCGCCATCACACCGCGACGCGGTGTCAACACTGGCCGAGCGAATGCGGCGCCGACGCTCAACAACAGCAGCACGCGCAGTGCGAGCAGCAGCAGGTCGCGCGGACGCGTGGCTGCGCGACTCACCAGCGTTCGCTGGTCGGGAATGAAACGTGTCGTCGGCAGCACATACGCCGCGGGGCGCTGTCGCGCGACGAGATGGAGCAACACCATCCCCGCGGCAGCAATGCCCGCAATCGCGAACGCCCACGGCGCAAGAAAGCTCATGCGCCTCGGCGCGCCGTTTCGCCGGCGATACGGCGCACGAGATGCGGCGCAGGCTCGTTGGTCATGGCGCGCACGTAGCGCACGCCGGCCGCGCGAAGGGCAGTCGCGCTGTCGTCGAGCCAACGCGTGAACGCCTCGCGATACGCGATACGAAGCTCGCCATCGAGGATGCGGCGCATCGTCGGCGTCTCGGAATCGACGGCGAGCAGCGCGTCGCCCGGCGGATCGAGCTCCTCGTCGGCCACGATGTGCACCACGATGACCTCACTGCGCGACGCCACCCGCAGCCGCGCGGCGGCGAGCAGGTCGTCGAAGTCGCCGAGGAGATCGGTGATGACGACGAGACGCGACGCGCGCGCGCTGGCGATGAATGGCGCGAGTGCGGTCGATCCGGCGGGAGTCGTTGCATCCAACGCGCGCATCATTTCGAGCAGTACACTGCGTCGCGCCCGCGGCGCGAGCACTGTCTGTCCGTTGCCAGCAATGGCGAGTCCGACTGGATCCGCCTCCGCGTGTGCGACCGACGCAAGTCCGACGGCGAGCTCGCGGGCGAGTCTCCACTTGCCGAGGTGCGGCAGCGGAAACGCCATCGACGCCGAGGCGTCGACGATCATGCTCGTGCGGAAGGTCGCGCGATCGGTGGTGAGGCGGACGTAGGCGCGATCGCTGCGCGCGAGCAACCGCCAGTCGACGCGCCGTGGGTCGTCGCCCTGGCGATACGGGCGGAACTCACTGAACTCGGACGAGTTGCCGCGGAGCTGCGAGGGATGAGCGCCGAGCGTTGCACCCATGACGCGTCGCGCCGCGGGCCAGCGAACGCCGCGGACGGCGTCGAGCAGCGCGCCGTACGGGCCTGTCGGCATCTAACGCGGGGTGGTCGAGTTCATTGTGTGGAGCATCTATGACGATGTGGAGACAACTTCATTCTTACCGCAGAGGACGCAGAGCAGCGGAGGGACGCAGAGGAGCCCAGACTCCCTGTGTTTTCCTTGCTCCCTTTGCTGTCTTTGCGTTCCTCTGCTTCTCTGCGTCCTCTGCGGTAAGTCTGCAGTTCCGCTGTGCTCACTAGATCCCCAATCCACTCCGCGGCGGCGACACCCGCTCCAACACATCCGCGATCACCAACTCCGGCGTCAACCCCTCAGCCTCCGCCGCGAAGCTCGCCAGCACACGATGGCGCAGTACCGGCAGCGCGACACGCATGATGTCTTCCGGTGCCACGGCCGCACGGCCGGCGAGGAACGCATGCGCCTTTGCGCCGAGCACCAACGCCTGTCCCGCGCGCGGACCAGCACCCCAGCGCACCGCGCGCTTTACGAGCGCCGTCGCTGTCACATCGTCTGGGCGCGTCGCACGGGCGAGCGATGCGGCATACCGCAGCGCCGGCTCGGACGCCGCCACATCGCGCACGGCACGCTGCAGCGCCACCGCTTCTTCTGCACTCAACACGGCGCGCAGCGGCTCCTGCGCCGCCCCAGTGGTGGAACGGAGAATCGACACTTCATCATCAGCCGATGGATACCCGACGCGTACGTCGAACAGGAAGCGATCGAGCTGCGCTTCGGGCAACGGATACGTCCCTTCCTGCTCGATCGGATTCTGCGTGGCGAGCACGAAGAACGGCTCGGGCAAGCGCAGCGACTCGCCAGCCGCCGTCACGCGATGCTCCTGCATCGCCTCGAGCAGCGCGGCCTGCGTGCGCGGTGGCGCGCGATTGATCTCATCCGCCAGCACGATGTTGGCGAAGATCGGCCCACGCACGAAGCGGAAGCTGCGCTGACCCGTCGCGTGATCCTCCTCGAGGATCTCGCTGCCCGTGATGTCGCTCGGCACCAAGTCGGGTGTGAACTGAATGCGACGGAAGTCGAGCGCGAGCGCTTCGGCGATCGAGCGGATCATCAGCGTCTTCGCGAGGCCCGGCACGCCGACGAGCAGCGCGTGACCGCCGGCGGCGAGCGCCATCAGAATCTCGTCGAGCGCCGCCTCCTGTCCCACGATTCGCTTCTGCACCTCGCCGCGCAGGCGACGCAGTGCTTCGCGCAACGCCTCTGGCGACGGAGATGCCGCCGAGCGGGCGCCCGCCGGCGCGACGGAGCTGGCGGCGGTGCTCAGCGGACGGCGCGCCGGCGGCGGAACGTGAGCAGGAAGATCGAACCATCGCGACCGCCGACATCGGCGATCGACGCGTCTTCGTTCAACACTTCCCAACCGCGCAGCTTGAGCACGAATTCCTCGACCGGCTCGTCGACGGGATACAGCGCCTCGAGCGCGCGTCGCTTGAGCTCACGCACAGGCGTGTTCGGCGACACCTCGGCCTTCACCGTGTCCCAGACCTCCGGCATCTCGATGCGCACGGTGATCGACGGCGCACCGTCAGCCACGATCTGCAGCGCGGTGCCGCGCGCGCGAAGCTGCGCGACGAATGGCTCGCTCATGCCGTCACCGCTGTGTGGTCGGCAGGTGGCGGCGGCAGCAGAATCTCCGTGACTTCCACGGCGGGCAGCGTCGTGAAGAAGCGCGCGACCTGCATGTCGAAGATGTAGGAGGATCCGATCACGAGCGTCGCGCCGCCATCCACCGACACGCCGAGAGCGATCTCTTCCCCGCCCTGTCCGCGGTAGGTCTGGTGCTGCGCGCTCTCCTGCTCGATGAATACCGCATAGAGACTGTTCCGTGTCGAGAAGAACTTCTTCGCGCGCGAGAGCACCTCGGCGGGAGGAAGCGTGGTCCGGAACTCCTGCATGGTGCGCTGAGACTGAATCATTGTTCTGGGAGATGCCTGTTGGACAACGGTCAACTCGTTTTGGTTGTTGAAGCTTAATCGGGAAACAGCGTGAAAAGGTAAGGGCAGAAGCCAATTGAAAAGACAGGATCAACTCCGCTTGATCCTGCCCTTTCAGTCGTCTTCCGCATTTTCCTTCGCCCGCTTTTTTCGAGCCCGCTAGGGCCGCTCGGGATCCGGGTATTCGATGGGCAGTTCCACCAGGAACGTCGACCCCTCGCCCAGCGCGGACTCGAGGTAGATCTCGCCGCCCAGCAGATGAGCCAGCCGCTGTGCCAGCGAGAGACCGAGCCCCGACCCTCCGAACCGCCGCGTGCTCGAACCGTCCACCTGACGGAACTCCTCGAAGACCTGCGTTTTCATCGCGTCGGGAATCCCGATCCCCGTGTCGATTACGCGGTAGACCACGCGGTCGTTGCGCGTCGAGACGGATACGCGCACTTCGCCAGACGCCGTGAACTTGTACGCGTTGCTGAGCAGCGCGATGAGCAGCTTCGCGATCTTCCGGCGGTCACTCACCATCATCACGGGCGACTCCGGCTCACTCACACGCAACGCGACGCCCTCGGCTCGGCCGCGCGTCGCCGTGATCGCGTCGTGCAGCGGATCGCGGATGTCGAACGCCGACGTCACTGCCTCGATGCCGCCACGCTTGAGTGTCGTCAGCTCGAGAAGGTCGCCGATGAGGTCGAGCAGGTGGTGGCTCGACGTCTTCACCTGCGCGAGCGTCTTGCGCTGCTCCTGCGTGACGGGGCCCGCGAGTCCTTCTTCCATCAGGGAGAGGTAGCCCATCACCGCAGTGAGCGGCGTGCGCAGCTCGTGCGAGATGTTGGCGAGAAACTCGTCCTTCACGCGTCGAGCCTCGAGCAGCGCGACGTACTGCGCTTCGAGCTCCGCGTTCGTCTCGAGCAGCGCCGCGTTCGCGCGACGCAGGTCGTCGATGAGGCGCGCTTTCTGCGCCGTCGCGGCCATCTGGTCGGCCACCATGCGGAGCAGGCTGCGCGTCTCCGCACTGATGGTACCGGCACGCTCGAAATAGAAAGCGACGGCACCAAGGACGCCGTCGCCAGTCTGCAATGGGAGTGCAACGATGGCGCGGAAGCCAAGCTCGTTCGCCACTTCCGCCCAATCCTCCAGCGACGGATCCGAGCTGACGTCCGGCACCTCGATGACTCGTCGCTCAGCGGCGGCCTCGCCACTCGGCCCGAAGCCGAGTCGCACGCGCATCTCGCCGAGGAAGGGCGTGAAACGCTCGGGCCAGTTGTGCACCGCGGCAAGCCGCATCAGCTCGGACGCGCCGTCGATGAGGTAGACACAGGCGAACGACGCACCGACGAGCGGACTGACACGATCGAGCGCGAACTGAAACACCTCCTCCGGCCGGTCGGCCGTGAGGAAGGCGTGCACGATCTCGCGAATGGCGATGAGCTCGCGCAGCCCCGATTCGGTGGTCTCGGCGCCTGAGCGGAAGCGATCGTTGGTGAGCGGTGTGATCCTGGTCACGCCGCCAATATGGGGCGTAACCCCTTGTCATGCCAGATGTTTAGCCGCCCAGACCTCTATCTCTTCGCGGGCGGCGAGTTCAGCGTTCGCACTTCCAGCCGATGCACCAGCACCGTATCGGGAGTTCCGACGACGTAGCTCACCGCGTCCGCGACGTCCTCGGCAGCCAGCTTCCACGCGTCGGCTTGCGACGGCTGCCTGCCGCCGAACTCCGTCGCCACACCGCCCGGCATCACCACCGACACCTTCACGCCGCGGTCGCGCACCTCGAGCATCAGCGACTCCGACCACGACGTCACGAAGGCTTTCGTCGCCGCGTAGCACGAACCGCCGACGAATGGCGAGCGGCCAGCGATCGACCCGATGGTGCAGATGTGTCCGTGCCCACGCTCGATCATGCCCGGCAACAGCGCTCGGGTCACGTGGTACAGCGCGTTGACGTTCACGTCGATCATGCGATGCCACTCGTCCGGCGCGAGTTCCATGAATGGCTTCGTCACGGCGGTGCCCGCGTTGTTCACCAGCACATCGACGTTCACGCCGTAGAGCGCCGCGGCAATCGCCGGCGGATGCGCGAGATCGAGCGCGATCACTCGGCACTTCCGTCCCGTCGACGCAATTTCGATGGCGAGCGCCTCGAGCTCTGCTTCGTTGCGGGCGAGCGCGACGATGTCGTAGCCGTCGCGCGCGAGACGAAGGCACGTCGCGCGCCCGATGCCGCGCGATGCACCTGTCACGAGCGCGGCCGGCCGCGAGCCGTTCGGACTCGCGTTCGGCGCAGGCTCCGGCGCCGTGGTCGTTTGCGTCCCCAGCGTTGGCTTCTTGGTCTTTGCTGTCTTCGCCTTGGTCGGCATGGTCAGCGCGCCACTCGCGCGATGGCGCCATAGATCATCTTCGTGCCGAACTCGAGACTCCTGAGAGGCACGCGCTCGTCATTGCCATGCATGCGATCCTCGTCGTCCTGGTTCATCGGAAATGGCAGCAAACCAAAGGCCTGCATGCCCCACACGCGCAGACGAGCGCTATCGGTGGCGCCCGTGCTCAGGTACGGCACCACCGCCAAGGATGGCTCCAGCGACTGCGCGCTCTCACGGATGGCATTGAACATGGGCGAATGGAAATCCGACGCCGGAGAATCCTCACCGCGGTCGGAAATCGTCACGTCCACCAGGGGACCGCCGATCACCTTTTTGAGTCGCGCGACGACGGTGTCGATCGATTGGCCGGGAAGAGTGCGGACATTGAGCTTCGCGGTCGCATCCGTCGGGATGACGTTCGTGCGAATGCCACCCTCGAGCATCGTCGGCGAAACGCCGGTGCGCATCACGGCATTGAAGACGGGAATCTTCTCGAGCACCCGCGAGCCGCGCTGTTGCCGACGCGTGTCGGTGGACGCGACATCGGCCATGGCGAGCTTCTCTTCCTTGTTCTGCCACACGTTGCTCAGCTGCGAGAAGAACTCGCGCGTCGTCGGCGTGAGAAACAGCGGCTCCTTGTGCTCGGCGATCTTCGCGAGCGCACGGCCCAGCCGCGTGATGACGTTGCCCTCGAGCGGGATCGAGGCATGTCCGCCGGGTCCGTGCGCCGTGACGTTGACGACGTGCGACACCTTCTCCGTGTTCTGCACGGCGACGTAGAGGAGCTTTCCTCCGACGATGCGCGTGCGTCCGCCTTCGTTGAGCGCGAACTCCGCCTTGATCAGCTCGGGGTGATGTTCGATGAGCCACCCCATGCCGAAGTCGCCACCCTGCTCTTCATCGGAATTCGCGACGAAGATGACGTCGCGCGAAAGCGAGCCACCCTTGTCGATGACGTTCCGCTTGAGGAGCAGCATCGTCTCGAGATTCGCCGACAGCATTCCCTTGTCGTCGATGGCGCCGCGGCCGTACACGTAGCCGTCCTTGATCTCTGCCGCGAATGGATCGACCGACCACTTCGCGCGCTCGACGCCGACGACGTCCATGTGGCCCATGATGAGCACGGGCTGCTTGCTCCCGTTGCCCTTCAGTCGAGCGACGAACGCGGCGCGGCCCGGCGCGGGCTCGAAGAGATGCGTCTCGATGCCCGCCGTCTTGAGCGTGCTCTCGAGGTACTTCGCCACCTGCATCTCGTTGCCGGGCGGATTCACCGTGTTGAGGCGAATCATCGTCTGGAGATGCCCGAGCGTTTCCTTGTGCGCGGCAGCCCAGTCAGGTTCCTGCGCGGTGATCGATGTGCCGGCGAGAGTCATGATGGCGGCGAGAGCGACGAGTCGGATTGAACACATAGGGTAAAAGTATACGAAGGCATCGTCTCGTTGTCGCGCCAACCGGAAGATCAACGGCGCAGGGTCAACTGATGGAACGCGGATGACACGGACACAGCCGGATTTTCACGGATACTGCTAAGCCACGTTCCACTAGACCTGCAGCATAAAAGCGACAAGTTCTTCTTTGAGATTGGCCGTTGATATGGTACCTCGAAGCAAGCCCGAGGTAGTATCCGTGAAAATCCGGCAGTGTCCGTGTGCATCCGCGTCAGGCAGTGGCAGTGGAAGTGGCAGTGGCAGTTGACCTATCCGAGCATCCGCTCGATCTTCCGCACCAGCGGCGCGAAGCTCAGCGCCTTACCTGACACGCGCATCGCCTGCTCGTGCGCGAGCTCACGCTGCGCCTCGCCGAACAGCGACTCGACCATCCACGGGCCGGCCTTGGGATTACGCCACCAGTCGGCGTCGAATTTCTGCGTGAGCGTCTCTGCCAGCAACGCCTGCAGCTGCCACGCGCGCAGATAACGCGCCGCATAGTAGCGCGGATCCACGTCGACGAACGCATCGGCGCGAGCATACTGAAATCCCGTCGCGCTGGAGAGCAGTTCGACGTACAAATCGGGCAGCGCCTCCCATGACAGCGCGCCGCCGTACAGCTCCGTCTCGTAGATGAGCTTCGCGCAGTAACGACGCAGGAAATGCAGCTCCTCGAATCCCGCACTGCGCAGGAACGCCGGCGACGTCGACTTCTCCAGGCCCGTATAGCGATGCAGCCAACCCGCATCCTGCATCAGGTGATCGAAGAGCATCGCGTAGCCCTCCGTCACCGAGTTGTCGCCCATGAAGCGGAACTCGAGCGGAAGATCGGGACGCATGTACGCATAGTGCAGCGCGTGCCCCAACTCGTGCAGGAACGTGCTCCAATCCGTCTGGCCGCCGTGCGGACGCAGCACGAGATACACTTCGTTCGGCACGCGCACTGGAGCGCAGAATGCGCGTGAGCGCTTGCCCTGGCGGTCCCCGGTGTCGAGGATGATCCGACCGTTCGCCTCGGGATCGATCCCCATCTCCGTGACCTGCCGACGGATCGCGGACTCCATGTCGCGCGCGGGGAAGAACTCGTCGAACTCGCGCGCACGGAACAGCGCGAGCGCGTCAGCGCGGGTGGTCTCTTTCAGCGCCATGCCGAGTACACGCTTCGCCACGCGCGGCGCGACATCGTCCCACATCCCCTGCGTGTCGCGCAGGAACGCCTCGCACTCCGCACGCAGGCCGTCCAGCGAAATACCGCTCAGCAGCTCCCAGGTCGCGTTGTATCCGCTCGCGATGCCAATGGCCTCGGTGATGTCACGCTCACGCTGGAAGCGCTCCCTCTTCATCGGCGCCAGCTCGCGCCCCACGAGCTTCACCCGCGCCGACTCGATCATGGCGCGCTCGTGACGATCCGTGCTGTTGCCCAACTCGATCGACGTACGCTGATACGGAATCTGCCGGCCGTCGCTGAGCTGCACGACCGCGTCGCCTTCCCACGCGATCTCGCGCTCGTCGAGTGACGCGAGCTGCCGGCTGCTGTGCGACTCCACCTGCCAGTCGAGCAGCAGCCGCGCAGAACGCCGTTCCTCCGTCCCTTCGCTGCTGCCGAGAAATGCCTCGCGCGTTATCTCGAGCGCGTCCTTGCTGAAGATGGCGCGGTACTTCTCGTACAGCGGCTGAATCTGCGCTTCCGCCTTGAGTCCGCTGAGCGACTCGTAAAACTCGCGAGACAGCTCCTCGTTGAACGACTCCCCTTCCTTGCGGAGCCGTTCGATCGATAACGGCTCACTCATCCCGGCAGACGCTCCGCGAGATACTCACGTACGGCGTCGACGGAGATGCGGTCCTGCTTCAGCGTGTCGCGATCGCGAACCGTCACGGTGTAGTCCTTCACCGACTCGGTGTCGACCGTGATGCAGAACGGCGTGCCCACTTCGTCCTGGCGGCGATACCGCTTGCCGATGCTGCCCGTCTCGTCGTAGTCCACCGGGAAGTACGGCCGCAGCGCATTCGCGATCTTGTGCGCCATGTCGGGCATGCCCTCCTTCTTCGTCAGGGCGAACACAGCCGCCTTGATCGGCGCCAGTGACGGATGCAGTCGTAGCACGGTGCGGCCTTCGTCCTCACCTTCCACGGTCTCTTCGCGATACGCATTCACGAGCGCCGCCAGCGTGGTACGGTCCGCACCCACCGATGTCTCGATGACATACGGCAGGTAGCGCTTGTTGTTCGGCTGGTCGAAGTACTCGAGCTTCTTGCCCGAATACTCCTGATGGCGGCCGAGGTCGAAGTCGCCGCGATTGTGGATACCCTCGATCTCCTGGAAGCCGAGCGTGCCGCCGAAGTCGAACTCGATGTCGAACGCCGCGCGCGCGTTGTGCGCGAGCTCGGTGCCCGCATGCTGATGGTAGTTCAACCGCTCCGGTGCCAGCCCCAGCGACTTGTGCCACTCGAGACGCTCGGCCTTCCAGTACTCGAACCACTGCATGTCCGTGCCCGGCTCGACGAAGAACTGCATCTCCATCTGCTCGAACTCGCGCGTGCGGAAGATGAAGTTTCCGGGCGTGATCTCGTTGCGGAACGCCTTGCCGATCTGCGCGATGCCGAACGGTACCTTCTGCCGCGTGCTCTGTTGCACGTTGAGGAAGTTCACGAAGATGCCCTGCGCCGTCTCCGGACGCAGATACACCGTCGACGCACTCTCCTCGACCGGGCCCATGAACGTCTTGAACATGAGGTTGAACATGCGCGGCTCGGTGAGCTGGCATTGCTCGGCCTCACCCGGCCGCTTGCTCGGCTTCTGCGGGCACCGCGCATCCTCGAGCTTGTCGGCGCGGAAGCGTCCCTTGCACGTCTTGCAGTCGACGAGCGGATCGGTGAAGCCAGCGACGTGGCCACTGGCCTCCCACGTCTTCGGGTGCATGAGGATGGCTGCGTCGAGTCCCTCGACGTCGTCGCGCATGCGCACCATCGCCTTCCACCACTGATCCTTCAGGTTCTTTTTCAGCTCGACGCCGAGCGGCCCGTAATCCCACACGGAGCCCGTGCCCCCGTAAATCTCGGAGCTCTGGAAGATGAAGCCGCGCCGCTTGCTGAGCGACACGAGCTTGTCCATCACGTCGGGCTGGGTGCTCGCGGGCATGGTGCGTCGATCTCGTCGGGTGATGAGGGGCGCCGCTGGGTGCGGTGCCCCGTGGATGTCGTCCTGAGCGTACGCGAAGGACCTGCTCGTGACACGACCAAGAAGCGGGTCCTTCACTGCGTTCAGGACGACAATACTCCGAACCCGCAAAGTTACTCAGGTATCGAGCTCCGCGCTCAGGCGCGGCGGGGGCGGCGTGGGCTTGCCGGTTAGCCGCGCGACGATCTTGTCGCCATGGAAGCGACCGTTCTCGATGAACACCTTGTTCGCATCGAAGCCCGCAACCACGACCCCGGCAATGAACAGTCCGTCGATAGCGGTCTCGAGGGTGTCCGGATTGTGCCGCGGAATGCCGGTCGTCGCGTCGATCGGCACGCCCGCGTCGCGGAGCAATTCCGTGTTCGGTGCAAAGCCGGTCATCACGTAGACGAATCGCGCCGCAAGGTCTTCGTCGCCCGTGGGCGTGTGCACGACGGCGACGCCCGGTTCGATGCTCGCGATGCGACTGTTCCACCGCGTGGCG
>JAQBPV010000110.1 GCA_028287345.1 Gemmatimonadota bacterium
GGATGACGAATCCCATCATGCAGGACGACGACCTCACGCTCATTCGTCAGGCGCTTTGCTCGCAGCTGCCGAAGATTCAAGGCGTGACGATGGAGGGATTGCTCGAGCGCGGCTGGAGGCGTCTCAATGTGCCGACACCGTATCTGCCCTTCGCGGATGGCGTGTTCAGCACTCCGAGCGGAAAGTGCGAATTCTATTCGGAGCGCATGGCCGAGATGGGACTCGATCCGCTACCGACGTACACGCCGCCGTACGAATCGGTCGAGCGCGATCCAGAGCTCGTGGCGCGCTTTCCACTCACGCTGATTTCATCTCCGGCGCACACGTTCCTCAACACGACGTTCGTCAACCTGACGTCGCTGCGTCGGCAGACGAAGGAGCCCGAAGTGCTGCTGCACCCGGCCGATGCCGAGCGCCGCGCCATCGCCGTGGGCGCGATGGTGACGGTGCGCAACGATCGTGGCGCCTTTCTCGCGCGAGCGCGTGTCGAGCCGACCATTCGCGAGGGCGTGGTGTGGGCGCCGTCGATCTGGTGGGGCAAGCTCGCGGCAGATGGCGCGAATGCGAATCAGACCACGTCACAGCGGGAGACCGATCTTGGGCATGGACCGGTGTTCTACGACAATCAGGTCGAAGTGGAGATGGCTTGACAACCTCAGCGTGAGATCGAGCTCTTTGCTCACTGCCGCGGCGACAATTCGTCAATGCGTTGAGTGAGCCGTGGACGCAAAGGATCGCTGAGGTCCATCACCTCCCACGGGATCTGATAGCGGCGATGCCCGCCCGGTAGCACGAGCATGAGCAGGAAGTGCCGTCCGAAGTGGCTGCTGGCGAACCACTCGAACGCCCCGAAGAAGCAGACGTCGTACGCTGTCACCACGTACTCGTTGCCGTGCGCGTGCAGTTCGATGACCGCCTCCAGTTCGTAGATGCGACCGACGTTGCGGCCTTCCGCATCCCGCACCTTGCGGCCCATCAGCTGTTCCAGTCGAACCTCGCGGCGATTCATTTCTCGTCTCGCTCCCCGCCTGGAATGCGGAGGATGACGTGATCGCAGAGCCAGCGCTCGACGTGCTCCGACGCGAGCGTCTCTTCCTCGACGTCGATCTCGATGACGTGCGAGATCTCGCGCACAGCGCTGAACGGAATCCGGCTCACGCCCTCTGCCTTCAACCCCATCAGCCGGTGCAACGCTCGCATGAGGCCGAGCACCCATCGACCGACGCGCTCGTCGCGAATTGGACCTCCAACGAGAATCGTCGCGACGCGCGGTGGGCGACCATCCTCCACCTCGAGCGCGAGACCATCCACCCGCCCGATCTTCGCGTGGTGCTTGTCGAGCAACTGCGCGTCCAGGACGTCGTGTACGAGGCTCAGCGTCTTCACAGTGTCATCCCCCGAGTATCTGCAGGGGAATCGCCGCGAATAGCAGCACGAGCGCGATGATCGACAGTATGACCAGCGCGGTATTGGCCGTCCGACCGTTCGTGTACTTCGACATTACGCCCGCGTCGTTCATCAACACGAGCAGGGGAACGATGGTGAGCGGCAAGCTCGCCGCCGTCGCGATCATCGTCACCGTCGTGAGGCCCAACGGATCCACGCCGGCCGCCATGAGCAGGGCTGCGCCAAGAATGATGACGGTGTACACCCCGCTGAATCGTGCGTCCTTCCTGGGAGGAAGATTCTCGCTCCATGGCCACCCGAATCCCTGCGCGAGCAAGTACGCCATCGACAGCGCAATTTCGAGCGTGGCGCCGAAACACGTGATGCAGAGTGTGGCGATGAAGAGCCACAGCCCCGCGCGACCGAGTGGCGTGGAGAGTGTCCGCGAGACGATATCGAAGCTGTCGACCTTCACGTGCGCCAGCACGACGGCGGCACTGACGAGTACTGCGACGGAAAGACCGCCGCCGAACATGTTGCCGAGCACCGACGTCGCCCGATTCACGCCGATGTAGTCCATCTCCCAGCGTTCTTCGATGGCGCCCGACGAATAGAAGATGAAAAGGTAGGGACTCACCGAAGCACCGATGATGCTCACGGCGATGTACCAGTAGCGCGCCGCATCGTGTGATGGCGCGGACGGCAGCGCCGCAGCGGCCACCGCGCCCCACTGCGGATGCAGCTTCCACGCGCCTACCGCGAACGCGAGCGACACCATGCCGAAAATCGCCGTGCCCTGCTCCACCACGGTGAACGTGCCGCGCCACAGCAAGAACCATCCGACGAACGCAACCGGCAGCGCCCACCACCGAGCGCTTATGCCCGTGGCCATCTGCAGAGCCGTGCTCACGCCGCCGATCTCGGATGCAAGCACGAGAAAGCTGACCCCCAGCACGACGACGAGCGGCACGACGAAGAACCGAATGCCGAACCGCTCACGCAACAGGTCGACATATGTGCGCTTGCTCACGATGGCGAGTCGGCCACTCATCTCCATGAGAATGGCCAGCGCAATGGTCCCGAGCAGCACGACCCACACGAGCTGCAGCCCGAATTCGGCGCCGGCCTGGGTCGCCGTGATGATGGAGCCGACCTCGAGAAAACCGCCGATTCCTGTGACGAGTCCCAGCGCCAGCTCGCTCCATTTTTTCGCGTTGCCAGCCATGGCACCCGCCAATGGCAGAAAGCGTACCCCGCCCCTTGCGTGGCCCGACGACGCTGCGCTGATTCACGATAGACTCGGTTTGCCTGGAGGCAGTGTTGTCGTCGTTACCGCTGACGCTTGGCGCGCTCGCGCGCTCCCCATATGGCGCTCCCGATCGCAGGCTGCGGTCGGTGAAGGATGAAATGCGCCAGAATCTCCTCGCCCGACTCGTTGCGGGCGGTCCGCTCTTCGAGGGCGTCCTCGGCTACGAGGACACGGTCATGCCGCAGATCGTCAACGCCCTGCTCTCGCGTCACAACTTCATCCTGCTCGGGCTCCGCGGTCAGGCGAAGTCGCGTATTCTTCGCGCGCTCGTCACCCTGCTCGACGAAGCGATGCCGATCGTCGCCGGCAGCGAAGTGAACGACAATCCGTTCGCTCCCATTTCGCGCTACGCGAAAAATCTCCTCACCGAACGTGGCGACGACACGCCCATCGCGTGGGTCGATCGCGACAGCCGGTTCGTGGAGAAGCTCGCCACGCCCGACGTCACCATCGCCGACATGATTGGCGACCTCGATCCCATCCGCGCCGCGCGCGGCGGCCACGTGCTGTCCGACGAGCTCACGATCCACTACGGAATGTTGCCGCGCGCGAATCGCGGCATCTTTGCGTTGAATGAGCTCCCCGATCTCGCCGGCAAGGTGCAGGTCGGACTGTTCAACGTGATGCAGGAGGGCGACGTCCAGATCAAGGGCTATCCCGTTCGCCTGCCGCTCGACGTACAACTCTGCTTCACCGCGAATCCCGAGGACTACACGGCGCGCGGCAAGATCATCACGCCGCTCAAGGATCGCATCGGCAGCGAGATCATCACGCACTATCCCGAGACGGTGGAGCTCGGGATGGCGATCACCGAGCAGGAATCGTGGACCGCGCGCGACGACAAGCCGGTGCGCATTCCCGACTTCATTGCCGAGGTGGTAGAGCGTATCGCGTTCGAGGCGCGCACGGACAAGCGCATCGATCGTCGCTCCGGTGTATCGCAGCGCATGCCGATCAGCGTGATGGAGAATGTCGTGTCCAACGCGGAGCGACGGGCCATCGTCACGGGCGAAGAAACGATCGTCCCGCGCATCTCCGACGTCTACGCCGCGCAGCCGGCCATCACCGGCAAGATCGAGCTCGAGTACGAAGGTGAGCTCGTGGGCGGGCACGCCATCGCGCGCGAGCTCATTCGTCGCGCCGCGGACGCCACGTTCGGCGAACGCGCCGGCGGTGTGAACACGGACGACGTCGTCATCTGGTTCGACGAGGGCGGCGCGCTGCAACTCACCGAGGACGAACGCTCCGAAGGCATGCAGGCCGCCTTCGGTCTCGTGCCAGGGTTGGTCGACCTCGTTCGCCACGTTGGCCTCGCCGAGCCCGGTGATGCGCCGCAGACTGTCGCTGCGTGCGAGCTCGTCCTCGAGGCGCTGGTCGCGCGGAAGAAGATCTCGCGCTCCGAGAGTGGATTGTATGGACGCGCCGAGCCGGAACGTCGTCGACGCCGCCCGGATCAGGACTTCTTCGGAGGCGGGCTCTCGGCCTGAGGCATGTCTCGCTGGCAGCCAGTGACGAGCGCGGTCACCACCGCGGACGCACCCGTGGCGATTCGCGTGCGTGAAGCTTCGGTACGCGATCTCGATGCGGTCATGGAGCTGCGACTCGCGTTGCTGCGCGAGCATCCGGACCATCCGATCTACGGACGGCTACGCGCGGACGTCGACCCGCGCGCACGCGAGCTGTTCACCACGCAGCTGCGATCGCAGACCGAGACGATTTTCCTCGCCGAGCGTGTTGGCTTGGTCGCCGGCATCCTCAGATGCGTGGAGTCGATGGGTTCACCGCTGCTCGAACCCTCGCGCTACGCATACGTGTCGTCTGTCTACGTGCGGCCGGAGGCGCGACGGCAAGGCGTGTTGCGCGCGCTCATGACGGCAGCCGAGCGATGGGCGCACGCGCGTGGCCTCGACCAGATGCGACTGCACAATGTCGTCGGCAGCGTCTCCGCAGAAGGCGCGTGGTCCGCGCTCGGCTTCCAGGTGGTGGAGCATGTGCGCGTGCGGAGTGTGCCACCGCGAGACGGCTGATGGCCATCGTCACGATCTCCCGACAGTATGGCTCGGGCGGCTCAGAGGTCGCGGAACGCGTCGCCCGCGCGCTCGGCTGGCAGCTCTACGACAACGCCGTCGTCGACTCCGTCGCCGCTCGACTCGGCATGACACCGGCCGAGGTGTCGGCCCGTGAGGAGCGGGTGCCGACGCTGGGTGAGCGATTCGCATCGGCGATGTCGCTTGCGGCGCCTGAAGCGCTGATCACCGGAGAATACGCGGTGATTCCGCCAAGCGAAGATCGCATCGTCGCGGTGACGCAGCGCGTGATGGAAGAGGCCGTGCAGGCGGGACCCGCCGTCATCGTGGGACGTGGCGCGCAGTGTCTCCTCGCGACACGCAGCGACGCGCTGCACGTGTTCTGTTACGCGCCACTCGAGTCACTCACCGAGTATGCGATGAAGACGCTCGGGCTCAAGCCTGACGAGGCGCGCAGGAAAGTCATCGACATGAATGCGCGGCGCGAGGAATACGTGAAGCGTCACTGGAAGCGCGAATGGCGCGACCTCGCGAACTATCACCTCTGCGTGAACACCGCGTGGCTCGGCATCGACGGCGCTGCGGAGCTCGTGACACGTATGGCGAAGGAGCGTCTCGGCTAGAGCTTCTTCTTGAGCCGAGCGAGATCGTCGTCGATCGACTCGGGGAGGAAGAGGTTGTCGGCGATACCCGCGATCTCCTCCGCTTCCCTCCACGCCGCCTCGAGGATGTGAAGCTCTCCCTCCAGCGCGCGTCGCTCGGAGTCCTCGTGCGCCGCCATCTCGAGCGCGAGACGTCCTGCTGTGGGAAGGTTCTTCAGCAGATGCGTGCCCCTGTTGTACAGCTTCTCGCTCTCGCGCTTCTCGATTGCATCCACGGCGCGTCGAAAGAGCTTCTTCGGATCCGACGACTCCTCGAGGTAGCCGACCGCACGCGAAACGTCGTCTCGTGAGCCGCCGGCGGCGTTGAGGCGCGGCAGCAACGCCGCGGCGGCAGTGAGTGCTTCCTCACCTGTGAGGTCGACCTCCATCTTTTGCGAGCCGTATAGCCAGCGTGATGGAGAAAGGCCCGTGCGCACAGCGGAGATGCGCAGGCGGATACCATCGCCGTCTGCGTGCAGTTCCGTCTTCGGCAGCTCGCTCAGGCGAACGCGCAGCGTCTCGCCGGCGGAGGTGGGAACCTGGATCAACGTGCGCGCCCGGTAGATGCTGTTGCCCGCATTCAGGAGGTTGAGCATCGGGCTGAATGCTCCCGCGCCGACGAGGCCGACCATCGGCCCGAAGATCAGCACACCGCCGACGACCACCGTCGCGCCGGCAACGGTCACGAACTGCTTGCGACGCCGGCGCCCGAACTGATCGCCGTAGCGCCACGCGGCCATCTCGGGGCGCTGCGGCTCACCGATCCGCACGAGCTCGAGCCCTTCCTTCAACCGCGCGAGCCCAACGTGCTCCGTGGACACGCGCAGCTTCGTCGCACTGAACGCGCGCTCGCATTCCTCGATGGCTTCCCACCGCTCCTCGAGCGGCGTGAGGTTCCATCGCTCGCACTTGCGACAGACCACCCACAGCCGGCCCTTCGCGGCGTCGTAGGCGAGACGCCGACCGACGGGGAAGTGCTCGATCGCCGCGTTGTTGCCGAGGGTGTCGTGACAGAAGAGACAGGTGGAATACATCAGGCCGACCTCGCGAGGACCTCGAAGCGACAGCGCGGGCTCGCCGATCGGTCGCAGCACTCGCGCACCGGCGCATCGACGAGCGCGGACACCAACTCCTCGATGACGTGACACGCGCGCGGTTCGGCGCGCACCGCGGCCGCCAGCGGACACGCGTAGCCGCGCAGCACGAATCCCTCCTTCGTTCGCTCGACGTCGATCTCGGCACCGAGTGACGTGAGGATCGACGCGGCGGCGCGGACGCGCGTGTCTAGCGAGCGATGGTTGGAAGTATCGCTCTGTCCAAGGCGCTTGCCCGCGTCGCGGAGGATGTTGTCGACGTCACCCGGCGGCAGACGTTCGACGAGCGACTCGAGCAGGGCAGCGAGCACGGGCGGATAGGCCGAGGATAGCGCCGGCTCAGCGTCGGGGGTGATTTCGTAGACCGTCGCCGGCTTCCCTGCTCCGCTGCCCTGCCGCGTACCGGCGGCGCGAATGACCCCGGCCGTCTCGAGGGTCTGCAACTGAGCACGCACGGCGTTATCCGTGACGCCGAGGTCCGCGGCGAGCTCCTCGACCGTGGCGATGCCGCGCCTGATCAGAGCGATCAGACGTCCCCGGGTCGTTCCGCCTATCTGTTGCTCCCACCAGCGCATGGCACCTCCGGTCCCCCCTGAAGATAACGGCTGGAATAATAAGTCAAGATTTTTCTTGACAAATCCATTACACCGGAGGCATCGTAACCCCATCGCCGTGGTTGGAGCCCACGCGGTGTCGATCAACTCATCCTCTTTCAGCAGGAGCAGCTATGCGTATTCGCCTTGACAGCATTGGCGCGGCAGGTCTCGCACTCATCGGTGCGACGTTGATCTCTGCGCGCCCCGCCACCGCACAGGCCGCGAAGCTCGACGATCCGACCATCGTCGCGATCTTCGACGCCGCCAACACGTGGGACATCGAGACGGGCAACATCGCCGTGAAGAAGGGCACGACGAAGGACGTTCGCGACTTCGGCGCGATGCTCGCGCGCGATCACGCGGCCGTCCGTGGTCAGGGCCGTGATCTGGCGAAGAAGCTTGGCGTGACGCCGACGTCACCGAAGAACTTCGGCATGGCGAAGGATCACTACGCGGCGGTGAAGAAGTTGAACGGTCTAAAGGGCAAGGCGTTCGACCGCGCGTTCCTCGAGCACGAAGTCGCGTATCACAAGGCTGTGATCGACGCGGTCAATACGACGCTGATGCCGGCGCTCAAGAACCAGGAAGTGAAGGATCTCGTGACGAAGGTGGCGCCGGCGTTCAAGGCGCATGAGGATGCCGCGCAGGACAAGCTGAACAAGTTGTCGAAGTAGCCTGGTGCTGTAAGCTGCGGCTGCAGCGGTCTGCTGATGGCTGAACGCTGAAGACTGATTTTTGTCTTCAGCGATCAGCTTTCGGCCGCAACCGCAGCCGACAATGCGGATAACAGCAACTGCATGACTTGAATTTCTTGAATTTTTTGGCATTGCATCACTGCGCGAGCAAGGCGGCTCTCGCCAAGGCACTTTATTTTCTGTCGTCGCAGCCGATAAGCGATGCGCCTGTGTGCATCGCCGCGGAACAAATTCCAGCGAATTCACATGATTCAAGTCATGAAAGTCGCCGCAATGATCTCGGCACGGTCCCTCACAACGTCCGCAATTCCGGCCGTTTGAAGAATGCCCAGATACCGTAGCTCAGCATCAGCACCGCCGCTCCTCCGATGGCTCCCGACACGCCGACCCAATGGGCGACTGATCCCGCGACGAACGCGCCGACCACCGTCGCCAGGCCGACGACGACAAGTCCATAGGCCGCCATCAAGCGTCCGCGCAGCTCGTCCGGCACGGTCGCCTGCAGCAGCCCATTCGAGATTGCGCCATTCAGGATCATCGTGCAGCCGATGGCGAGAAGGAGGATGTACGCGACCCACGGCGTGCGGGTAAATGAGAAGGCGAGTAGAATCACCGGCCACGCGATCGACGCAGCGATCAGCAGCTTGATACGCGACATGCGATATCCCACCGCGGCGAGACCGAGCGCGCCTGCCAATCCGCCGACGCCAAGACACGACATCAGCAACCCGTACCCCGACGCACCGAGCCCGAACATGTCCCGCGCGACGACCGGCATCAGCGCAATGACCGGGACACCGAGAATCGAGTACGCTGTCACCATCAACATCAGCGCGCGGATCTTCGGCGTGTCTCGCATGTAGCGCAGTGCTTGCCGCACGCCTTCCCACGGGCTCACCGTATGGATGCGCGGCTCCCACTTCGGCAACTGGATCATGAACAACCCGATCAGCACCGTGACGAAGCTCAGGGCATTGAGCGCGAAACACCACGCGATGCCAAGTCTCGCGATGACCGCGGCAGCGACACCCGGTCCGACGACGCGCGCAAGGTTGAACCCGCTCGAGTTCAGCGCAATCGCGTCCGGCAGGTCCTCTCGACCCACCAGGTCGATGAACATCGACTGTCGCGCCGGGATTTCCACCGCCGAGATGCAGCCGGAGATGAACGCCAATGCGATGAGCGCCTGAATGTTGATCCGATGCGTGTACGTGAGCCACCAGAGGAGCGTCGCGTCGGCGAGAAAGGCGACCTGCGCCCACTTGACGAGCTTGAGCTTGTCCGAGCGGTCCACGATGACGCCGGCATGCATCGTGAGCGCGAGAATGGGAATCGACGACGCCGTCGCAACCAGGCCGACCATGAACGCACTGTTCGTCAGCTCGAGCGCCAGCCAGCCGATGGCCATCGCCTGCATCCACGTGCCGATTAGCGAGAGCGTCTGCCCACTGAGGAACAGGCGAAAGTTCCGGTGCTTGAGAAAGACGCGGAACGGATTGATCGAGGAGGCCGAGGGCACTCAGGCAATATAGGGCGAGGCCGGATTGCCGCGATTCATCCCCGGCGATATCTCTCATTGAGGAGAATTGCCATGCGCTTCCATACCTACAGCAAGTTCTCGCCGGAGATGGCCGATGCGGTCGATCTCCAGTCGCTGCTCGACAAGCTTGCCAACTTCCTGCTGCAGTCCGGCTTTGCCGGTGGCGATGGGCAGCCCTATTACGGCATGGGCTTCGACGAGCCCGGCGACCGGTCGCTCGACTCCCTTCGTCAGGCAATTCTGGACGCCCTGATGCAGAGTGGGCAGTTCACGCCGGAGATGCTCGAGGCACTCCGAGGAGAGGGCGACGAAGAGTCACAGGCCAAGCTCGCCAAGCTGCTCGACGATCTCGTGCAACGGTTGATCAACGAGGGCTATCTCAACCTCGAGACGCCTCCGCAGATGCCCGCCGGCCATCAACCGGTCGTCGGGAAGGGGTCGATGGCGCAGGCGGCCGCGCGCGACGTCAACTTCAACCTCACTGGCAAGGGCATCGACTTCCTCGGGTACAAGACCCTGCGCGGCCTCCTCGGCTCGCTGGGCAAGTCGAGCTTCGGCAGTCACGACACGCCCTATCTCGCTACCGGAATCGAGGCCGATGGCTGGAGCAAGCCGTACGAGTTCGGCGACGTCCTCAACATCGACGTCAACGAAACGCTCAAGAACTCCCTGATCCGCACGGGAAAGATCGAGGTTCCAATGGACCTCGATTACGGCGACCTGATGGTGCGTCAAGCCGAGTATCGCTCCAGCTGCGCGACGGTGCTGATGCTGGACTGCTCGCACTCGATGATTCTCTATGGCGAAGACCGCTTTACACCAGCCAAGAAAGTCGCCCTCGCGCTGACGCACCTGATTCGCACGCAGTTCCCCGGGGACTCCATCAAGGTCGTGCTCTTTCACGACTCGGCCGAGGAGATTCCCCTAGCGACGCTCGCGAGTGCGCAGGTAGGGCCATACCACACGAATACGGCGGAAGGGCTGAAGCTCGCGCGTCGGCTGTTGATGGCGCAGAAGAAGGACATGCGCCAGATCATCATGATCACCGATGGCAAGCCGAGCGCGCTGACGATGCCCGATGGGCAGATTTACAAGAATTCCTTCGGGCTCGACGTCACGGTCATCGAGAAGACGCTGCAGGAAGTCGCGGCGTGCCGGAAATCGGGGATCATGATCAACACTTTCATGCTCGCCCGCGACCGTGCGCTCGTGGAGTTCGTGAAGCGCATGAGTGAGATCAGCCGAGGCAAGGCCTACTTCACGACGACGATGACGTTGGGGCAGTTCATCCTGATGGACTTCCTCAAGCGGAAGACGCGCAAGGTCAGCTGACTACATCTCGCGGTTGAGAATCTTCCGCAGCACACCGCTGTCGAGGTTCGCACCGCAGAACACCACGCCGACGCGCTGGCCTTCGAGCTGACGCCCAAGCTTCATCGCCGCGGCGACACCCATCGCGCCGGCGCCCTCGACGAGATGATGCGTCGTCGAGATGATCACCCGCAGCGCCTCGGCCGTCTCGGCATCGGTGACGGTGATGAAGTCGGACAGACCGTCGACGAGCGAACCGAATGTGAGATCATACGTCGACCGCGTGGCGACGCCGTCGGCGAACGTGTCGGCACGCAAGCCTTTGCGCTGTTCCTTCGCGTGCCAGCTGTCGTGTAAAGTCGGCGCGCCTGTCGCCTGAACGCCGATGATGCGCAGGTTGGGTCGCAGCTCGCGCGCCACCGTGATCGCGCCCACCGCCTGCGACCCGCCACCGATGGCGATGATGAGGACGTCGAGCTCCTTGCTCTGCTCGAGGATCTCGAGCGTCATCGTGCCTGCACCGGTGAGCACGTGGACGTTGTTCGTCGAGTGACAGAGTGTGAGTCCCTTCGACTCGACCAATCCCTGCGCGACCGCGACCGCCTCGTCGTAGTCCTTCCCCTTCTCGATGACGTTCGCGCCCCACGCGCGCAACGCGGCATTCTTCTCGGGATTGTTGCCTGTGGGGACACAGATGGTGACGTCGACGCCCATCTGAGCTCCGCCGAACGCGAGGCCGAGCCCGTGATTGCCGGTCGTTGCGCCGACGACGCCGCGGGCGCGCTGGGCCGAGTCGAGCGCCGTGATCGACGAGAGCCCGTTGCGGACCTTGAACGACCCGGTCGGCTGGACGTTCTCGTGCTTGACGAAGAGGGAGACGCCGGGAAGCAGCGCGTCGAGGGCAGGATAATGGCGGAAGGGCGTCGCGGTGAGGTAGGGCGAGATGCGCTCGCGAGCAGCCTGGACGTCGCCGAATGAGATGGGGGCAGTCATGGTGCAGGGACGTTAGATTGTGTCGCTGGAATGCGCAAAGAGCCCGGATGATGAACTACGTCTATGTCGCGGTCGGCAGTGCCATTGGCGGGGTCGCCCGCTTCGTCGTCGGCAGCTGGGCACAGAGCCGGCTCGACGACGCGATGCCGCGCGTAGGTGCCGTTGCCTTTCCTATCGGCACGCTGATCGTGAACGTCACCGGCTCGCTGCTGCTCGGCGCCATTCTCGTCGTCGTTGCGCGGCAGCAGGGCGAGAGTGCGAACGCGACTCGGCTGCTGGTCGCCGTGGGCCTCTGCGGCGGCTACACGACTTTTTCGACGTTCAGTGCGGAGACGCTTGGTCTGATGGAGAAAGGCGGTAGTGGGTTGGCGATGTTGAATGTCGTCGCGAGTGTGGCGTTGGGCGTAGCTGCGGTGTTCGCGGGGGCGTTCCTGGCGCGCGCTGCGCTCGGGAGGCCAGCGTAGATGCTGACCGCCCTGCTCTCCGTCACCGTCCTCGGCTTCCTGCTCGGCATGCGCCACGCCACCGACCCCGATCACGTCGTCGCGGTGACGACCATCGTGTCGCAGCAGCGGTCGCTCG
>JAQBPV010000135.1 GCA_028287345.1 Gemmatimonadota bacterium
GACCAATTCCGACTTCCTGCCGGATGCGGTGCCGCCCTCCGAGATCGTGGACGCCGCGCTCAAGCTGTTGCGCGGCGAGGACTACGTTCCCCAGCCTGCTCGTAAGGGCATCGCGGTGGACGACAAGGTGCTCGACCGCTACGTCGGCACCTATGAGCTGGGACCGGCGAGCCTCGTCGTGAGCCGCGTCGGCCGGGCTCTCGCCATCCAGCAGAATGGCCAGACGGCGAAGAACGAGTTGCTCGCGGAAACCTCCGAGCGGTTCTTCCAACGGGGCAACAAGACGACGTACTCGTTCGAAGGGGATGGGGAACGACTCGTCGTGCAGGCAGGTGCGCAGCGACTGACGGCGACGCGACGCAAGTAGCGCGAACGGAACAGGTCGATGGCTGCAAAGAAATCACGCGCAACGGCGAAGACCGCTCGTCGAGTCGCGCTGGCAGCCGCGAAGAACCTCATCCAGACCGTCACGGAGCCGATGATGAGCACCGGCAGCAAGGTGAAAGCCCGCGGTATCGATCACTGATCAAGCGATCCGATGACGGTGGCCGATTACACCCGGTAGTCGCTCGTCAGTCATCGATGGCGGTAAAGGCGATTGTCTTCCCGTTCGGATGAACGGTTGCTGCACTGACGAAGACGTGCAACGTGTGCGGTCGCCGATCGGCAAGCGACATCCACCAGTTGGTCGGCCGTCCATTCTCCGGCATTTGGAGCACCACGGAGCGACTGTCGCGAGACCAGAACGAGAAAAACAGCGCAGCGTTACCCTCCGCTCGCATCAAATCGCTCACCGGTTGAGCAGCCGTCAGTGGGAGTAACCGCATGGCCACCCATTTCCTGGCAGGATCTAGCTGACGCACGACCGCATACCGGCCATCCGGGGACGGTCGCAGGTGACCGAGACGGCCGGATAGAAGGTTCCGTTCGTGGCCCGATGCCAGATCGCGTTCGATGATCCGACTCTGCGGCTCCGGCGTTTTCGCTCCCGCATCGGGAATGCGATAGTAGACGTGACTTCGGTCGGGCGACACGTATGCCGACTCCGGAATATCCGGCGCGTGTTCGTAACTGATGAGGGTGCGGTCCCGGCGCGTTGAGAGGTCGAGCTCGACGAGTTCATGATGCGTGCCTTCACCGCGAAAGAAGTACAAGTGTGTCCGGTCTCCACTGACAAAACTCGCGCGAGCACCGGCCGCCAACATCATCGACCTTCCGGTCAGCAAATTCACTTGAAGCACGCCAGACTCGCCGTTCCCGTTCGCGCCTTCAATCAAGACAACGTCTGGATCCGTCGTGACGCTCATCGCACCACCAAGCGAGATGTCAGTAACGACCCGTCTCGTTGCTCCGTTCGACTCGACATTCAAGGTAGTCCGACCACTGTCGGAGTCGCTCGTTCTGGACAGGTAGATCAATTTTGTGCCGTCAGCGTTCCACAACGGAGCAAACCCTCGAATAGCTTGGCTTGAGCCGGCCGTCGGTACGCTAAGCGTGCCGGTCGCGAAATCCATCGTGCCGATGTGAATGGTGGCCTCCGCGACACCATGCTCCCGCGCGAGTCCGGTCGTTACCGGCGCAAAGGCGGCAATGACGACGAGAATTCCGCGTGATCTCATTTGCATCATGAAGTCTCTCGTTACCTCGGAGCCTACATCGAGTGATGTAAGGGATCGCGGTTGTCGCGCGTCACAACGGTGGCGGGAGAGTTGTCATTCATCGGGACTCTATTGCTGGCCAAGTGGATATTCAGCCGCGAAACGATCGACCGCGACTGTACTCCCGCGAGACAGCGAACTCTCGCCGCGAATATGCTGCAGTGCAACAACCGCACAAGCCTATCCACCCGTGACGACCCGCGCCCGACCCAGGGAAAGCAAGAGCACGTCCCTCGCTACGCTCGGACGACAGCAGGAGGGCGCTCGGGGCGACAAGCTAGTCGGCCGCCGTATCCTCCCACACGTCGCTCGACGACTCCATTTGGCGGATCACCATTTCATAGTAGCCGCCGCGCGCGGCCATCAACTCATCGTGCGTCCCCCGCTCGACGATGCGCCCGTCCTCCATAAGAAGAATCAAGTCCGCCCGACGAATCGTCGACAACCGATGCGCAATCACGAACGTCGTCCGACCTGCCAAGAGCCCAGCCATCGACGCCTGGATGAGCTGCTCGCTCTCCGTATCGAGATTGCTCGTCGCTTCGTCGAGAATGAGGATCTGCGGCGACTTGAGGATCGCCCGCGCGATCGCCAACCGCTGCTGCTGCCCGCCTGACAACTTCACGCCCCGCTCGCCCACGAACGTCTCGTAGCCCTCGGGCAGCTTCTCGATGAACTCGTGCGCATTCGCGCGATGCGCCGCGTCGATGATCTCCTCGTCCGTCGCATCGAACCGCCCGTACGCGATGTTGTCTCGCACGGAACCGTCGAAGAGGAAGACGTCCTGCTGCACGATAGCGAGAAGATCCCGATACGTACGCAGCCGAAAGTCGCGGATGTCCGTCCCGTTGACGAGAATCCGACCCTGTGTGGGATCGTGAAAGCGCGCTACGAGATCGGTGACCGTCGTCTTCCCTGCTCCGCTGCGACCCACCAGCGCGACCACTGAGCCCCCACGCACCGAGACGTTGAAATCCTGCACGACAGGCCGGCCTTCGCGATATTCGAACTCCACGTTGTCGAGTTGAATATCCCTCACGATCTCCGGCGCATCTATCGCGTCGGCGCGATCGGGCTTCTCGTTCTCCATCGCGAGGACTTCGAACACGCGCTCCATCGCCGCCAACGAACGCTGCAGCTCGGAGAACGAGTTGACGATGTTCCACACCGGATTCATCAACAGGAACGTGTACCACTGGAAGGCCATGATGTCGCCGATCGAGGCGCGGCCCCGCACGTTCAGGTACCCGCCGTACCAGACGATGACGACGTTCACCATGGCCGTCATCAATCCCCACGACGTCCACAACGCGAGCTCGCGACGATGCGCGAACAGTTCCTTGCGCAGGATCGTATGCCGGCCCGTCATGTAGTCGACGAGCTCGCGCGCCTCGCGACTGAACGCACGCACGACGCGAATGCCCGAGAACGTCTCGCCGACGCGTCCGTCGATGATCTCCGCGTCCTTGCGCACGGCGCGATAGATCGGACGAATGCGCTTCGACGACCAGAAGCTGATGAACACCGCGCCCGGAATCACCGCCATCGCCATCAGCGCGAGTCGCCAGTTGAGCGTCATCAATACACCGATGCCGATGACGAGACGGATGATCGACAGCGCCGGCGAGACGATCGCCATCTGCAACAGCCCGGTCGTCGTCTCGACGTCCCCAGTGAGACGTGAGAGGATGCCGCCGGTCTTCATGTCCCACAGCCTGGGCAACGGCAGGTGCAGTAGACGGTCGAATAGCGACCGGCGCAGCGACAGCATCACCCGAACGTTGAGAATTCGCTGCCGATAGTCCTTCAGCAGGCCGAGTACGCTCGAGAGCGTGATGACGACGAGGAACGTTGCGCCGGCGAGGTTGAGCCGAATGAGCCGAGCGGGCGTGTCGAGCGCCTTGTTGAGCAGCACCTTGTCGATGATGAACCGCATGAACA
>JAQBPV010000186.1 GCA_028287345.1 Gemmatimonadota bacterium
CATGGAGCGCTCCTCGTCAGGCAGCGACGCGATGAAGGATGGATTCGAAGAGAGGAAGCCCATCGGCGGGCCCGAGCAGCGGATCGACGGCGCGCTCTGGATGCGGCATCATGCCGAGCACGTTGCCCTGTGCACTCACGATGCCCGCGATGTCATTCATGGAGCCATTGGGGTTGTACGCTTCCTCGGCCTGGAGTGCATCGGGCGCATAGCGGAAGACCACCTGTCCCTCGCCCTCGAGGCGTTGCAGGGTTTCCTCGTCCGCGCTGTAGCGTCCGTCGCCGTGCGCGATGGGCAGCGTGACGATGTCCTTCGCGTCGTACCCCGAAGTGAACATCGTGGCCGCATTCTCGACGCGAAGCGATACAGGCGCGCACACGAACTTCAACGAGTTGTTGCGGAGCAGTGCTCCCGGGAGAAGGCCTGCCTCGCATGCCACCTGGAAGCCGTTGCAGATGGCGAGAATGGGCGCGCCGCGATCGGCGTGCGCACGCACCTCGGTCATGATTGGACTGAACCTCGCAATGGCGCCGGCGCGAAGATAGTCGCCGTAGCTGAAGCCACCAGGAAGAATGACGACGTCCACCGACTGAAGGTCGTGATCCTTGTGCCACAGATACACCGCCTCTTCGCCGAGCGCTTCAATGACGCCGCGGTAGGCGTCGTAGTCGCCGTTGGAGCCGGGAAAGGTGACGATGCCGAACTTCATGTGCGCGACACCGTGGCGATCTCGAAGTCTTCGGTAACTGGATTGGCGAGCAACTTCTCGCACATCCGTGACGTCTGCTCGCGCGCTCCGGACTCGTCGGGGGCATCGATCTCGAGTACGAGATGACGTCCGACGTGCACCGCGGCGACGCCGCCGAAGCCGAGAGTGTGCAGTGCGTCAGCCACGGCTTTCCCCTGCGGGTCGAGCAGGCCGCGACGAGGAACGACGTGTACGGCGACGCGATATCGAATCATGGTTCGTGCGGTTCAGTCGAGGGTGCGTGCGTGGGTGGCAACGGTGGCGGCGTGGGTACGTGCGATTCAACGAGTCCAGTCGAGGGCGGCGCCGAATACGGCGAGCTCGAATCCGACTCGCTCGGCTCGTCGTCGAATCCACCATCGCCTTCGTCGCTGCCGCCGGCGTCGCCGCTGGCGCCTGACGTTGTGTCACCTGGCGTGCGCTCCTTGCGCTCCCCACGGCGACGACGACGCTTCCGCTTGCGGGCCGGTGCTCCCTCTGCACCGACGGTGGCGAGAGCGGTCTCCGGTGCGCCTGGAATGCGACCGACCACTTCCTGATCGATGCCGGCATCGCTCGGGCTCTCGTCGATGGCGAGAACGTCGACGGCGGATATGGCGACTGCTTCTTCACCGGTACGCGGCGGACGCGGCCCACGCTCTGGGCGTGGCTCGCGCTTGTCCCGCTTGTCGCGCTTCTCGCGACGCGCTGCCCGTTCGGCTTCGGTGCGCTGGGGCCGGGGCCCCTTGTCCTCGGTGCGATCCGGACGTGGGCCGCGGTCAGGACGCTCAGGACGTTCCGGTCGCGCTGGACGCTCCTGCGTGCGCGGCAATGCAGCAATGTTGTCCGTGCGCACCACCTTGCTGTCGCGATGTCCCTGCCGGGTCGCGTGTACCTGCGAGGTGCCGAGCTCGAACTCCTCTTCGTCCTCGTCGTCTTCGCCTTCGGAGAGATCGTAGGGAATCGTCGGCTGCCGGCGCTCGAAGAGGCCGGAGAACACCCAGCGGATGAGTCCCCACGCGACGTAGATCAGCGTCAGCGGGAAGAAGTACTCGAACTTCTTCGTTGCGAGCAACGCCAGCGAGCCGACGACGAGAATCAATCCGCCCAGCGCGCGAAGGCTGCGGAATCCGGTGCGTGGAAAGACCGGATAGGGAACGTTGCTGATCATCAGGAACGCCAACGCCGCCATGAGGAAGCGCAGCATCTCCTGCCATGGGAGATCGCCGATGGCGCCGTAGCGATACAGCCACGACTGGCTGAACCAGTAGTACGAGGCGAGCGTGATGCCCGCCGCGGGACTCGGGAGTCCCTGGAAGTAGGTCTTCGCGGTGCCGGCCTGCTCGATGTTGAAGCGCGCGAGCCGCATCACGGCGCAGGCGGCGAACAGGAAGACGAAGATCCAATCCCACCCGTCGCGGTTGAGCACCGCGAAGTACATGATCATCGCCGGCGCGAGGCCGAACGACACGGCGTCGACGAGCGAGTCGAGCTCCTCGCCGAACTGGCTGCCGGCGTTGGTCGCGCGTGCGACACGTCCGTCGAGCGCATCGCAGATGCCGCCCCACAGCACCCAGACGCCGGCCATCCGGAAATCGCCGCGTGATGCAGTAATGATCGCGAAGACGCCGAAGAACAGGTTGCCGAGCGTGAGTCCGCTCGGAAAGAGGATGACGGCGCGTCGCATGTTCGGCCGCTTCGGGCGGCGCAGCTTCGCGGCCATCATCGCGGTGCGAGCTCCGCGACGACAGAGGTGCCGGCAATTGTCATCTCGCCGATCTTCACGCGCACCTTGGCATCCATCGGAAGGAACACGTCCACGCGCGACCCGAATCGAATGAGGCCCATGCGGTCGCCCTGCGTGACCTTCTCGCCGACCTTGCTGTACGTCACGATGCGGCGAGCGATGAGTCCCGCTATCTGCCGAACGAGCAAGCGGCCGCGTGGCGTCTCGATGCCCACCGACATCTGCTCGTTTTCGAGGCTCGACTTCTCCGCGGAGGCATTGAGGAACTTGCCTGGGTTGTATTGCACGTATTTCACGACGCCGCTCACCGGATACCGGTTCACGTGCACGTTGAACACGTTCATGAAGATCGACACTCGCTGTGCGCGGCCGCCCATGAAGCTGGGCTCGTCGACCTCGCTGATCAGCACGACCTTGCCGTCCGCAGGTGCGATGACGACCTGTTCGCTGCGCTCGCCGGTGCGCTCGGGATCGCGGAAGAAGTAGGCGACCCACAGTGCGATGACCGTAAGCAGAAAGGCGAGCAGCCACAGCGGCCACGAGCGGCGATTGAGCGCGAAGGCAAAAGTGCCCATGGCGATCAGCGCGGCGATGGCGATGAAGATGAGTCCTTCTCGGGCGAAGCTCACAGAGATGGGGTCAGAGGTCCGTTAAGTCGAGCGGCGCGCCGGTAATCCGCTGGAAGGCGTCGAGATATCGCTCGCTCGTCGCCGCGATCACCGTTTCCGGGAGGGGCGGGGGAGGCGCGTCGCCATTCCAGCGTTCAGCACGTCGTTCAGAATCCAGATAGTCGCGCAACGGCTGCTTGTCGAAGCTCGGCTGGGTACCGCCGGGCACGTAGCGATCGGCTGGCCAGAAGCGCGAACTGTCCGGGGTGAGCACTTCGTCGATGAGCCGGATGCTGCCGTCGCGGTCGCGCCCGAACTCGAACTTGGTATCGGCGATGATGATGCCTCGCGCCGACGCGAGATC
>JAQBPV010000200.1 GCA_028287345.1 Gemmatimonadota bacterium
TGGCGGTTTCGACTTCGAACCCCTTGTCACGCAAGAAGATGCGATGTGGCTCGAGCAGTTCCGCCTCGTCGTCGACCCAGAGGACGGCCTTGACCTGAAGAGGCATGGACCAAAGCTAACTATAGGAGGGGCGGCGGGAGGATAGGACGATGAAGGATCGGCGTTGCCTTCGGGGCTGGTGGTTATGCCAATGTCAAAAGGAAATGGCAGAAGAAGACTGAAACAGCCGGATCAACCATAAGACTCGGGTCCGTAGTCATCCTGCTCTTTCAGTCGCTTTCTGCCCTTTCCCTTTCTCGCTGTCCTCCATTGGGCGCGACGAAAGGACCTCCTATCCTCCGATCTTCCCACTGTCCAAGTTTCTCCCGTGCCGCCCACCCTCCCGTACGCGCTCCAAGCGCCGAGCTTTCGCTTCCGCCATCTGGCGTACCTCGCCGGACGGGCGCCAATTGGCGGCGCACGCGAAGTGGCGCTCGCGTGTTTCGTGGCGGCCAGGCTCGCGCACGAGTGCACGCTCGTGCTCGACGACGACCGCGAGGCGCGCTTGGCTCGCTGCGCCGGAGCCAAGGCATGGCTCGGCACCTTGGCCCTGCCCGCTGCCGTCCGGACGCCTGTGATCCGGTGCGCCGACCTCAGCGTCGACGGACAATCCGCCCCCGTCGCGAAGGAGGTTGCCGCACTCGCCGCAGCGGCGGCCACCTACCTCGATGCACAATCCCGCGCCGAACTGGACGCCCTGACCGCTTCGCTCAAGGGCTGACGCTCCACATTTGTTTGGGAAAGAGCGTGTTTTTCCTTGCTCCGTTCGCTCGATGAACCCTATCTTGGGCCATGCCGCGCGGTGCTGATATCTCCCCCTTGTCGCTCCTGCTTGGCCGCGTCGACGCTGTTGCCGATGGGGCCTCGCCAGCCGACACCGTTCCCTCTGGGTTTCCGAGCCTCGACAAGCTGCTCGGCGGCGGGCTGCGGCGCGGTGATCTCGTCGTCCTGGGCGGAGACGTCGGCAGCGGCAAGAGCGCCTTCGCACTGGCCGTTGCACTCCGGGTCTCGCAGGAGAGCCATCGCACGCTGTTCTACTCCGGCGAGATGCTCCCCGAGCGCATTCTCGAGCGCGCGCTCGCCATCGAGGGACGCACGCGCGTGGACGACCTCCGGCGCGGCACACTCGACGACATCGCCCGGGTGAGCGTGGGCGCAGCCGCTGTCCGGCTGCGGGACGACCTGCCGATCATCGAACGAGCACCTTCGCGCGGCGTGCCCGCCATCGCCGAGGAGCTCGGGGCGCTCAAGGACATCGCGCTGGTGGTGGTGGATGGGCTGCACGCCCTGCTGCCCGGCGTGCGCGATTCGGCCGAAGAGGCGGCGACCGCCGTGCGCGCGCTCAAACAGCTCGCGCTCGATATGGGGGTGGCCATTGTGGTGACCACTCCGCTGCCCGGACTCACCGCGCGCGACGACCATCGGCCCGTGCTCGACGACTTCGGCGCACAGGGCGCAGTGAAGGAGCGGGCAGACGTGGTACTCGCGCTGTTCCGTGAAGGGATGTACGATAGCGCCCGAGGTATCGAGGGCGCGACGGAGCTGTTGGTGCGGAAAAACCGCAACGGCGGCACCGGCTACGTGGACCTGTACTTCTACGCGCAGTGGATGCGTTTCGAAGACATGCTCGACCCGGACCGCTAGGAGGCGGTTGCATGCGTATGTTCAAGCCCCCCATTTCCACCGCCCTTCTCGTCCTCGGTCTCACTGCCTGCGCCACAGGCGGGATGACCACTGGAGAGTCCGTGACGCGGTTGGAGCAACAGCAGAAGTCCACGCCGACGTCGGCAGCCGTCAACCGGTCACTCGGCATCGCCTATTACAAGGCCGCACGCTATCCCGACGCCCGCACGGCGCTCGAGACGGCGACGCGCCTCGACCCCAAGGATGGAACGACAGCGCTCTACCTCGGCCTCAGTGACGAGGAGCTTGGCGATCTGGCAGCGGCCAAGGCGGCGTATTCGTCGTACATCACCTACGGTCGCACGAGTCGCGTACGCAGCCAGCTGCAGTCGCGGCTCGCCGCCCTGACGCGCAAGGAAATCGACGCCGACGCCAAGAAGGCGGTGCAGCAGGAAGCATCGCTCGCCGGGCAGCCGACGTCGCCGAGAGTCATTGCGGTGATGCCGCTTCGATTTTCTGGGCCGGACACGACGCTGCGTCCACTCGAGCGTGGCTTCGCCGAGCTGCTCACCACGGACCTCGCGCGCTCGTCGCAGCTGACGCTCGTCGAGCGGTCGCGGATGCAGGCGCTGCTCGACGAAATGGCGTTGCAGCGCAGCGGCGCCACCGACGCCACGAGCAACGTTCGCGCGGGCAAGCTGGTGCGCGCCGGACGCGTCGTGCAGGGTTCGCTCAATCAGGTCGGCGCATTCGATCTGCGCGCTGACGCAGCAGTCGTCGACGTCCCCACGAGCCAGATCCGCGGATCGGTGAACGCCTCGGACCAGCTCGAGGCGGTGTTCAACCTCGAGAAGCGGATTGCCCTCGATCTCTTCGGACAGCTCGGCGTCACGCTATCGCCGGCTGAGCGCAATGCGATCGAGCAGCGGCCCACGCGGTCGATGCAGGCGTTCCTCGCGTACAGCCGCGGCTTGCGAGCCGAAGACGAAGGGAAGTACGACGATGCGGCGCGCTACTTCAATGAGGCTGTTCGCATCGATCCCGGCTTCCAGTCCGCGCAGCAGAAGAGCCAGGAAGTTACGCAGGCTGCGGCAGGTGACGCGGTGACGGCGACGACGGTGGAACTGAGCCTCAAGGGCACGGCAGAGGGCGCGGTCGTGAGTGCGGCAACGCAGGGCAGCGCACCGGCCGGCACCACGACGACGGCAGGATTGGGCAGCACCGTTCAGAACACGGCGGGCGACCTGAATCCGTCGGCGAGTGGAGCAGCGACCGGTGGTGCGGTAGGCGGCGGAAGTGTCGTGACGACGCCTGGCTCCAAGGATCCGGTGTCGGCTGGTACTGGCAGCGACAATCCGACGGGAACGGCCAAGGTCACGATCGTCATCAAGCGCCCATAGCCATGAGACCGCACATGCGTAGTCTGCTTCCTCTCGCGCTCGCGGCCGTCGTTGCGCCCTCGCTCGGTGCGCAGTCGGTGTTCGACGCAGAGCTTCGGTTGGCACCGCAGTACATCCAGTACAAGATCAAGGCACCGAACGACGAGAAGATATCCGAGCTCGCCATTCCGGTGTTCGTGACCATTCCCTTCGGCTCGCGATTCACCTTCGACGTCGGCACGTCGTACGCACGCGCGAAGGTGACGACGGGCAGCGCCGTGAGCGAAGTCAGTGGCCTTACCGACACACAGCTCCGCGGCAACCTGACGCTCGGCACCGACTTCATCGTCCTCACCGGCGGCTTGAACCTGCCCACCGGCAAGTCGACAGTCGATCTCGACCAGGTGACGGCAGCCGGCCGAATCGGTAGCGATTTCCTGGCATTCCCCATTTCGAACCTGGGTACCGGCCTCGCGGTTACGGGCGGCGTCGCCATCGCGCGACCCATCGGCGACTGGAACATCGGCTTCGGCGGCTCGATGCGCCGCTCGGCGGAATACGAGCCGTTCAACCAGCCGGGAACGACGCTCAAGTTCACGCCTGGTGACGAGTACCGGGCGAAGGTCGGCGTCGATCACTCACTGGGCAACGGGCGCGTCTCGCTCGGCCTCACGTATTCGGCGTTCGGCGACGACGTTGCCGGCAGCTCGATCTACAACACGGGCAACCGGCTCATCGCGCAGGCCGTGATGACGAACACGTTGTCGGGCAACGACATCACGGTCGCGGCATACAACGTCTTCCGCGCGCAGGGCAACTACGCCAACGGTGATCCGGCGGGACGCGAGAACATTTCGAATGCGTACGTCGGCATCGGGCTTCCAGTGCTCGGTACGGTGGTGGAGCCGAGCGTCGAAGGGCGGCTCTGGGTGCAGAACGTTCCGACGGGAGCGGGTGCGGTGCTGGTGCAGCACACGCAGTCGAGCTACCTGGGCACGTTCGGGTTGCGGACGCGCATCGGGCTCGGCGGTATCGCGGCGTTCCCGAGCGTCGGCTACACGTTGGGCAGGCTCGCGATCGCGCAGCCGACGAACACGTCGGTGCACGCTGATATGACGGGCTTCAGGGCGCAGTTGGCGGTGCGGATCGCGCCCTAGCAGGCAGGGGCAGAAGATTCGGAAAGGCAGGATCAACCGTGGAGTTGATCCTGCCTTTTCAATTCCCCTCCGCCCTTTCCGAAGCAACTGCCACTGCCTGACACGGATGGGCACGGAGCACTGCTGGATTTACACGGATCGTACCTCGGGCAGGCCAATTCCATCGATCCGCGGCTTCAAGGAAGCAACCTTTTTCTTGATGTAGCCCTGCATGGAGCGTTGCGGCGTAGCAGTATCCGTGAAAATCCGGCCGTCCTCCGTGTGCATCCGCGTCAGGCAGTTGATCTTTCCGACGTCGGATCTTCCGCTGCAGATCTTCCGCGGTCGATCTCTTCAAGGGCTATATTCCGCACCTGCACATCCACCGCCAATCAGACTGATCGAGTTATGGCCGGCCACAGTAAATGGAAGAACATCAAGCACTACAAGGCGGCTACGGACGCCAAGCGTGGTGTCTTGTTCACGAAGCTCATTCGCGAGATCACGATGGCTGCCAAGCTGGGCGGCGGCGATCCGTCGGCGAATGCGCGGCTGCGACTCGCGATCGATGCGGGGCGCGCCAAGTCGCTGCCCAAGGACAACATCGAGCGCGCCGTCAAGAACGGCACCGGTGAGCTGAAGGGCAACGACATCCAGGAGGCGACGTACGAAGGCTACGGCCCGGGCGGCGTCGCGCTGATCGTCGACACGATGACCGACAACCCGACGCGCACCGTGG
>JAQBPV010000209.1 GCA_028287345.1 Gemmatimonadota bacterium
AGCGCGGTCATGTAGCCGCCATAGCTCCCGCCCCAGACGCCGAGTCGCTTCGAGTCGACGTCTGGCCTGGCGTTGAGGAAGCTCGCGGCGCCCAGGATGTCGTTGAACTCACTCGCTCCGTACGGACCGAACTTTGGCGGCACGCGGAAATCCAGGCCGTACCCGGTGCCACCTCGATAGTTGACCGACAGCACGACGTATCCGCGGCTCGCGAAATACTGATTCATCGCGTACATGTACGAGTACGCACCCATCGGATTCGCGCCAAGGAGCATCTGGCGATACGGGCCGCCGTGAAAGAAGAGCAGGGCGGGGTGTCGCGTGCCGCGGGGTTCGCCGGGCGGAAGAAAGAGCTGGCCGTGGACCATCATCCCGTCGGGCGAACGGAAGATCACCTGTTGCGGGACGACGAACTTCGCGCCGGGATACTCGGCGGGCATCGTTTGCGGCGCGATGTCTCGTGGTGCACCGAATCGATCGCCGGACTGCGAGATCATGACCGGCCGCATCGCGCTCTTCGCATCCGCGCCTAGAAACACGACCGAGTGGCCGTCGCTCGTCAACACGGGAAGATCCGCGATTGTCTGTCCAGTCGTCACCGGCACCGGCGTTCCGCCCGCGACGGGGACTTGCCAGAGGTGCCGGTGATCCAGGTCGTCCTGGTTGGACGCATACACGATGCGGCGGCGGTCCGGGCTCAACGCGGCGCTGAAGATCTCGAAGTCGCCGGGCGTGAGCAGCGTCGGCGCGCCGCCCGTGGACGCGATGCTGTAGAGATGGACCCAGCCGGTCTTCTCCCACGGAAAGACGATTCTGTCGTCCGCGCCCCACGCGAACGCGTAGCCTCCCTCCAACGGATAGAATCGGCTGCCCGCACCGGCGTTGGAGTGCCAGAGCTCGTGTCCCTTTCCTGTCGTGGGATCGGCGAGCCAGATGGACCACGGCTCGGCAGTACGCGTCGATGAGAAGGGACCGGGCGCGCCGGGAGGAATACGGATGAACGCGATCTTCCCGCCGTCGGGCGACCAGATGGGACTGGCGTCCCGATCGACGCTCGGCGCAAGCCACGTGATCGATTTGCGTCCGAGGTCGTACACGCCAACGAGATTGTGATCGCCGCGGTTACTCACGAATGCGATGCGCGAGCCGTCTGGCGCCCAGGCGAGCGCGCCGTCTCTTCCGAGATCGCGAACGACCGTCTGCGGCTTGCCGCTGCCGTCCAACGGAGCGAGCACGATGGAATTCCGGGCGACGTAGGCGACGGTGTTTCCAGTAGGCGACATCACCGGCGAGCTGCCGTCACCGATCAGCCGTGGCGTCGTGTCGCCAAGCGAGATCGTCCAGAGCTGACCGGGCGTGGATCCGAGTGGGAGATCGCGCGGGTTCGGCTCACCACCGCGCTCGAACACGAGCGCCTGGCCATCGGAGGTCCACGCGAGCGTTCCAATCTCCACGCCGACGTCGCCGGTGAACCTGGTCAACTGTCTCGACGTGAATGATCCGTTGGCGCCCGGCTCTCCCACCCAGATGTTGCGGCTGCCCTGCGCGTCGAAGATCCACGCGACCCTCCCGCCGGCCGGTGCCGCCGTCAGCCCGCTGGGAAAGGGCGGACTGAGCGCCGCGTCGATGGCAAATGACGGCGTCTGCGCGCGCGCGGCCTCGGCGAAGAAGGCCGCGCCAATGAGGACGACGAGTCGCGACAGGGCCGAGACGAGTCGGGCTCGGTTCCGATGCGCGGTACAGTCAAACATGGGTGGTGTGCTCACGGTTGGTATGACACGGGGCTGCGTGCTTGCCGCAACATAGTACCTTCGCCGCTATCGGCGGCTCACGTTGCCGCTGGCAGCGAGCGCCAGTGCGAGATTGGAGAATAGTTGATCAGTGCTCATCTTTTGGCGTGTGCTGCCGACAACTATAGATGCGTGCCGTCCCCATGATGGGGTCACGTTCAAGTCACTTCGCGCCCGAACTCTGGCTCGAGGTCGCCATTCGGCGAAGCAAGTGGCACTGACGAGACACACATGCGGCATGCAAAGCGTGGCCTGATCGCGATCGGACTGCTCGTCCGAGGCGCCTCCACGCACGCCCAGGAGTCGACACAGCCGGCGATCGTCCACGGCTTCGCCAGTTGGTCGTACGGCCGGACCAGCGACAACAATTTCCTGGCCGGCACTCGCGAGGGCGAGTATCGAGACGTCTTGATGGCGATCAACCTCGCGAAGAGCGTCACCGAGCAACTGTCAGTACATGCCCAGGGCGAGATCGCGCGCGTCGCGGGCAGCACGACGTCCGGCCTCGACTACGTGTTCGCCGACTACAAGCTGAACGACCGGCTCTCATTTCGCATCGGTCAGGTCAAGCACCCATTCGGCATCTACACGGACGTGTTCGACGTCGGCACGTTGCGTCCGTTTCTCGACTTGCCCCAGGGCATTTATGGGCCGGCCGGCTTTGCGGGCGAATCGTATACGGGAGTCGGCGTCTCCGGAACGGAAGACGTCGGAGCGTGGAGCATCGCGTACGATGCATACGCCGGCGGAAACGATCTCGAGCGATTTGCCGTTCCCGAGCGATTCTATAGGCCCGGCGCAGGTGTCGCCGTCGGCGGCAACCTCGAGCAGCAAGCGAATCGAAACGTCGTCGGCGGCCGAGTCGTGGTGCAAACGCCGCTTCGAGGATTGAGTGTCGGAAGCTCGTCGTATTCCGGCACCGTCGTCGAGGCCGCCGGCGCTCGGTTTACCGTCTTCGCGGGACAGATGGCCTATCGCACGAACGCGCTGACACTCGAGAGCGAGATCGCCCACGCATCCGAGGTCGGCGACGAGCGAACGACAGGCGGCTACGTCCTGGCGGCGTATCGGCTCACGCCGGAATGGCAAGTGGGCGCGCAATACGACATCCTCAGCAGCCAGTTCGTCAATACGAACGTCGCCGCGGCGCCATCGCTAGAGTATCACCGCGAAGCAGCCCTGGTGCTGAGCCGCTGGATGACGCGCGCATTCGTCATCAAGGCGGAATATCATCACGTGAATGGCAACCGGCTCGCGGCGCCCAATCAGGACGAGCTGAACGCCATCGTCGCCGCGAAGACGCTGCACCTCACGACACACCTCGTTCAGTTCGGCGCACAGTTCGCCTTCTGATGACGCGCCCCGCCTGGATCGTCGCGCTGAGCGTGGCCAGTGTCGCACTCGCTGCGCTGCCCGCCGCCGCGCGAGCGCAGGACGGATTTGTGTTGATCGTCAACCGCGCCAATCCGGTCTCGACGTTGGCGAGGGACGAAGCGTCGAAGCTCTTCCTGCTCAAGCGACGGAAGTGGGCGAGCGGGCAGACGGCGCAGCCGGTGGACCAGGTGGAGTCGTCGGGCGTGCGCCGGCTCTTCTCCAATGGGATCCACCTGATGGATGTGCCGAGTGTGAAGAGCTTCTGGCAGGAGATCGTGTTTTCCGGGAAGGGGGAGCCACCGCCGGAGCGTGCGTCCGACGAGGAAGTCCTCGCGTTCGTGCGAGCGACGCCCAATGCGGTAGGGTACGTCAGCAGCGCGACACTCACCATCGGTGTAAAGATTCTCACGATGACGCCGTAGCGTGTCATGAGACTCTCGACTCGCCTGCTGGCCAGCTTCGTCGTCGTCGGCGCCATCACCGCACTCCTCGGCAACTTCGCGCTGGCGCGCCTCACGACCGTCCACGAGGCGGCCGAGGTGGTCGACCACGACGTGCTTCCGAGCAGCGGACTGCTTGCGGCAATGAACGCCGCCGTCGCGAAGATCCGCATGGCCGAGATCGAGGAAGTGCTGTCCACCACCGGGGCGCAGCGAAGGTGGTACGCGAGAGACACGCGCGTGCTGAAGAGCGCGCTCGCTCACGAGCGATCATTGTACGCGTCGTTCGTCGATACGCCCAGGGAGACCGCGCT
>JAQBPV010000211.1 GCA_028287345.1 Gemmatimonadota bacterium
TTCGGCATTGCTCGCCGTGATCTGCGATCCCGTCGCGATGACCCGTCGGTATCAGACAATCGCGGCGGTACGCGGTCTACCCACATGGAACGACGCTTTCCTCATGCGGCTCGAGTAGTTGTCGTCCCGGGCGACGGTCGAGGGACCTGCTATTGTAGTTCGCCTCAGCTCGGCTGACCCGTGCGGTGCGGAACTCGCGGGTAGTTCTGGGCTTGGTTCCTATATGACACCGAGGATGAGAGAATGACCGAGCCTTCCGAAGTTCTTCCCGCCGGCGCGCGCGCCCCTGCCTTCACGCTTCCTGTCACCGCCGACCAGCGCGTCTCGCTCAGCGACTTCGCGGGGCAGACGGTGATTCTCGCCTTCTATCCTGCCGACTGGAGTCCCGTGTGCGGCGATCAGATGGCCCTCTACAACGAGCTCGTCGGGGAGTTCAAGCAGCGCGGTGCGGTGCTGCTCGGCATTTCGGTCGATGGGCCGTGGTGCCATAGTGCCTTCGCCGAGTCGCGCCACCTGCACTTCCCGTTGTTGTCCGACTTCGAGCCCAAGGGTGAAGTCGCACGCGCCTACGGCGTATATCGTACCCGTGAAGGCACGAGCGAGCGCGCGCTGTTCGTCATCGACGGCGACGGCGTCATCGTCTGGAGCTACAAGTCGCCCGTGGCGGTGAACCCGGGCGCTGATGGCATCCTCGAAGCGCTCGATACCATGCAGAAAGTGTCCACGTGAGCGCGCCGCAAGCGACGCTCAAGCCGCCGGTCGGCAAAACCGATCACGCTGCCGGCCCGGCCGACGCGCCCGTCACGTTGGTCGAGTACGGTGACTACCAGTGCCCGCACTGCGCTCGTGCGCATCCGCGCGTGAAAGCTCTGCAGAAGCAGTTCGGCGATCGCCTTCGCTTCGTCTTCCGCAATTTTCCATTGGCCGAGTCGCACCCGGAAGCGATGCACGCCGCCGAAGCTGCCGAGAGTGTCGCGGTGAGCGCGGGCGATGATGCGTTCTGGAAGATGCACGATCTCTTGTACGAACATCAGCAGGACGACCTCGATGCGCTCGACGATGCGCATCTCGCGCGCTATGCCGCTGAGGCGGGAGCAAATGCCGATCAGGTCCGAGCTAACCTCGACGGGGAAGTCTATGAGCAGCGCGTGCGCGCCGACTTCATGAGCGGCGTGCGCAGTGGGGTGAACGGAACGCCCACGTTCTTCATCAACGGCGTGCGCTACGACGGCGACTGGTCAACGGTGGCGACCTTCGCGGCGGACATCGAGGCAGCCATTTAGGGAGCGCGCGCCGGAACCACGGCCCGCTTGGGCGGCAGTGGCTCCGCAGTCACGCGTGGAAAGTAGGCCAGCCCGTCGAAGTCACGCAGAATGTCGAACGCCCGAAACGCCGATGCCGCCATGGTCCCTGGAGCGAACAGGGCGCCCACCCAGTGCATTGGATGGGACTGTTGCAGCCACGCGGGTTCCATGGCGGCTCGTCGCCCACACTCCCACGTCACTGCCGATCCGCCCGGGCGGATGCCTCCGAGTACCGCGTCGATAGATTCATCGGGCGCTAGGGGAAGTGATGAGAGGTGCAATCGATCTTCCGCGTCGTTCGGAATCTGCGAGAGAAATCCGCCTTCGCCGAACGACAATCCCAACGCGCCGTATCCGCAGCCCAGCGCGTCGCGCAACTCCGCACCTGACGGTCGCGCGCCAGCAGGGCGCCCCGGCGGGGCATGGACGTGTGCGTTGTGCGCCCAGTACACCACTTTCCCTTGGGGGCCGGCGGCGCTCAATGCCGACAACACGCGCGTGGCCATGTACCAGTCGCGGTTGTGCGCACGAACGATGGTCGAGTCGTCACCGGCATTGAAGTCGGCGAACTCCACGAACTGTCGAACGTATGCCCGCGCACTGTCGACACTCGTCGATCCGAATCGAACGCGCAGAAGTGGTGCGTCCAACTCGAGTCGCGTCAGCATCTCGAACAGCGCACCGCGCGTCTGCGCGTTGACATTCGAATTGCCGAAGACGAGCACCTGCGAATCGGCTGCGGCAAGCTCGCGCGCCACGGGTGCCCATCGCGTCACCAGGTCGGGTCCATAGGCGCGCACGAGGAATTGACTGAACCACCGCTGTGGCGCCTGCGTGATCTGTGGATCGACGCCGACAATGTGCGCATGGTCATTCGGATGCGCGGCGTTCCACGTCGCCAGCCATCGTGTCAATTCGACGCGAGCACGCTCGCCAATCCATCCTGCTTCCCTCGCGAGATCGGCGACGTTCCCCGCCCTCTTTCCAGCCGCGATCTGCTCGAGTTGCGCAAGCTTGTCGGTGCTCGCCTCGATCGCGATCATGCGATAGCCGAACCGTTCGACGAGCCGCCGCGTGAGCGCGAGCCGGAAGTCTGTGAACTCCTTGCTTCCGTGCGTCGACTCTCCGACACCCAGCACGCGCACTCGGCGCGCAAGACGATCCAGTGCAGGATAGTCGCCCGCGAACGAGAGCTTGCCGTTCGCCGGAATTGCGACGCTCCTCATCCGCAACCACGCCGTCGCTGCTTCGCGTGCCGCTCGACGCGTATCGAGCATCGCCGTCGTTGCAGCCTCGTCGCGCAGTGCAATCACGCGCAGCCGATATCGTCCTTGTGGCTCACGCTCGTCAATCGGCTGCACACTGAGGACGTATATCCCGCCGGCAGACGCCATGATCTCCACCGGTTCGTCGCCGTCGCGTCCATTCGGGCTGTCGAACGAGCCGATGACGTTGCCATCGGGCGATCGCACTTCGATCACGACATCCACGCCCATCTGCGTGACGACGACGTTCGCCGACTGGCCTCGTCGTAGAACCATGGCATATCGGTGCACACCGCTCGCTGCCAGCGTGGTATCGAACGTCGTTCCCGCGCTCAGCGCTCGCGTGGTGGCACTTTGCGCGCTGAGCGCCGTGACGTAGGAGATCAGCGCTACGAGAATCGCACTGGGTATGAATATTGGTCGCATGCGGCACGAGATCGGTGTGAAAGCCGCTTCTGTCGGGCCGAACGATATGCTGTCGAGATGCCGCCGCCTTGTACGTTTGATGCGCGTTCGTCAACTGCCCGGGTGGTAGGACCTCGTGGCATGCGCGAGCACCTCGCGGCGAGTGAACCACGCTGGCTTGAACTCGCCTCCGGCGTAGAGCGGTGATTGATCGGCGAAGTGCGCCGACCTGGGATCGCCGCTGGCGCCGAACACATGGATCGACCGCGCGCGGACTTCCGGCGCGAACTCGACGACACTCACGTATGTCGCACCTGACGTTCCATAGTTGCGCTGCTGATCCGGTGCTCGACGCGCATAGAAGGTGAAGATCGCGCCGTCGGCGCCATTCATTCCTGGAACGGCGACACTCGGCCGCTCGTCGTTGAATGGTTCGTTGCGTGCCTCGTCGCGTCGCTGCAGTCGATTTACGTCACCCCACGGCACCTGCCACGTGCCGAACCGCTGCACGAGCGAATTGATTGCGAGGCGGAGCGCCGTTCTCGGCGTCACGGAATCTGTGGCGGTCACGCGTTGCGGAATGAGCTCCCGCGTGGTCGCGTAGAGCGTCGTTGCCACGGAGTGTACCGTCGCGCGACGATCCCACCGTCGCATCTCGTCGAGTGCGCCGCTCTCGGCGGCGGAAGCATTCGGGGCAAGGCCTATGCGAAAGAGAAGCGCCAGCATCGAGTCCGCTGAAAATGCCCGCGTGTCGAAGGCGAGGTGCGACCACTCTTCGAAGGTGAATTGCTTCGGCTGCGCGAGTAGCGCTCGCGACGCTCGACCCCGTGGATTGTCTCCCTCGCGAACCATGTACGACGGATATTTACTCGAGTCCGGATTGCCTGAGCTCGTGAGCAGGAATGGCGTCGTGTTGCAGTTCTGCATCCACCCGGTCGCCGGATTCGTGAGCTGCGGTAGCTCATTCATGCTGTGATAGCCGCTCCACTCGGTCGCCGGGTTGCCGCCGTCCACGGGCTTCGTCCAATCGAAGCGCTCGTCGCGCCGGGGGACTGCACCGTTGTAGATGTAGAAGGTGTTGCCGGCGCGATCGGCATACATCACGTTGCCAAAGAGCATGTCGAGTGGCGCCATCGCTCTCTTGAATTCCACCAGCGTTCTGGCGCGTGTCATGGCGTACCACTCGGGCAGCCATCCGCTCGACTCTGTCTTCGCCATGCGAAGCGCCAGCGAGCGCCCGCCGATCATCGCGACGATTGGTCCATGATGTGTCGAGCGTACCTTGATCCGACGCACTTCGAACCCTGATCCAACAGCGATGCGAATGCTGTCGGCGCGCTCGATGATGCGTCGGCGCTTCGAACCATAGCGATACGAGGTACCGCTGCTGTCGACGTCCTCCGTGTACACGTCGGCCATGTCGGCGGCATTATCGGTGCTCACCCAGCCGAGGTCTGCGTTGTGTCCGACGTACGGCAGTGGAAAGCCGAACCGCGAATAGCCGGTGAAATTCCAGCCTTCATCGCTGATGACGTGTCCCTCGTACACCTGCCCCGTCCCGAAGAACGGCAGATGCGGGTTGATCAGCAGCAACGGATGTCCCGATACGCTGCGCGATGGGCCCACCACCCAGCCGTTCGACCCGAAGTTGCGTGCTTCGTCGCGCTCGCTGCTCTCGTATGCCGTGCGCACGATCGCGCTCGTCGCGCCTGAGAGCGCCCGATCGTTCGCGAAGCCGTTCTGGTAGTAGAGATACCGGATGAAGGCGAGCGGATACCATGGCTCGACATGCTGGAGCAGTCGTGGCTCGGACCGATGGCGGGTGATGTACAGGTTCAATCCCGCTGCGAATGCGTCGCAGAGCGCCCGTGTCCGCACATCGAGTCGACTGTAGTCTCGGCGCGCCAAGGTGCTGATGTCGAGCGTGCGATTCAGCACGTCGCCCTTGAATGCCGTATCACCGTATACCTCGGACGCTCGGCCCAGCGCACGAATGTAGTTCTCTTCGACGCGCCAGAAGTTGTCTTCCGCCTGAGCGTATGCGAATCCGAACGCGGCGCCGGCATCCGTGCGCGCGATGACGTGCGGTACGCCGTATTCGTCGCGATGAATGGTGACCGACGCGGCGAGTTTGGCGGTGTCGCCCTGCGCGTATGCTTGGCCAGCGACTGGCGCGAGCAGCATCGCTGCCGTCAGCGCGATGACGCTTCTTCGTTTCTGCATGTTGTGCCGCCTCGGAAATGTCAGCTGTCGGCAAACATGGCACGATAGACCGACGGTGTCATGTCGAACCGGCGGCGGAACTCCCTGACAAAGTGGCTGTGATCGAAGAATCCGGCGTCCTGAGCCACGACGCTGATGATGCGCCGCGTCGTCGCCAGCGCAACGGCTGATCGTTCGAGCCTGATACGGCGCGCATATTCACCCACACTCTCGCCGAAGACTCTCCTGAACACGCGACCGACATGACTCGCATCTCGGCCCACCTCATCCGCCACTCCGCGCAACGTCAGTGGCTCGTGGTTATCCCGGAGATATGCGTCGGCGCGTCGCACCCATGCTGGGACGCGGGACGCTTCGGCGTCAGATGAGCGACGCCCAAGCTGGTCGAACAGTTCACGCACCACCCCTTCGAGCGATGCGGATGCACACGAATCCCGCATTCGAAGCTCGCGAATGATGCGTGCTGTGTGCGGGGCTACCCTCGATGTCGATGACCACCAGTAGCTATGGAGTACCGCCTGCGTGTCACGTGGATCTCGACGTACCATGTCTTCTTCGATGAGGAGGCAGCGCGAGCCGTGCTTCGCAAAGTCGTTCGCATGTGGCTCACCCGCAGGCTTCGCGATGATCGCACCATGCGCGAAGTCGTTCGTGCTGCCCGCCACCGTCTCGGAGTAGAGTCCGCTCAGCACGACGTTGAGCGACGGTCGTTCGTGCGCGTGCTTCTGCGTCCTGAATCCCGCCGCGTGACGGGTCTCGGAAATGATCCAGCCATTCACGACGGCTGTATTCGATTGGGCGCCGAGCGATCCGGCACTGTGCATGGTCGTGGTGCCGGGCATCAGTCTCCTTGGTGCCTGTGCGACAGTGCGCTAGCCCAGGAGGTTTGAAGGCGGATTTGTTGACGGCAGCTTCAGCGCTTCACCCGAATCGCCCTCAGCGTGTCCCGATTGAGCCGCATCGTGAATGCGGCCGGTTCCCCCGCCTTGTCGTACGTGAACTCGGCGAGCGCATTCCAGTAGTCCTCGCGATACACCGGATTCCGCCACTTCACCAGGAATGCGTCAGCAGTCCAGCTCTCCAGGTCCGCGGTGGCCCCGCGGCCCATTCGCAATAGCATGGAGTCGCCAGCGAGTCGTAGCGTGATGTCGCCATGCAGCGTGTCCACATACGTCCCTGCATAGTCGCGAAGCGCTCGCGCCGGCCGCGCATTAGTCGTGCGCGTCGTCAGGAACTTCTCGTATGCCTCGTGTCCCCGCTTGCGAGCCGCGGAGTCGGCGACGAGCTGCTCGTGACTGTAGTCGCGCGTCGGGGCGTTGAGATAGTGGTCGAGTATGCGATTCGCGATCGTCGCGTGGACGATGGCGCCCCGCCAACTGTTCACGAGCACGACAACGCCGAATTTCTCCTTCGGCAACAGTGCCATGTAGGCGAGCATGCCGTTGCCACCGCCGGTGTGCCACAGCATCGGGTGTCCGCGGTAATCCCACACCTGCCATCCCATTCCATACGTCGCAAAGAAGTCGACTTGTCGCGCTCGCCGAAATCCTGCTGGCGTGGGAACGACCACCTGCGGCGAATGCATCTCTTCCATCGCGGCAGTGCTGATGATGCGCGCACCGCCAAAGGTGCCGTCGCCGAGCTGGAAGCGCATCCACTTCGCGAGGTCAGTGACCGACGATTGCACGGAGCCGGCAGCATTCGTCACCACGCGACCATCATGCTCCGCGGCCCCGTCCACCGGATCGATGGCGCGCTGCACGTCGTCGACGAGGATGTGTGCCGCCGCGGCGTTCTTCCCGCGCGCCCCGCGTTCATCCCAGAAGTATGTCTCCGTCATTCCCACCGGCTCGAGCAGCCTTATGCGGACGAGAGCCTCCCACGTCGTTCCGGCGATGCGCGCTGCAGCTTCGCCCGCAATCGTGTAGCTGACGTTCGAGTAGACCATCCCTGTGCGGAAGGGAATCTCCGGCTTGAGATACCGCACTCGGCGCAGTACTTCCGCACGGTCGTAGCCCGTGAAGCGCCACATGAAATTCGCACCCTGAAGACCCGTGCGATGCGCGAGCAGATCGCGAATCGTCGTGTTGGCCGTCATGTACGAGTCTGGCAAGACGAGCTCTGGGATGTATCGGCGCACCTGGTCGTCCCAATGAAGCTTGCCTTCGTCGACGAGCGTCGCGAGAGCCGCCGCCGTAAACGACTTCGTCAGCGACGCCGCATCGAACGTCGTGTGCGCATCGACCGTCTCCGGACGTCCGATCTCGCGCACGCCGTACCCGGTGGCGAAGAGCACCGAGTCGTTCCGCACCACCGCGATGGCGACACCAGGCAGTCCCCACTCCTTCACCGCTCGGGCGACGTATGCGTCGATCTCCGCCGGTGGCGCGGGCGCTTGCGCGGTGAGCCGCGCCGCAGAGAGTGCGAGGATGAAGGAGATGCGAGACATCATTGAACGGCTCCTGTGTCAAATTTTTGACATCTCTGAAGGCTGTTTCGCGGCTTTCTCACAGTTGGCGTGGCTACGCGCCCGCTCCCGCGCGCACTGCCATGTGCCGATCGTTCCGCGCGCGACGCACGATGTCCTTCGCGCGGTCATCGTCGAAGGCACTGAAATAGCGCACCACGTTCACACGTACCTGCCAGGCCTCGTCCGCAGCGAGTGCCTCCATTGCCGTTCGCGCCGACCCATCACCGATCTCGGCGAGTGCGAACGCCACCATGGCGCGCAGCCGCCAGTTGCGATCGCCAAGCTGCGCGATCAGGGCAGGAGTCGCGCGCGCATCGTGCGCGACACCCAGCGACCACGCGGCGTATGTGCGAACGCGCCACTGTGTGTCGCCGAGTGCGTCGATCAGTGGCTCGACGAGCCGTCCGTCGCGTGTCTGCGTGAGCGCCCATGCTGCACGCTCGCGCACGAGATCTTCCGGACCGTGCGACACCCGGTCGAGTGCCTGAAGCAACGTACGCGCGAGTGCGGAGTCCGGACCGTCGAGCGCAATGCGTGCACGCGACTCCGCAAGCGTGATACTCACGGGAGCCATCCGCTCACTCGTCGGCAGAGAAAGGGAATCACCGCGCATGTCTGGCTCTCTGCGACTCGGCACACTCTTCGGTGCCATCCCGAGCGGCCTTACTCCTGTCGCCCCGAGCGCAGCGAGGGATCTGCTCTTCTCCGCCTTCACAAGAGGCGCCGGCGCCGCATCGAGACGTACCACGCTCGTCGCCGCGATGACGATCGCTGCGGCGACCGCCAGCATATGCGCGCCGCGTTTGCTGAGTGTGCGTCGATTGATCGAGGACGCGAGAATAGCAACGAGCCGCGCCTCCAGTTCCGACTTGCGGGCCATCGCCATCGCTGACATCGGCACTTCCGACATGCGCCGCGACGCGCGGACTATCGTTACGAGCAGTTCAGCATACTGCTCTGGAACCGCACCAGTGACGAGGACACGATCATCACACGCTCGTTCCCGTTCGACGCGCGCACCACGTTCGGCGACCCAGATCAGTGGGTTGAACCAGTGCAATACACACGTAACTTGCGTGAGCAGTTGCATCAGACAGTCGCGTCGGGCGACGTGCGCGAGTTCGTGTGCGAGCACGGCCCGCGCTTCGGCGCTTCCCGCATCCCAACTGCGTTCGACCGGCAACAGTACGACTCGGCGCATCACACCGAACGTCGCCGGCGCGTCGATGCTCGTGCTCTCGAACAACTCGGGCGCATGCGCGAGTCCCGCACGTTTCGCGAGGTCGGCGTGCAGTTGTAGCAATTCTCGATCGTTGATCAGGTGTGCCGATCGCACGATCCGCCGAGCACGCCAGTGGCCGGTCGCCACTCGAGCTCCGATGACGAACATCCCGGCGAACCACAGGATCACGAAGATCGATTCACTGGACGGCCGGTATGGTTTTTCACCACTCGGTGCCGACATCACATCCTCGACTGGCGTTGCAGCGTTCGACCCGCTCGGCAATTCGGTGATGTGTGGTCGCACCTGCCGCATCGCCGCGGGGACGTCCACCGCGACGTCAACGCTCGGCAGCCCCAGATAGGCTACAGGTAACACCAACGCGCCGATGATCGTCGCGGCCCAGATGCCGTGGCGCGCAGCGGCTGAGTTCGACTTGAGCAGTCGCGTGCATCCCCAGCCGACCGCGATGACGATGGCAACACGCAACTCTGTTGCGCCGAATGCGGTGAGAGTCGTCATTTCCGTCGTTCGCGCGCTTCGTCGATCAGTGTTTCGAGGCGAGCGAGCTCGGCGTCACTCGTCGTCGCGCCGGAGCCAATGAGCGCCGCCATCGCTTCCGATGCCGAACCGTCAAAGAAGGTCCGCACCACGTGCGAGAGGATCGACTTGCCTGCGTCTGCGCGTGGTGTCGAAGGGAAGTAGACGAATCGCGGCCCGTCTTCCTCGTGCTCGAGATGTCCCTTCTCTTCGAGGATCCGCAGCAGCCCGCGCACCGTCGTATACGTCGGCGCATTCGGCAGCTCGGTGTGCACCTCGGCCACCGTCGCACGCTTGCGGCGGTAGACGACGTCCATGATCTCGCGTTCGCGCTTGCTGAGACGAGGAAGTGTGGACTTGGGCATGACGAAGTGTGAGGTATGTCAATATTTTGACATCCGGCGCCACTTGTCAAGACATTTTCATCAATTCTAACCCCAGCGTATTGGAAGACAGGCGATCGACTGCCTGTCCGTCTGACCTTGAAGCGAGCAAGATCGATGTCCGCCATGATGAGACCCGAATTCGGGCGCCCTTCTCCTCGCGCCGTTCACGGCGCGCACGAGGCCGAAATCCGCGCACGATGCGAGGGCATGCTTGCCGAGCGCACGAGGTGCACGCATCGTTGTGCTCACCAGCTACGACGGCGACGTCGACATCTTCCGTGCACTCGGCGCCGGCGCCTGTGGGTATCTCATCAAGGATGCGCTGGGCCGGGAGCTTGTCGGAGCAGTGCGAGCTGCGGCCGCTGGCAAGCGTGCCATTCCGCCGGGCGTCGCGGGACGCCTCGCCAACTTCACACCGCGCGTCGATCTCAGTCACCGCGAAGTCGAAGTGCTTCGCTGTGCTGCGCGCGGTCTCCGTAATAGGGAAATCGCCACCGCCATCGGGCGTACCGAGGAAACGGTCAAGGCACATCTTCGACATGTGATGGCGAAGCTCCGCGCGTCCGATCGCACGGAAGCCGTCACGATCGCACTCAAACGTGGAATCATTCATCTCGATGACTGACCGTCGCAGTTTTCTAGGGACAGTGGGCGCCGCCACCGCGCTTGCGCTCGTCGGTCGCATTCGCCTCGGCGATGCCGCTGTCGTACCTCGTGCTCGCAATGTCGTCCTGGTGCATGGCCTGTATGCCGACGCCTCGAGCTGGATGAACGTGATCGGACCATTGGAGGACGCCGGTCTTCGCGTGACCGCCGTCCAGAACCCGCTCACGACATTGGCTGAGAGTGTCGCTGCCACGCGTCGCGTCCTTGCCATGCAGCAGGGACCGACCGTTCTCGTTGGACACTCGTGGTCGGGAACCATCGTCAGCGAGGTTGGCGATGACCCCAAGGTCTCCGCGCTAGTGTACGTGGCCGCGCGCGCGCCGGACGCGGGTGAGGACTTTCCTGCTCTCGCCAAGAGATTTCCGTCGCCACCTGCCAGTGCTGGCGTCGTCATCACCGACGGGTTCGCGCAGTTGAGCGAAGCCGCGTTCCTCAACGATTTCGCCAATGGCGTCGCGCCACGGAACGCACGTCTGCTCTACGCCGTGCAGACGTCCAATGTCGCGACGCTCACGAGCGAAAGGACGACCGTTGCCGCATGGCGATCCAAGCCATCGTGGTACGCCGTCTCGAAGCAGGATCGCACCATCAATCCGGATCTGCAGCGCTTCCTCGCGAAGCGCATGGCTGCGACGACCACCGAAGTCGATACGGGACACCTCTCGCTCGTCAGCCACCCGAAGGAGATCGCCGGCCTCATTCTGTCTGCGGCCGGCGTCGCACCCTGACATTTCGTGACCTGCGTGTTCAGTTGCGACCGGCCAGCTCTCCCTTTTCTTCCTTGCTCGCCGACCACGATGCGGATTCGCCGCTCTTTCCTCATGCCTTTCGAGTAGCCGCATTTTCAACTGATTGATCCTGCCAGGCGTATGTTTTCTGTCCGGACGTCGTCTGCGTCAGCCATCCATCAGGACCAGTCATATCGTGCCCTCGTTCGTTTCAGCCCGCGCCGCCATCGCCGGCCGCCGCGTTCTGTTGCTCTCTCTCATGGTTGTTGCGGCGTGTCAGGCTGCGCCGCGCACCGTGCCCGCTCCTGGCATCGTCATGGCACCGGGTGCTGGTGTCGTCGGCGCGAATTCCGCCGCGGCCATCTCCGCCGCGCAGAAGTCGGCCGCAGCATTCGCCCCTGCCGACGTCGAGTTCATGCAGGGGATGATTCCGCATCACGCCCAGGCGGTGATCATGGCTCGCTGGGCGGTGACGCATGGCGCTCGCGCCGATGTCCGGCGACTCTGCGAACGCATCGCTATCGCACAGGGCGACGAAATTCGGCTGATGCGCCGCTGGCTCGGCGAGCGCAAACAGGAAGTGCCGGACTCCATGTCCACTCGGCACACGATGAAGATGGAAGGCATGACGCACGATGAGCTCATGCCCGGCATGCTCACCGACGAACAGATGCGCGCACTGGACGCGGCGCGCGGCTCGGCGTTCGATCGCCTGTTTCTCGTCGGCATGATTGGCCATCACGAGGGCGCCATCGGCATGGTTCGCACGCTGTTCAGCCACGGCGAAGCTGGGCATGACGACGTCGTGTTCCGCTTCGCGAACGACGTCGTCGCCGACCAGACCGACGAGTTGCAGAAGATGCGGCTGATGTTGTCGACAGTTCCGGAATGATCACCACAAGCAGACCCCTTTCAACCTGACAGGCCCGACCTGATGACCTTTACTCGACCGACGTTCCGTCCGTTCGCGATCACCGCCAGCTGCGTGGTGATCGTGGCCATCGCTGCCTGCGCGTCCTCCGGCAGCGGGTCGACCGGCATGTCGCCCTCTGGCGGCACTGCGAGCGGTGACGTGCCGCTCGGCAACTCGCCAGCGATGCGTTATCCCGCGAACGCGGGCGTGGCGTCGCCCGATCCGCGCATCGGCCTCAAGGCCGGCGAGAGCGCCGCTGACGCCGGTGCGGCCGCCTGGAACATGAGGCTCATCTCCAATTCGCCGGCTACCGAGGGCTTCACCGGCCGTGGCGCGACCGGCTCCGACATCGCGTTCACCGGCAAGTACGCCGTGCAGGGGAACTACCGCGGCTTTCAGACCTGGGATATCTCCAATCCCACCGCGCCGAAGCTCGTCGTCGGATTTCTCTGCCCGTCCAGTCAGGGCGACCCGACCATCGTGAAGAATCTCCTCTTCATCTCGGGCGAGGCCAACGGATCGCGCAACGACTGCGGCACGACCAACATCACCGACACGGTGAGCATGGATCGCTTCCGCGGCATTCGCGTCGTCGACATCTCCGACATGGCGCATCCGCGCGTGGTGACGAACATCCAGACCTGCCGAGGCTCGCACACGAACACGCTTGTGAGCGATCCGCGCGACAAGGACAACGTCTACATCTACGTGTCTGGCTATTCGTCGGTCCGCTCAGCGACTGAAGTCTCCGGGTGCATGACCGCTCCGGCCGACGATCCACGCAGCGCGCAATTCCGCATCGAGATCATCAAGGTTCCGCTCGCACATCCCGAGCAGGCGAAGGTCGTCAACTCGCCGCACCTCCTTGCCGATCTGCAGGGACGCACCGTGCATGCGCCGCCGCCGACTGATACCGGTGCTAACGCGCGTCGTCGTCCCGCTGCAGCGGGCGCGGCTCCGGGCGGCGCTCCTGGCGCGCCGGCACCGGTACGACCCGCTCCGAACCGTGGAAACGGCGTCGGCCAGAGCGGCTGCCACGACATCACATCGTATCCCGACATCGGTTACGCCGGTGGTGCGTGCGCTGGCTACGGATTGGTCTTCGACATTCGCGACGCGCAGAATCCGAAGCGCCTCATCTCCGTCGCTGATTCGAACATGTCCTTCTGGCACTCCGCGACGTTCAGCAACGACGGCAGCAAGCTGCTCTTCTCCGATGAGTGGGGCGGTGGCAGTGCACCGCGCTGCCGCATCACGGACAAGAAGGAGTGGGGCGGCAATGCCATCTTCACCCTCGACGGTGGCACGCAGCTGAACTTCAAGAGCTACTACAAGATGCCGGCGCCGCAGACGAGTGAAGAGATCTGCACGGCGCACAACGGCAACCTCATTCCCGTTCCGGGCCGCGACATCATGGTGCAGGCCTTCTATATGGGCGGCGCAACGGTGTTCGACTGGACCGATCCCGCCAACCCCATCGAGATCGCTTTCTTTGATCGCGGACCCGGCGGCGGTTACTGGTCTACGTACTGGTACAACGGCGTCATCGTGTCGTCCGACGAGCAGCGCGGCTTGGACATTCATGAACTGACGCCGAGTGCGTATCTGTCGCAGAACGAGATCGATGCGGCGAAGAGCGTGCACGTCGACCAGTACAATGCGCAGCAGCAGACGCACATCACCTGGCCGCCGACCTTTGCGCTCGCGCGCGCGTATCTCGACCAGCTCGAGCGCAATGCCGGGCTGTCTGCATCACGCATCGCGGCGGTACGCACCGAGCTCACGACCGCTGAACGCACGAGCGGCAGTGCGCGCAGCTCCGCGCTTGCTGCTACGGCTTCCGCAATTTCCACCGACCTGTCCGGAGCGAGCGACAAGGGTCGCGTCACGCTCCTTCAGCGTGCGGTGCAGGACTTGTCGAACGTTCGCTAGTCCATTCGTCGTCCCGACAGGAGCGTAGCGACCGAGGGACCTGCTTTTTGAGTTGTCGTCCCGAGCGAAGTCGAGGGACCTGCTTTTTCATGAACGAACGGCCACGCACATCGCGTGGCCGTTTGATTTGCAACGTCTTACACCATATGCATCATCCCTAACATTGTTGAACCAGCGTGGTCAACTAGACGGGCGCGAGGCGAAGCTGAATCTCCGTCACGAGCTCGTCTTCACTCGTGGCACCCACATCCCGGTAGACCTCGATCGACGGCTCATCACTCGGCGAGCGCACACTCCTCGGCAACCAATTTACGTATAGACGACGGTATGCCTCGCCGAGGATATGATCTGGCCCGTGATGAATGACCGTCGCATACTCTCCGGCTGGCGCACTTCGCCACTGCACGGCGTCACCGAGTTGCGCTCGATCGAAGCCGTTCGGCACGACGAGGCATGCGTCATAGCGAATGCGATGCGCCGGTACCATCTCCGGATCATCGTGTGAGATCCCGATACGTTCGGCGCCGCGAAGCTCCGGCGCGCGCCGATCGACCAGTGACTGCAGCCGACGCCATGCGCGCCAGACGGTCTGATACGATCCCACATGCCGGATGCACGTGAGCGTTCGTGGTTGTAGGGCTTTCAGGTCCACGCCGTGATTGTTGTCACGCGGGAAGACCAGCGCCGGCGCGACTTGCAACGGCGGCGGCGCCGCACGCCAGCGAGCCCGAAACGCGCTCGGGCTCTCGCTGAATCGTGCGCGAAAGACGCGCCCGAACGCGTCAGGCGACGCATAACCCACCGCTCGCGCAATCTGCGCAATTGGAATCGTACTCGAGCGAAGGCGGTGGGCCGCCGCCTCGAGTCGAACGCTGCGCACGTATTCCACCACAGGCATGCCCACGACCATCGTGAACAACCGGTGGAAGTGAAACGACGAAATACATGCCTCCCGGGCAAGTGCGCCCAGCGAGAGATCGCCATCCAGATGCCACTCCACGTACAGCATTGCGCGCAGCAGCCGCGCTTCGATCGTTGCTTCGGTGGCATCGTTCAGCTCGATCATCCCGTGACTCTGTGCTTAAAATGGATGCTTCGACAATACCTGGCTCGACGTGCCGGACGCCTCAGGGCTACCGAGTGAGTGCCTTGCCGAAAAACGCCAATACGCGGCTCCATGAATCGACGTCGGCTTTCGCGTAGCCTTCGTCCGTTCCCCCCATGCTCCAGAATTGCCCTGCGTTGCGCGGTGGCGTCGGGAGGTACGGAAGAAGTATCTGGTGCCCCGCACCAGGATAGACGATGTGCTCCGCTGTGAACGCCGAGGGCGAACGCAGCATGCGTTCGACAATCGCGTCGCCGCTGAGACCCGATGGTCCGAGCTGATCGTCTTCACCGGAGATGAGCAATACAGGACCGCGGATCTGTTCGACATGGATCTTGGCCGCATTGAGCGATGCTGTATCGCGCCGGCTTGCCTCGTGCAGAATGCGCAGGCGATAGGGCGGTCCATGTTGTGTGAACTGCGCGTTGAACTCCGGCGGTGGAACCTGCTTCAGAAACGCGAGCGGCGCTCCGCGCCAGGTCCACGAAGACGTCGCACGTGATCTCCCGTTACGATCGATCCCCTGTGCGATGACGTCCGTGACCGCGATCGCGACCACTGCGTGAATGTCCGGCATCAGCGATGCTGAGACGAGTGCCAGCTCCGCACCTTTGGACGCACCGATGATACCGATCCGTGCACCGTCGATCATCGATTGCTTCTTCGCCCAAATCACCGCGCGCTCGATTGTTTCTATTGGAATCTCGAACAATTCGTCAGGAAGCTTCGGCGCGTTGAAGTACGCCACCGCAAGCGTCGCGAAGCCGTGCGAAGCGAGCATGCCCGCGCGCATATCATCGAAGCCACCTTCGGAGCCAGTCAGCGTGATGACGAGCGGCAGCCGAACTCCTGCGTCGTGCTTGGGCAGATACAAGTGTGCGATCACTCCGCCTTCAGTCACGTCGCGTCGCTCTACACTCGAGGCAACGAATCTCCGTATCAGCGTTGCGCGCGCGAACACGGTGGAATCCATTCTCGCCTCCAGGTCCATCGCAAACGGAGCTGGTGGCGCCCATGGGTTCGTGACCGGTGAGCTCGAGCGCGCAGTATGCAGCTGCATGGTGACGAATAGTCCCATGGCATCGACACCATGGTAGGATCCTCTGAGTGGCGCCGTGCGCGAGAGATCGATCATGCCATCGCCATCCGCGACGAAGAGCGCCTCGGACTGGAGGGTGTGGCTTCCGTCGATGGCCATTCGTGTACTGATCGATACCGTGCTACCGGCGCGCAGGCCGGCCAACGCCACTCGGACTGGCACATCGACGAGCGAGGTCTCAGCGCTGATGACGAAGTGTGGCGACTCCGCGGGTAAGCCTGGATGAAATGCACCACATGAAAGGCTGGTCGCGAGCGCAATGGGAAGCATCATGTACCACCGCGGACTCAGCTTCGGCATAGCCTGGAATTGCGGCATTTGTAGGGATCCACGAATGAGTCGGCCGTATCGCGGGAAAGGCGCGGAGGCTGTTGCTATCTACCTAGTCGCGTTGACGATTGTTTCGACTCGTGCCGACCCTGCAAGAGAAGAGCAAGAATGGCAGGGTCGACGAACGTAGAGGCTTCCTGCTCGAGCACTGCCACACTCCATGAGTGAAGAGCCGGTAGGCGCTACGAACTTCTCAGTTCCTCACTCACTGAAACTCGCCATCTACTTGCGTCGTAAATGAAATAGAATTCATATTCTATTTTATGAGTCACTCGTCGGCGCACGTTCAGGAACCGCTCCAGGACCGCAGCCGCCGCACGCTCGAGAAGATTCTCCGCGTCACGGAAGACCTCCTCGCCACGCGTGCGTTCGACGACATCAGCGTCGCCGATATCGTGCGCCGCGCACGGAGCTCCGTTGGGTCGTTCTATGCGCGCTTCCAGAGCAAGGACGATCTGCTTCCGTACCTCTACGAGCGGTACGATGCGGATCTGAAGCCACGTATGCAGGCACGCATTGCCTCGCTGACACTCAACGGCCTCACCCTGCGCCAAATGGTGTGGCTCACGGCCGACCACACCGTGGACATGTACGTGGAGCGTCGACACCTGCTGCGCGCCGTCGCACTGCTGGCACGCATGCGTCCCTCGGCCATTCCACCCTCGATGCGCGCAGTGCGCGGGTCCGTGACGGACATGCCCGCACGCTTGCTGGCGCGCTTCGCCTCCGAGATCGCGCATGACGACGCGATGGACGCGGCCCGTATCGGCTACTTCATGCTCACCGCGGTGGCACGCGAGAAGATCCTGTTTGGTGAGGCACCACATGCGTCGTCCACGAGCCTCGACACCGAGCGCCTGAAGAAGGAACTGGCGCGAATGCTCTTGGGCTACCTCACCACTCCGAACCCGTAGCAGAAGGGGCAGGTAGGCGTTGGAGGATTGCGGGGTCCGCTGGTAGTGAGGAGCCGACCTGTCCGGCGCGAGCGACAAGGGTCGCGCCACGCTCCTTCAGCGTGCCGCGCAGGATCCGTCGAATGTGAGGTAGGCTCGTTTGACGTCCCGAGCGCTTGCGGGGGACCTGCTCTTCCCCTTTTTCGAACGGCCACCCTGCTCGGGTGGCCGTTCGTCTTGGGAGACGTGAACGAGAAGTGGTGGTGCTTTTGTGCATTTTCTGCACAAAATGATAATCAATTTGCAGAATTTCTCGTCATTTTGCATGTTGTGTCGACTAGGATGTGCAATTTATGCACATTTTATTGATCATGAGCGTCCTCGACATTTCTGCCAATGCCCTCAACGCCCGCCTCCGACCGGCGCGAATTCCTCATCGAGAGCGCACGAGCCGTCACCGCTGGATGGTTGACGCTCCAACTGCCCCTCCTCGCCTCGCTCCAGGCCTGCGCCCGGCAGGACTTCGCACAGAACGCCCCGTTCACCACGCTGACGGCCGTCGAGGGCGCAACGATGCGCGCCTTCGCTGCGCAGATACTGCCTGCGGAGAATGGCCTCCCCGGAGCTGACGACGCGGGCGCCGTCTACTTCATCGACCGCGCGGTGCGCATTCCTCCCTATGCGATGCACCTTCCCGAGCTGCGCGTCGGACTCGCTGACCTCGAAGTCCGTGCAAAAAAGCTCGGCGCAACGAAAGGCTTCGGCGGCCTCGATTCATCGCAGCAGGTCGCGGTCATGCACGCCATCGAGAGCTCGCCCTTTTTCAAGACCGCCCGAATGCTCACCATCATGGGCACCTTCTCCGAACCGACCTATGGCGGTAACAAGGACGGCGTCGGTTGGCACCTCGCTGGCATGGAGCATCACGAGACTTTCCAGGCGCCATTCGGTTGGTACGATGATCCGAAGAATCACGGACTCGTCGCATGACGCAACGCACCTACAGTGAGAGCGACGTCGTCGACTTCGTCATCGTCGGCTCGGGTGCCTCGGGCGGCGTGTTGGCCAAGGAGCTTTCGATCGCTGGATTCAACATCGTCGTGATGGAGCAGGGCCCGTGGCAGCCCCCATCGCAGTTCTCGCACGACGAGCTGGCCACCATCCAGCAGGGCAAGATGCTCAACACCACCATCGACCCCATCCAGACCTTTCGGAAGACGGAGAAGGAGACCGCGAAGGTCAGCTCGGGACGAGGGCTCACGTATCGACGCGGTGTCGGTGGCAGCAGTGTGCACTTCACCGCCAACTTCTGGCGCCTGCGCCCCATCGACTTCCACGAGCGCAGCGTGTGGGGCAGCATCCCGAACTCCGGGTTCGCCGACTGGCCCATCTCCTACGAGGAGCTCGAGCCATACTACACGAAGGTCGATTGGGAGATTGGCGTCTCTGGCGCGCCCGGTCCTTTTGACGCACCGCGCTCGAAGCCGTATCCCGTCCCTCCTCTTCCGCTCAAGTCCTCTGGCGCACTGCTCGAGAAGGCGGCGACTGCCATGGGCCTGCACGCGCAGGTCGCACCGATGGCCATCCTCTCCCAGCCCTACGACGGACGCTCGGCGTGCAAGTCATGTGGCCACTGCATGTCGTATGGATGTGAATTCGGCGCCAAGTCATCGACGCTCGTCTCGGTCATTCCGAAGGCGATTGCCACTGGTCGATGTGAGATCCGCGTCGAGAGCACCGTCATGCGCGTCGACGTCGACAAGACCGGACGATGTACCGGTGTCGTCTATCGTGATGCCAAAGGAGAGGAGCACAAGCAGCGCGCGCGCGCCGTCGTCCTCGCTGCGAATGGCGCGGAGACCGCTCGGCTCCTGCTGATGTCGAAGTCGCCCCAGTTTCCGCACGGACTCGCGAACTCCAGCGGCAAGGTCGGCAAGTACATCATGTTCAACGGCGGCGGCGGAACTGTGGGCCGCTTCGCGCATCCGCTCAACGAGTACAAGGGACACGTCGTGAGCCGCATCATTCACGACTTCTACGACGCGGATCCCAAGCGTGGCTTCTACGGCGGGGGCGGCATCGACGCGCGCTTTCCCAGCGGCCCACTCTCCTTCGCGCTCGGTGGATTGCCGAAGGACCTTCCGACGTGGGGCAGTGGCTTTACGCAGTCGCTGCACGACTACTATCCGAACACCCTGTCGATCAGCGGGCACACTACGTCGCTGGCCGTTGAGACGAACAGCGTGTCGCTCGATCCTGATCACGTCGATCGTCTGGGACGTCCGGTGCTGCGGCTGACGTACACGGATCATCCTGACGACATGAAGTCCAAGGCGTGGTTCCAGGCGAAGACGCGCGAGTTGATGGAAGCAGCCGGAGCGGAGAAGATCTGGAACTCACCCATCCGCGAATCGAACGGTAGTGTCCACCTGCTCGGCACCGCACGCATGGGCAATGATCCAAGTGAGTCCGTCATCGACAAGCATCATCGCGCGCACGATGTGCCGAACCTCTTCATCTGCGACGGCAGCAGCCTCGTGACATCGACACGTGGTCAGCCGACGATGACCATTCAGGCGTTGGCATTTCGCGCGGCCGATCATATCGCCAAGTTTGCGCGCGAGCACGCCGTTTGATTCTGTCGTCCGAGCCCCCAACCCCCACCCACCCAATGATTTCTCCTGCCACACGCACCGCGATTGTGCTGACCGTCGCCGCTCTCGTCGTTCCGATTGCTGCTGCGCGCTCACAGACACCAAAGGCGGAGTTCGTCGGCACCGGCGCGACCGCTCCGCTCTCGCAGTACGTCCGCGTCGGCGAGACTATCTACCTGAGCGGCATGCTCGGCAGCACTGCTGAAGGCCTCGTACCCGGTGGCGTCGCCCCGGAGACACGCCAGGCGTTGACGAACATCAAGGCAGCGCTCGAGAAGTCCGGCACCACGATGGACGACATTGTGAAGTGCACCGTCTTTCTCGCCGATATGGCCGAGTGGGGGGCGATGAACGAGGTCTACACCACGTTCTTTCCGAAGAACAAGCCCGCGCGAAGTGCGGTCGGTGTGAATGGGCTTGCACGTAGCGCGCGTGTGGAGGTCGAATGCGTTGCTGTCCGTGGTGCCGGCGGGCGATGATGTGACCAGGTTGCAATCAAATCTGGCAGCTGACGTGCGCACGGCATGAGACATAGGCCATTTCTTTCCCTGCTCTTTGCAACTGTTGCGCGCAATCGGCTTCATCCTTGAATCGACGACACCATGCGACTTCTCGCTGCGTTGCTCATCAATGCGTTTGCGCTCTGGTGCGCGGCGCATTTCGTCGATGGTATTCAGTACGCCGGAAGCTGGCAGGGCTTGCTGGGACTCGCACTGGTGTTCGGGTTCGTCAACACGTTCATCCGGCCCGTGCTGTCGCTCGTGTCGTTCCCCATCCAGCTGCTCACGCTCGGGCTGTTCACGCTGGTGCTCAACGTGCTCATGCTGTTGCTCACGGCCTGGCTGGCCGTGCGGTTCGACATCGCGTTCACGGTCCGGTGACGAACAGGAGGTCAGGTCCAGACCTGCGGTACGGCCGCTGAAACTCATCGACGATGACCATGGTGAGTTCGTCGCCGACTGCTGGCGAATACGCTTGGCTTCTTCCGCCCGCAAACCCATTCGACATGAGTGCCATCACTACTCAGCGTAGA
>JAQBPV010000245.1 GCA_028287345.1 Gemmatimonadota bacterium
CGGTTTCGATCACCTTGCGATGATGTCGCACAGCGAACTGCCCGTAGTGCGACTGCCCGCCACCGACAGTGTCGGCGACATAGCCGGTCTTGATCGACGTGATGCCGAGCGACTGGTAGAGACGAAATGCGTCGTCGAGCTGGCGCTCGTAGTTCGCGATACCGCCGGACGTCTCATTGTGCGCGATGAGACCCACGCCCTTCGATCTCGCGTACGCGGCGAGGCCCGGCAAATCATAGTCGGGATACGGCTGCGTGAACGAGAACGCATTCTGGTTCTTCACCCAGTCGCCATCCCATCCCGTGTTCCACCCTTCGACGAGCACGCCCTTGAAGCCATTCGCGGCCGCGAAGTCGATGTACCGTTTCGTGTTTGCCGTCGTCGCTCCATGCTTGGGGCCGGACGACCACGTCATCGTGTTCAGGTGCATGCCCCACCAGATGCCGACGTACTTCGATGGCGTGATCCACTTCGTATCGGCAATGCGGCTCGGCTCATTCAGGTTGAGCGTCAGTACCTGCGGAGTGAGGTCTTCCACGCGATCGGCGAGCTGGATCGTGCGCCACGGAGTGATGAGTGGCGTGCGGCCGCGCACCTTCACGCCATCGACCCACGGCGCCAGCGCAGCGCGAAGCGTGCGGCTCTCCATGCGCGGTCCGGCGAGGAACATGCGTGGATAGTCAACGAGATTCGCCTCGTGGATGACGAGGACCACGCCGCTCGACGTCTCCACCGTGAGTGGCGTCTGCACGCTGTCGAGCGTACTCACTGGCCCCTCTGAGTAGAGCTGTTCGGAGCGATCGAGCCGTGGACGGTTGGAGGCGATCCACCATGCGCGGCCGTTGTCGGCGAGCGAGAACTCAGTGAGCTCGTCGGAGATCTCGTAGTTCGTCACGCCGGGCTGGTCGGGAATCTCGTAGCGAAAGCCGATGCCGTCGTTGAATGCACGGACGACGAATGTGAACCGGCGCGCCGGCGCGCCACCCTCTGCCACTTCGACGCGCACTTCATTGTGCTGGTCGCGCACCTTCGCGACTTCGCCCCATGGCTGCGTCCACGTCTCGTCCACGCGCGCGCGTGATTCGCCGGTGATGCGAAGGCTGTCACTCAGCGGTCGCGCATTGCGGAACGCGAAGCCGAGCCGCGACGGTTCGAGCACGGGCTTGCCGTCGCGCGCGACGCTGTACCGAAGCGCACCTTCGCGTACGTCGACCGTGACGACGTTGCGGCCGTCGGGCGACGTCACCCGTACGGGTGCCTGCGACTGCGCTGCGATCGGAAACAGTGACGTCGCCGCCGTCACGAGGAATGCGAGGGCCGAGCGACGATCGATGATGCGCATGGTCTTGAATTGGGTAGAGGTTCTGCGGTGTCACCCTATTGTAGATGCCAGTCCCAGCTTTCGTCAGCGCGACGTCCGCCGGAAGCAGTTCTTCGCGTGATCGTTCACGAGGCCAACCGCCTGCATCCACGCGTAGACGATCACCGGTCCGACGAACTTGAAGCCTTTTTTCTTCAGTGACTTGCTGATCGCTTCGGACAGCGGTGTCTGTGCGTGCACGGTGATGCCATTGCCCTTGATCGGCACGCCGTCGACGAAGGACCACGCATAGGTCGAGAAGTCCTCACCCGCTTCGTCCATCGCGACATGGATCCTCGCGCCGTTGATGGTGGCCTCGATCTTGGACCGCGAGCGGATGATGCCGGGATCCTTCAGGAGTCGCTCGACATCGCGTGCGCCGAATTTCGCGACGACGTATGGATCGAACTCCTTGAACGCTCGGCGAAATCCTTCGCGGCGGCGGAGGATGGTGAGCCACGAGAGGCCGGCCTGGAAGCCCTCGAGCATGAGCGTCTCCCACAGCAACCGGCCATCGTGGACCGGCACTCCCCATTCCTCGTCATGATACGTGCGGAGGAGAGGGTCACTCTCGGCCCAGCTGCAGCGGGTAAAGGTCTTTGGCATGGCGCCAATCTATTCAATCCGGCTGCACGTCGAGACCGAGCGCCGCCGCGATCACGATCGCCTGCCGATAGGTCACGATCGCACCCCGGAGCTTGACCTCTTCCGGCACGATCGCGCTCACGTCGCTGCCACGCAGATCGCAGTCCGTGAAGTCGGCGCGATGCAACCACGCTCCAGCCAAGTCGACGTCGCGCAGCGACGAGCCTTGGCAGCGCGCGCCGGTCAGATCCGCCTCGCGCATCCGGACGCCACTGAATGTCGCTGAGCGAAGATCGGCGCCCGGAAGTCCGACGTGCGACCAGTTCCCGCCGACGACCTGCGTCGTGTCGAACGTACAGGGATCGAACATGCTGCCCAGGAGTTTGCACTCCAGAAAGCGCGCATCGAAGAAGTTGCAGCCCGTGAACGTGCAGTTGACGAAGGCGGCGTCGGTGTGCGTCGACGCATTGAACCGCGCGCCACGGAACGTGCACTCGGTGAAGACGGCGCCGTTGTTCGTGACCTCGGTGAGGTCGAGATCGACGAACAGCACGTTTTCGTGCTTTTCATCCGAGATGTCTCGGCCATCCCAATCCGCGCCGGTGATCGTGGATGTGGTCGCCGGCGCGGCGGCGCCGTGCTTTCGGTCAGCCATTCAGACCTTTCGGCGTCGATGGGGTGCGTCGTCGACGGCGTGCACCATGCACGACACGATGTCGGTGTCCCAATCTATCGAGTTCGAACAGCACATGGATCAGCTAGCTCTCTTCGACAGCACGCCCGCAATGCCCGCCGGCTTCACCTATCGGCCGAACATGTTGTCGGCTGTGGAGGAAGCCGAGCTCGTCGCACAGGTGTCCGCGCTGCCCTTTCAGGCGTTCGAGTTCCACGGCTACACCGGCAAGCGACGCGTCGTGTCCTATGGATGGCGTTACGACTACGACGCCGAGCTGGCGCGACGAGTCGAAGAGGTGCCGCCATTCCTGTTCGCCTTGCGCGAGCGCGCAGCCAGCGTGGCCGGCATGGCGCCCGAGAAATTGCAACAGGCACTCGTCACCGAATACGAGCCCGGTGCTGCCATCGGCTGGCATCGCGACAAGCCGGTATACGGACAGATCATCGGCGTCTCCCTCATGTCGCCCGCGAACTTCCGCCTGCGTCGCAAGGTCGGCGATCGATGGGAGCGAGCATCGCTCATCGTCGAGCCGCGATCGATCTACGTGCTCGACGGACCAGCGCGCAGTGAATGGGAGCACAGTATTCCCGGCGTCGATGCGCTCAGGTATTCCATCACCTTCCGGAACCTGAAGACAGATCCGGCGTACTGACTTCGACGAGCCG
>JAQBPV010000247.1 GCA_028287345.1 Gemmatimonadota bacterium
CGCATGCGCAGGGCGGTGCTCCCGGCCTCCTGGCCGGCGCCGACGATGAAATCGACAAGCTGTTCCAGTAAAGGAGACGACAGCCAATGTCGATGATCAACTACGCGTCCCGCGAGATCAACTGCAAAATCGTGTACTACGGCTCCGGACTCGGCGGAAAGACGACGAATCTCGAGCACATCTACGGCAAGGTGCAGCCGGACACGCGCGGCAAGCTCATCTCGCTCGCCACCGAAACGGAGCGCACGCTCTTCTTCGATTTCCTCCCCGTCGACCTCGGGACGATTCGCGGCTTCAAGACGCGCTTTCATCTCTACACGGTGCCGGGCCAGGTCTATTACAACGCGAGCCGCAAGCTCATCCTCAAGGGGGTGGACGGCATCGTGTTCGTTGCCGACTCGCAGGTGGAGCGCATGGAGGCGAATCAGGAAGCCATGCAGAACCTCTACGACAACATGGCGGAATACGGCTACGACCTGACGAAGATGCCATTCATCATCCAGTACAACAAACGCGACCTGCCGAACGCCGCGCCGTTGAGCGAGCTGCAGGCCGCACTCAATCCGGGCTGGGAGATCACCGACCCGTCGAGGCAGCGCGTCACCCCCGATCCGTATCACGCCGGCGAGTTCCTCGTGCAGCAGCTGCCCACCGGCGAATGGATCGAGCGTGCACCATACTTCGAGGCAGTCGCCGTCAACGGCGACGGTGTGTTCGAGACACTTCGTGGTGTCAGCAAGCTCGTGCTCAAGTCGCTCGCGTGATTCTTCCGTCGCAGCCGTGAACCTTCCGAACGCCGTAACCGCCGGACGCATCGCCATCACGCCGCTCATCGCGTGGTTGCCGATGACGCCGTCGTCGACGTTGCGCTTCACGGCCTTCGTGCTATTCCTGCTCGCCGCCATCACCGATTACGTAGATGGCCACCTTGCGCGCTCGCGCAAGGAAGAAACCGACCTCGGACGACTGCTCGATCCGCTCGCCGACAAGCTGCTTCTCGTCGCGACGTCCATTCCCATGTTCCTGCTCATGCGCCCCGTGACGCATGCGAGCGCTCCGTGGCCGCTCAAGGCACTCGCCAACGAGTTCCCCTTCCGCACGCCGTTCGGGGACATTCCGCTGCCGTGGTGGGTGCTTGCGGTCGTCCTTGGACGCGAAGTGTTCATGACGGTCTTCCGGCAGCTGGCTGCTCGCCGCGGCGTCATCATCTCGGCCATCGGGCCCGCCAAGTGGAAGACCGCGCTGCAGCTCATCTGGATCGGCGCCGCGTACTGCTGGTTCTGGGCAGCGACCGTCGCTGCGCACCGCGGATGGGACACGACACTGTGGAACGCCTTCGCCAACTTCAACGGACTCGCTGGCGTTGCGCTCATGACGAGCTCCGTCGCGCTCACCCTGTATTCGCTCATGCTCTACCTGCAGCGCTACAGCCGCGTGTTCACCGGCGCGCCGGTGGGCGGCCGAAGCTGAGCTGCGCGTCGATTCTCGTTTCGACTGTCCGATGAAGATCGAAATCGTCACCATCGGCGACGAGCTGCTGCTCGGCTACACCATCGACACGAACGCCGCGCACCTGGCGCGCGTTCTCGCCGCCGAAGGCGTGGAGATTTCGCGCCGCACCACCTGCGGCGACACCGCAGACTCGATTGCGACAGCCGTGCGTGAAGCGCTCGACCGCGCGGGGGCCGTCATCACGACGGGTGGCCTCGGCCCCACGAGTGACGACCTCACCAAGCCGTCCATCGCCGCGCTGTTCGGGCGCGAGATGCTGCTCGACGAAGTGCATCTCGCGTGGATGCAGGAGCGTTGGCGCACTCGATTCCAGCGTCCGATGCCCGAGTCGAATCGGCAGCAAGCGATGCTTCCTGCCGGCGCACGCAAGCTCGTGAACAACCATGGCTCGGCTCCAGGCATCTGGCTCGAGGACGAGCGCGGCCGCTGGGTCGCGATGCTGCCCGGTGTTCCGCGCGAGATGCGTGGCATGCTTGCCGACACGCTGCTGCCGCTCATCCGCGAGCGGCTCGGCGGCGGCGGGTTGGTCGTCCGCTCGCGCACGCTGCGCACTACGGGCGTCGGTGAATCGCACATCGCGGACCTCATCGCGACGATCGACGGCGGCGTGGGCGATGTGGAGCTCGCATACTTGCCGAACGCCGATGGCACCGATCTGCGCCTTACAGTCCGCGGTGCTCTTCCCGGGAACGCCGATGCTCGACTCGCCGCGGCGGCCGAGCGTGTGCGGAGTGTCGTGGGCACTGCTGTATACGGGGAGGAAGCCGCCGACCTGGCCGCTGTCGTCCTCGAGATGTGTCGCAAGCGCAAGCTCAAGATCGCTGTAGCCGAGAGTTGCACAGGTGGGCTTTTGGGCGCTCGGCTTACGGCAATTCCTGGCAGCAGCGACGTGGTGCGCGGCGGCATCATCTCGTATGACAACGGGATCAAGACGTCGCTCCTCGGCGTACCCAAGGCGATGCTGGACGAGCACGGCGCTGTGAGCGAGCCTGTCGCACGCGCCATGGCCACCGGTGCGCGCTCGGCGACCGACGCGAACGTGGCGCTCGCCATCACCGGCGTCGCCGGCCCGGATGGCGGATCCGAGTCGAAACCTGTCGGCACGGTGTGGATCGCGCTGGACATGAACGGCGAGGTCGAGGCGCGCCGTTACAACATGGTCGGCGACCGCGCAGAGATACGTCACCGGTCTGCCCAGGCGGCCATGGAGATGCTGCGTCGGCGCCTGCTGGCCTGACTGACAAGTACTCCTCTTGCAGCGTTCACGTACATTTCAGACGTACCAGGGACCTACACGAATGTCAGACGCCGAACAGTTTCCACCCGAGATCAACGACCCCGACGGTTCTGTCGTCGCGGATGCCGAGCCCGCGTCCGCCGATGGCGCGGGTGTCCAACAGCAGCTCGAGGAACAGAAGGAGAAGTACCTTCGTCTCGCCGCCGAGTACGACAACTATCGCCGCCGCACCGTGAAGGAGCGACAGGAAGCGCACCTCCGCGGTCAGGCCGACATGTTGAAGGGGCTCATCGATCCGCTCGACGATATCGGTCGCTTCGCGCACGTCGACCCTGCGACGACGGATTCGCAGACGCTCGTGGACGGCGTCGCGATGGTGGAGAAGAAGCTCGCCAAGACGCTCGCCGGCCATGGCCTCGAGATCATCAATCCGGACGGACATCCGTTCGACCCGGCGCTGCACGAGGCCGTGATGACCGAACCGGCGGCAACGGCCGACGAGGATCATCTCGTGAGCCGGACCTTTCAGGTGGGCTACCTGTTCAATGGACAACTGCTGCGCCCAGCGCGCGTCGTCGTGAAGCAATGGAACGGATGACCACGTACGGTCGCCATGGCTGAGAAAGACTTTTACGCCGTCCTCGGCGTGCCGGCATCTGCGACGCAGGACGAGATCAAGAAGAAGTACCGCAAGCTCGCCGCGAAGCATCACCCGGACAAGAATCCGACCGATCCCAAAGCCGCTGAGACCTTCAAAGGAATCTCCGAGGCGTACACGACGCTGGGCGATGCCGAGAAGCGCAAGCAGTACGACGAGATGCGGCGCCTCGGCGCGTTCGGCGGTTTCGGTGGAGCGGGTTCGCGCGGCGCTTCGAGGGGTTCGGGTGGCACGCGCTCACAGTCCGGCGCCACCGGCAACGTCAACTTCGAGGATTTCGGCGACGTCGGCCTCGGCGGACTTGGCGACATCTTCAGCTCGATGTTCGGCGGCGGTGGTGCGCAGCGCAATTCGGGAAGTGCGCGACGTACGGGCCCGCAGCGTGGGCAGGACGTGGAAGCCGCGCTCGAAACGGACTTCCGCACCGCGGCGCTCGGCGGCAAGGTGTCGGTGGAGCTCGACGTCACGGAGGAGTGCGCGACCTGTCACGGCTCCGGCGCCGCGCCGGGCGCGAAGCTCGTGACGTGCGAGGAATGCAACGGCCGCGGCACCATCAGCTTCGGTCAGGGCGGCTTCGCTGTTCAGCGCCCGTGTCCCGTGTGTCTCGGGCGGGGCCAGGTTCCGACGGAACGCTGCCCGACTTGCGCCGGCGCCGGTGAAGTGCGCACGCGCAGGAAGGTGCAGATCACGGTGCCGTCAGGCGTCGATACCGGTACGAAGATCCGCCTCAAGGGCCAGGGTGGCCGCGGGACAAAGGGCGGCCAGCCGGGCGACCTGCTGATCACCTTCTCGGTGAAGCCGGACCGGTTTTACAAGCGTGAAGGACTGGACCTCATCGCGCCTGTGCCGATCAGCATCCCAGACGCGACGCTCGGCCAGAAGATCAACGTGAAGACGCTCGACGGCACGAAGGTGTCGATCCGGATTCCTGCGGGGACGCAGAGTGGAAAGCGATTCCGGGTGCGTGGGCAGGGGATCGAGAAGGACGGGGCGAAAGGGGATCTGATCGTGCAGACAGAGGTGCAGGTGCCGGAGAAGTTGACGCCGGAGCAGGAGGAGGCCATGAAGGCGTTTGCCGAGGCCATGAAGCACCCCTCTGCGTGAAGCGTGCGGCGTGCGGCGCAAACGCCGTACGGCGTGCGGCGCGTCGTGACGAGTGAGGCGCGCTGCGTGCGGCGATTCGTGCTGCGGTCGCGGTCACGGTTCGAACCTGGCGATCAAGCCTCTGCCGCGAATGTGAAGCGAAGCGGCCGAGCGACGCTAAGGCTCAAGACGCACCACATTCGCCTAGTTGCTAGTCAGAGAGCGTCGAATCGCACGCGCGACCGCCTCACGAGCCGCAACACGCCAATCGCCTCACTCCGCACGAGGCGCCGTACGCCGTACGACACGCCTCACGAAAGCGAGCGAGCTACGCGGCCAGGATGGGCAGCGCCCTGCGCGCCGATTCGATGACTCCTCCACCGAGCACCACCGACCCCGCGTACAACACCAAAGACTGTCCCGGCGTGATCGCCGACACCGGCTCATCGAAGATGATCTCGACTTCATCCACCTCGGAGCGCACCAGCACCCCACGCGCCGCACGAGCATGATGCCGGATCTGCACTTCCACTTCAGCCCCAGCCGGCAGCGGCGACACGAGCCAGTTCACCTCGCGCGCAACCACTCCGCGCCCCAGTAGCTCCTCTCGCGGACCGATGACAACCGTGCGAGTCTCGGGACGGATTTCGACAACGAACATCGGCTCGCGGAATCCGCCCGGTAATCCGCGCCGCTGCCCAATCGTATAGCGCGCGAATCCATCGTGCGTGCCGAGCAATTCGCCGGAGCGTGACACGAACGCGCCAGGCGATAGCGACGGCGCATCCGCGCCGAGCTGGCGCGCGATGATCTTGGCGTGATCACCATCCGGCACGAAGCAGATGTCCTGACTCTCCGCCTTTTCGGCGATCAGCTCGAGCCCGAGCTCGTGCGCGACCGCTCGCGTCTCCGCCTTCGTCTGCGCGCCGACGGGCAGCATCATGCGCGACAACACGCGTCGCTCGATGCCCCACAGGAAGTACGACTGGTCCTTCAGCGGATCGAGGCCGCGGTGCAGCACGCCGTCGCGCACCTGTGCATAGTGCCCCGTCGCGATCCACTTCGCGTCGATGGCGTCGGCCTTCTTGAGCAGGTCGCGGAACTTCGTGAACGTGTTGCAGCGTACGCAAGGGATCGGCGTGCGGCCGCGCGCGTACTCCGACACGAAGTCCTGCACGACGTCACGTCCGAACGCGCTCTCGAGATTGAGCACGTAGTGTGGTACGCCGAGCTGCTCGCAGATGCGCCGGGCGTCGTTCACGCTGTCGAGGGAACAGCACGGGCGATCGGGCAGGTCCTCGCCGTGGCAGAAGAGCTTCATCGTCGCGCCCACGACGTCGTAACCCTGCCGCACGAGCAATGCAGCCGCGACGGACGAATCGACGCCGCCACTCATCGCCACCAACACCCGCTCGCGCTTCATGCGATCAGGCCGTCGCGAGACGGCGCGCCTTCTCGATGAGCATCGGGAAGACGTCGATGACACGGTCGACGCAGGCGTCGGTGCTCAGGCAGCCAAGGCTCATGCGAATTGCCGAGGATGCGAGATCAGCCGGGACGCCGATTGCTGCCAGCACGTGAGATGGCGAGATGCTTCCGCTCTGGCACGCCGAGCCGGCGGAGCAGGCAATGCCGCGGAGATCGAGCGCCATGAGCAGCGACTCGCTGTCGGTGCCGGGCACGGAGATGTTCATGATGTGCGGCGCGCGCGG
>JAQBPV010000260.1 GCA_028287345.1 Gemmatimonadota bacterium
AGCTGGCTCCGGCAGAGCGAGTACACGCCACTCGCCGCCGAGCTGGTCTCGCCAGCGCTGGCGTCGCGGCTGTCGCTGACTGGTGCGCGTCTGCTCGTTCGCATTGGCGGCAACGCGGCCTTCGTACGCGCGGCGGGTGATGCCGCGGCGTCACTCGGCGTAACTACGTCGTTGGAGGCGGAGACGTGGAATACTTTCGCGAGCGTGGAACCGCCAGGCGCGATGACGTTGCGCGTCAGCGCACTTCCTTCGCGCATCGGTGAACTGTGGCCACATGCTGTCGACTTTGCGGAGCGAAGCGGCGGGTACGCTCATGCGTGTGTGTCGCGCGGCGTCGTGCGCTGTGTCCTGGCTGCAACCGACGATAGCGATCATCTCGACGCTGTGCGCGCCGGAATCGCCAAGCTTGCCGCTATTTCGACAGTAGTTGGCGAACGCATGCCGGCCGTACTCTGGACGCACCTCAATGGCAAACGATCGGCCGGCGTGCTTGCCGAAGGAGTGCGCCGAGCATTCGATCCAGATGGCATCTTGAACCCGGGGATACTCGACGTCGCATGAGTAGCAGCCTTCCCTCCCCGATGCAGTGCGTCATTCCCGACACGCCACTTGGTGCAGCGCGCGCGGGCATCGACGCGTGCGTTCACTGTGGCTTCTGTCTTCAAGCGTGTCCGACGTACCTCGCGCTCGAGGACGAGAACGACAGCCCACGCGGCCGCATCGTGTTGATGCGCTCGATGGTCGAAGGCACGCTTCCAACAACCGACATCGACGTCCGCACACACATCGACCGCTGTCTCGGCTGTCGCGCGTGCGAGACGGCGTGTCCCTCCGGCGTGCCATACGGCCAGCTGCTCGAGGCGACGCGCGCGACGCTCACCGCCGAGCGGCCCAATCCCTTCGTGGCGCGCGCGATTCTGTTCGCCTTCGCGCGACAGCCGCTCATGAAGCTTGCCATGCTCGGCGGACGCGTCACGCGTGCGCTGCGGATCTCGAAGCTGTTCGCGCGATTGCCTGGCCGGCTCGGCTTCTCGATGGCGATGCTCGAGTCGACGCGCTCGCCCATTGAACGCATGCCGTACACGCCCAGGTCAGACGGCACCCGCGGCACCGCGACGATTCTTACCGGCTGCGTGATGGAAGGCCTGTTCAGCGAGACCAACCGTGCTACCGAGCGCACATTGGCGGCGAACGATTACACCATCGTTGCGACGCAGGGCCAGCGGTGCTGCGGCGCTCTCCACGCGCATGCTGGTGACGCCGAGACGGCGCGTGCGCTGGCTCGTGCGAACGTCGAGGCGTTCGAGAAGTCCGGTGCCGACGTCATCGCCGTGAATGCAGCGGGATGCGGCGCGATGATGAAGGAGTACGGCCACATTCTCGCTGCCGACCCGGCATGGCACGCGCGCGCTGTCGCGATGGCCGATCGTGTGCGCGATGTGAGTGAGCTGCTCGCCGCGGCAGGGCCGAAGCCCGGCGGTGAGTTGAAGCTGACGGTGACGTACGATGCGCCCTGTCACCTGTTGCATGCGCAGCGCGTCGCCACGCCACCATTGCGTGTACTCGCGGCGATACCCGGACTAACGCTCGTACCGTTGCAGGGCAGTGAGCATTGCTGTGGGAGTGCGGGCATCTACAACCTCGTCGAGCCGGACGTCAGCAATCGCGTGCTCGTGCCGAAGCTCGCGAACATTGCCGACACGCGCGCTTCGCTGGTGGCGACGGGAAATCCGGGCTGCCTCATGCAGATTGGTGCGGGCATGCATCAGGCGGGCATGACGGCGCGCGCGGTGCATCCCGTCGATCTGCTCGATGCGTCGTATGGGGCAAGAGAGCGGTAAGGCCCGCGACAACGCTCGCGCCCCATGGCGCGCCCCGGGAACCGCGGCTTACTTATTCGTCATGCTAGATGCGGTTCTGCTCGAGTGGGAAGGTGTGCTCGCCGACACGTCGGTAGCGCGTCGTGAAGCGTTGCTTCGCGCACTCGCTGACGAAGGCGTGCAATACGAGGACTTGGAGGCAGACCCCGCGCTCGCCGACCTCGTGGCGCTTCGCGCGACGCGCGCATTCGCCGAGCGGATCGGCAAGGGGCTCGTGCTGCTGCCTGGCGCGCGCGAATTCGTCGAGCGCGTACAGCTGGCCTCGAGAGTCTGTATCGTGACGTCGGCCACGCGCGCGGAAACGGAATTCGTGCTGCGCCTTGCCGGACTGGACGCCGCGATGTCCACCGTCGTGAGCCGTGACGACATGTTGGAAGGCGCTGCGGCATATGAGCGCGCCATCGGGCAGCTGGCGCGTGTGCGACGGATACGGCGTGATCACGTCATCGCATTGGCAGCCACGTCGCCCGCGTTGCACGCTGCGCGCGCGACAGGTGTGCGCGCCATCGCCATCGGCGCACCTGCGCACGTCGCGCTCGATGCCGACGGTGCCATCGCCACGGTGGGCGGCGTTACCATCGCCGAACTGGCGCGCATTGGTGGCATCGCGAGCATGGAGCACCGCGGATGAGCGCCAATCGCGCGACCGTCGGTGACGTCGGCGGACGGAGCGTCGTGCTCGCGTACGGCAGCGTCGCCGCCGAGTACGAGGCGTTGCAGTCGCGCGCAGCGCTGTTCGATCGGAGCCATCGCGGCCGACTGCGCGTGACCGGTGACAAGGCCGCGGAGATGATCGCTGGACTCGTGACCAACGACGTCGCCGGCCTGATACCTGGCCAGGGCTGTTACGCGGCGGCGCTCACCGCGAAGGGAAAGATCGTTGCCGACGTGCGCATCTTCATCGAGGAAGGCAGCGTTCTCGTCGATGCGCCGCCGCGCGCCGCGGTCGCCTGGGCGGCGATGGTGAAGAAGTTCGTCAATCCGCGCATCGCACCGCACGTCGACGAGAGCGCCGCGCTGCGCGACCTCTGCGTCTTCGGCATGAATGCGCGGCACGTGGTGTCCGCGCTCACAGGCGTGCAGGCGCCCGCGCTCACCGCCCTCGCGCCGTATGCGCACGTGACGGTGGAGATCGCGGGCAAGAAAGTGCTCGTCGTGAATTCACCGGAACTCGGCGTCGAAGGATTCGAGCTGTTCGTTCCTGCCGAGCAGTTCGACGCCATGTGGGAGAAAGCTGCGGCGAGTGGCGCGGTGCCGGCCGGTCTCGAGGCGTGGGAGATCGCCCGCGTCGAAGCGGGGCGTCCCGAATGGGGACTCGACATCGACGACAGCACGATTCCGCAGGAAGCGAACTTCGACGAGCTGCACGCCATCTCGTACACGAAGGGCTGCTACGTTGGGCAGGAGACCGTGGCGCGCGTGCACTTTCGCGGGCACGTGAACAAGCACCTGCGCGGCGTTCACGCCGCGGGGCTCGATTCGCCGCCCACTGGGGCCACGCTGCACGACGATACTGGTCAGCAGGTCGGTGACGTGCGTACCGCGGTTCGCTCACCGCGACTCGGCGGCATTGCGCTCGCCATGATTCGGCGCGAAGTCGCGCCGGGCGCTTCGCTCATTGCGCGCTGGCCGCAGGAAGGGTCTACCGACGGAAGTCTCAGCGACCGGCGCGTCGACGTCGCGGCACTGCCCTTCGATCCTGGCTGACCTGTGCCGACGGCACTCGTCACCGGCGCGACGGGGCTGGTGGGCACGCACGTCGCACAGCGGCTGCGCAAGGACGGTTGGGACGTTCGCGCGCTCGTGCGCGACCCCACGCATGCAGGTGCACTGACGCACATCGGCGTGCAGCTCGCCACGGGCGACATCCTGGAACCGACCAGCTTCGCGAGTGCCGCGCGCGGCTGCGACGTCATCGTACACACGGCGGCAGCTGTGACAGCGCGCGGCGGATGGGAGGCCTTTCGTCGCCCAAACATCGACGGCACGCGCAACGCGATCGTCGCCGCTGCCGACGCGAAGGCTCGGCTGGTGCACGTCAGCAGCGTCGCCGTCTACGGCAACAGCGGACGATACGCCGCACCTGGTCAGCGCACCGGTGAAGACACAGTACTTCCGCCCATTCGCGACGACGCGTTCTACGCCCGCTCGAAGCGCGAGTCGGAAGAGCTCGTGCTGCAAGCCCATCGCGACGGCCGAGTGTGGGCGACTGCCGTGCGTCCCGACGTGGTGTATGGGCGACACGATCGTCAGTTCGTGCCGCGCATGGCGCGATTGCTTCAGCGCGGCTTCGCGCCACTCATCGGCGATGGCAGCTCCACGCTCGCGATCGTACACGCCGAGAACGTCGCCGACGGCATCGTGCGCGCTGCCGTGAGTGATGTCGCCGGCGGACGTGCGTACAATCTCGCCAATGACCATGACGTCACCGTCGCCGAGTTCTTTCGGCTGGCCGGCGTGGGGTTGGACATCGAGCTCCGCATGCTGCGCATCCCGTTCGGACTGGCGAAAGGAGCACTCGGTGCATTCAAGCTGATCGCGCCGATGTTTCTCGGCAGTCAGTTCAACGCGGTGACGTCGGCGTCGCTCGACTTCATGTCACGCGACAACCCGTTCACGTCGGAGCGTGCGCGGCGCGAGCTCGGATGGAGTCCACCGGTGCGTCCGGAGATCGGCGTGCCGGATGCGTTTCGCTGGTGGCGTACGCACCATTGAACCTTCGTGGTGCCTGAACGACGACGGGGCGACACACTCGAGAGTGTGCCGCCCCGCGTCGTACTGTAAATGACCCGAAGCTTTACGGCTTCTTGGCTGCCTTCGCCGCGCCCTTCATTGCGTCCTTGGCCTCGCCCATCTTCTTGGCGGCGGTGTCCATCTTCGCCTTGGCGGTGTCCATCTTCATGGCAGCCATTGCGGAATCGGTGTGAGCGGTCGTGTCGACTGCGACCGGAGCAGGTGCCGGAGCCATCGCCGGGGCTGCGGTATCAGCCTTCGGGGTCTCCTTCGTGCTGCAGGCGGCGACGAGCACGACTGCGACAAGGGCCAGGCGCTTCATGTATTTCTCCT
>JAQBPV010000275.1 GCA_028287345.1 Gemmatimonadota bacterium
ATCAGGGAGGCTGATCCGTGTCTCAACCAACTCTTTCGCGTTGCCAGCGTTCAGGAGCTGGTATGAGAACGTCGCCTGTCTGCCTGACCGAGTGCGCGCGGGAGCGGAGAGCATTTGCACCGTCAATCTGCGTTCGAGTGCTATTTCAATCTCCACCGGTATCGTGATTGGCGCCGCGCCGGCCGCTGTAAAGCGAAACTCCGCGGCAGTCACCCTGCCCGCCAGCGCGGTGGAAGGAATGCCGATGGTCGCGGTAACGACGCGCTTTCCAGCAAGGGCAGCGAGCGGCCACCTGTGCGCACCAAGACCGACGAAACTCCCGAGCGTTACGAGCTCGAGGCTGCCTTCACCGCTCCGAGGAAAGTGATCCGGAATCGCGACGGTCACCACCTGATACGATCCTGGCGCACCCGTCAACTGAATGCCACTCGCCTGCGCGTCTGCTCGGCCCACCATCGCCAGCGAAAGTACGAGCGCAAGCATCGCGAGACGGCGACAGGTCATCGCGAGGCTGATACGGTGAGAACCAGGCTGCCCCTGTATGTCGCTGGGGGATCGCCCGTCCATCGCAGCGCCATGCGGAACTGAATCGTGTTGTCCCAGCTGTGTCCTTCGGGAACCCCAGCCAGGCTGCGGCTTTCCACGAGCACGTCGCTCGTGGTCAAGGCGCGCCACGTGGGATCATCGTCGCGGCGCCATTCGAGATCAGCGACGGACTTGCCACCGCCGAGCGTCGACGCCGAGCTGCGGATGTAGACGGATGTGCTGAGTGATCCCGACGGTTCGCCCGTGGTCACCACCTGAAATGCCAGTGGCGTCGAGCCCTCGAGAGTACCGGCGGACAGGTCCGCCGCCGTGGGCGCATTGAAGGCTGCCGCGCCGCCAAGGAGCAGCTGCACGTTCGTCTGCGCGTAAGCGGCGGACGAGTGCAGCGCGAACGCGAGCAATAGAGTAGGCGTGACGGTCGCGAACCAGCGCATGCCCATGACGGCGCGAACGAACTTCATCGAGTGCTACGGAACGGTGAGCTCGAGCTGACCAGCCGCGATTTCGGTGCCGCCAAAATCGATGAGCGCCAAGGCAACGTAACTTCCTGCCGCCAGCGAGATGGGCACATCCAGTTCCAGTCGGCGCAACGCGCCAGGAAGCGTCGGAAATTCCGCGACAGGAATGGTTGCCGCAAGCGAATTGTCCAATCGTCTTATCTCGACACGGCCCTTCGCCGCGAGATGGAGCTGTCCCTCGTCGGTGAACAGCACCGCAATGCGTTGCTTTGCCGCCGATGCGCCAGCAGGCGAGGTCGTCTTGGCAGAGCGTCTGCTGACGGTCTCCACTGACATCCCGGTGATCGCCGCGTCGCGCTTCAGTCCGTTGGGCACGACGTAGAGCTTGACGCCGGTGCGAAGGATGTACTGCAGGGCGCTGCGAGTCGCCGCCGACTTCTGCTGTTGCTCTTCGACGAAGATGATGTCCCAGCATTCCTTCGAGAGATTCTGCGCACTCTCCACGGCGACGCGAACGGACTGCGTGGCGCCCGCTTCGATCCGCAACGACATGGGAAAGACACTGACCAGCGCACCGCACGAAGTGCCTTTGCTGCCCGACGCCGCGAAGCGGTTCTCGCCATTTTCCGCGCGGTCCCAGTCTTCGCGCGTGAGGATGGCTTGGGCGGCAATCTTTCCCGCATTGCGGACGTCGAAGCTCGCGATGACGCGACCCGTGGCTGACGGCGTGATCGTAAGCTCGAGCTGGCTGACTGTCAGTTGCGCTCGCAGCGGAGATACGGCCGCGGCGATCAAAACGCAGGAAAGCGGAAGCATCGAAAGCTTCCGCCACCCGCGCTGCCGCCGGAGCGCATCGCTCCGGCGAGAGCATGAACCTGTCATCGTTACGGCGCCGTGAGGGTGAAGACGACCGGCAAGCTGTAGGCGCCCGGACGGTTGCTCGCGGCGGAGAAGTCGCTCGAGTACGCAGTACGGAAGAACACGGAGACCGCGCTGTTGTCCGTCGAGGTGGCGCCCGACGCCACGGTGGCGTTGGTGCCCGTAATCGCCGCAAACGTGCCAGCAGCGTCATCGGACCACGCGAGATCGCCAATCGGCTTCACACCGCTCTTGGTGCCGGTGTAGCTCCAGTCCGTGGGGTTCGACGCCGCGGCCTTGATCGACATCGTCCAGTCCTGGTTGGCGTGAACGATGAATGTCGGGCCGGCATCGGCGACATAACCGGTGGTCAGATCGGCAACCGTCGGCGCGGTCAAGGTCGTCGTGGTTGCGCTCATTTCGAGCTTCACGAGCGCGCCAACCGTGACGGATGCGACGTTCGTCGTGCTGCAGCTGCCGGCACCGCTGCACTGCGCAGCCGCGGGGATGGCGCCCAACACGGTTCCGACGACGGTTGCGGCGATGAGAACGCGGGAAATACCCATGGTGAAACCTCTGGAATTGGTGTGAAGTGCTGCGACAGGTTTGTCGTGTCTGCGCCCGTTGCAGTCAGCAGGCTGACAATGCGTCTGGCGTCATGTCAGTCATATCGGCATCGCACCGGGCGGGTCGTTAGCCTTGCCGGCAAAAGAGGCATTTTGTCTCAAGATTCGCCGACTTCACCCGGTTTGGCGAGCTGGACCCTCGAATACCATGCAAAACACATGAATACTGTCAGAAAACTAGGCAGTGCTCAAAAGACAAACGCTCCGTCGGCGATTGCCGACAGAGCGTCTTTCCTGCTGCCACTGACCTTCCGAAATTTGCGCCCGAAACTAGTCCGGTCTCAACGACTGAGTCAAACCCGCTCGTCGGCTGACTCGCGCGATGTGCTCGGAATTTCACCGGCCGGATCGGCCTTTCGGCGCTTCTGCGCCTTGAAGATGAACTCGGGCGCCAGCGCGACTCCGAGCAGCGTCACGGGCAGGATCTGCTGCGCCTGGATCAGAAATGCGACCGCGATCGCCTCGTTCTGGCCCAAGCCGAAGGCGACGGCGGTCGCGGCGTACGCCGCCTGAAAGACGCCGACGTTGCCAGGCGTCGCGCGCAGGGCGAAGCCGAGGTTCACCGCGAGCAACGCAGCGATCGTCGACACCATGGTCATCGGGAAGTGGGCTGACTGCGCGGTCATTTGATACGTCGCGACCTGAAGCGCCCACGCGACGACGCTCAGCGCCAACGCGGCGATGAAGCGCGGTCCGCTGGACACCTGTGAGATCGTCCCGAGGAAGCGTGAGCCGTACTGCTTGAGTCGTCCCTGCCAGGTTGCGGGCTTGGGGCCGGCGACGGCCTCGATGACGTCAGGGCGCTTGAGCAGCCACACGAGCAGGCCGATCATCGCGATCAGCACGACGATGGCGATGGGCTTCACCTTCTCGAGGCTCGGAGGCAGCGTGAGGAACGTCGCCGCGAGAGAGAGCATGAAGAAGTAGCCGACGAGCTCGAACAGGCGCTCGAGCGCGAGCGTCGCCAGGACCTTGGCGCTCGGGATGTGCGCGCTGCGCGCGACGAAGACCACGCGCGCCGCCTCGCCGCCATTGGCCACGAGCACGTTGTTCAGTCCTGCTCCAGCGAATGTCGCACGCAGGGCCAGCGGGAACGACGTCGCGCCGATAGGACGAAGGAATACCCACCATCGAATCGCCTTCACGATGATCGACGCGATGTTCACCACTGCGGCAGCCAGCAGCATGGGGCGCGACGCGTCGCGTATCCCGCGGCCGATCTGGTGCCAGTTCACCTTCGTGGCGAAGATGACGAGGAAGACCAGGATCAGGAGCGTCAGTCCGAGTCGAAGCGCGCGCGAGACGTTCTGCTTCATGCGTGGGCGTTAGAGGTGCGCATCATTCCGGCAGAACCGCAAACTCAAAGCCGCGGTCGCGAAGGCCACCGATGATCCCGGGCAAGGCCGCCGCGGTCTGCATTCGATCACCTGCGTCGTCGTAGCCGTCACCGTCGTGCAGGAGCAAGATAGAGCCGGCGCGCATTCCAGTGAGCGACCGCCTGACGATCTCGTCGGCACCGGGGCGCGCCGAGTCCCACACGCCGAGCGACCAGCCGATTGTCCGTTCGCCGAGTGAGCGTGCGATGGGTGTGACCCACGGATTGCGAAAGCCGTGCGGCGCCCGGAACACGCGCGGCCGCACGCCGCACGCTCGCTCGATGGCCTCGACGCCACGCGTGAGGTCGTCTCGCACGTAGGCCGGCGTGCGGCGATGCAGCTTGCGATGGAAGTAGCCGTGATTGCCGATCTGATGTCCTTCGTCGGCCATGCGCTTGACGAGAGCGGGCCAGCGGTCGGCGTGGCGTCCGAGGACGAAGAACGTCGCCCTGACGCCTTCCCGCTTCAGCACGTCGAGTATGAGGGGCGTGGCGTCGGGGTTCGGACCGTCGTCGAACGTGATGCTGACGTCGTCCGTGGGCAGGTGGTTGAGCACCGGTCCGAAGATCCACGAGTTGCGATGCCAGGTGCCGTGTGCCGCGAGGCCGGCGACGGTAAGGCCGGCGGCTACCGCGCCGATCATACGGAGATGGCGACGCGTCCCATCACGTTGTGGTAGACGTCGAGGACCTGCGACGTCACGCGCGGCCAGCTGTACTTCATGCTCTCGTATCGGCCCGTGGTTCCGAGCTGGATGCGCAGGCCTTCGTCGTCGAGCAGCTGGACCAGCGCATCGGCAAGCGCGTCGCGATCGCCGCAGGGAGTCATGAGCGCTTCGCGGCCGTTCACCACGACGTCCTGAAAGCCGAGGATGTCGGAGCAGACGATGGGCGTCTCGCAGGCCATGGACTCGAGCAGCGTGATGCCGAAGGACGCCTTCGTGGTCGGGCAGGCGTAGATGGAGCTGTGGGCGTAGTAGCTCGGCCGGTCCTGCAGCACCGCGCCGACGAACGTGATGTCCGGGTCGCCGTTGGCCTGCTTGTAGTAATGCTCGCGGAGGGGTCCGTCACCGACGACGACGAGTTGCGCCTCGCGGCGGCGGCCCTTCACCTTGCGGAACGAATCGATGAGCGTGGTGAGTCCGTTGCGCGGATCGAAGCGGCCCAGGAACAGGATGGACGGGACGTCTTTCCGGATGAGCGGCGGTGCCGCAACGCTCGGATGGAAGACGTCGGTGTCGATGCCGTTCGGGATGATCTGCCAAGGCGCCCGGAAGTAGCGCTCGAGCGCGACCGTCGTGGAATGCGAGACGCAGATAGCCGCGCTCAGCATGTTCAGCCGCGACTGAAAGAAGCGGTTGAACACCGCGTAGCCCTTTGATTTGTCGAAATACGTGTGGAACGTGCCGACCACCGGACACTCCGCTTCCTCGATGGCGAGGATAGGCAGCACGGGCGTGAGCGGCGAGTGCACGTGGACGATGTCGTACCGTCCGTCGTGGAGGACCTTTCGGAGCTCCTTCCGCAGTCCAAAGCCGATGGTGATGCGGGCCTGGGAGCCGTTTGCGTAGACCGGCTGGCTGCGGCCGATCCGGATGACATTCGCCTGCGCCTCGGCGCCCGGGATGTTCGAGGTGATGATGTCCACGTGATGACCGCGGCGACGTGCCTCGCGGGCAAAGAAGTGGACGTGTTCGCAGACCCCTCCCAGATGGGGATAATAGTATTCCGTGACGAGCGCGATGCGCAGCGTGCGCTCATCGCGGCTTTCCGGAAGCGTCGGGAGGTTCGGGAGCGCCGGGCGGCGCTTCGCTGCAGCGCTACTGTACGGTGGGTTCAAGAGCGGCATGCGCGGCGGCTAGGCGGGCAATTGGCACCCGGTAAGGAGAGCATGAGACATAATCGAGCCCGATCGCGTGACAGAATTTCACGCTCCTGGGCTCACCTCCGTGTTCCCCGCAGATACCAACCTTGAGCTGCGGACGCACCTGTCGGCCCGCGGCGACTGCCAGCTTAATAAGGTACCCAACCCCCGATTGGTCAAGGACTTGGAAGGGGTCGTCGGGGAAGATACCGCGCTCGACATAGCCGGGCAGGAAGCGCCCCGCGTCGTCGCGGCTGAGTCCGTACGTGGTCTGCGTGAGGTCGTTGGTGCCGAAGGAGAAGAACTCCGCTCGTTGCGCGATCTCGCCAGCCGTGAGCGCGGCACGGGGAAGCTCGATCATGGTGCCGATGCTGTATTCCAGCTCTTCGCCCATTGCCCCGATCACCCTCTGTGCGACGTCGAGAAGAATTGCGCGTTGATTATCGAATTCCCGATAGTCCGCAACGAGTGGAATCATGATCTCAGGACGTACGCGTACCCCTCTTCGTTTCGCGCGAAGGGCAGCCTCAAAGATGGCGCGGCCCTGCATTTCGGTGATCTCTGGATAGGTGATGCCGAGCCGGCAGCCGCGGTGCCCCAGCATGGGGTTGGTCTCGCGTAGCGATTCCACGACGTGCGCGAGGTCCGCGCGCGAGACGCCGAGTGTGCGCGCGAGAAGTTTTGACTCCTCGCCGCCGTGCGGGAGGAACTCGTGCAGAGGTGGATCGAGCAACCGGATGGTGACCGGCAGGCCCGACATCGCCTCGAAGATGCCCTCGAAGTCGGCGCGCTGCATGGGCAGCAGCTTGGTGAGTGCGCGGCGACGACCGCTCTCGTCGCGCGCAACGATCATCTCGCGCATGGCGGTGATGCGATCGCCTTCGAAGAACATGTGCTCCGTACGACAGAGCCCAATGCCCTCGGCGCCGAACGCCCGGGCGATGCGTGCATCGTTCGGAGTGTCGGCATTCGCGCGCACCTTGAGTGTGCGCGCTTCGTCGGCCCACGACATCAACTGATTGAACGACTGGTAGGCCGGCGCGCTCGCGGCCGTGCGCATCCCGCGCGTGACCTGCACGACCTCACTTGGCGTGGTCGGCAGGTTGCCGCGATAGACCTTGCCTGTCGCGCCGTCGAGCGTGAGCCAATCGCCCTCGTTGACAACCTCACCGTTCATGCGACAGGCGCGCCGCTCGTGATCGACGACCATCTCGTGGCAGCCGACGATCGCGCACTTACCCATGCCGCGCGCCACGACGGCGGCGTGGCTCGTCATGCCGCCGCGCGACGTGAGCACTGCACGCGCAGCGACAAGGCCGTGAAAGTCCTCGGGGGTCGTCTCCTCCCGAACGAGAATGACCGCGGCGCCACTCGCTGCGCGCCGCTCGGCCTCATCGGCGTCGAAGACGGCAATGCCACTCGCGGCGCCTGGGCTGGCCGGCAGTCCGCTGGCGATGGGCGTCGCACGAACGCTGGGATCGATGACAGGGTGGAGCAGCTGATCGAGTTGATCTGCCGGCACACGCAGCACTGCCTGCGATTGGTCGATCATTCCCTCCCCGACCATCTCCGTCGCGATGCGCACAGCAGCCGCCGACGTGCGCTTGCCGCTGCGCGTCTGCAGCAGATACAGCTTGCCCCGCTCGACGGTGAACTCGATATCCTGCATGTCGCGGTAGTGCTGCTCGAGCTTGTTCTGCGTCTCGATCAACTCGGCGTACGCCGACGGCAGGCGTTCGGCCATCGCATCGATGCTGAGCGGCGTGCGAATGCCGGCGACGACGTCCTCGCCCTGCGCGTTGACGAGAAACTCGCCGTAGAACTTCCGCTCACCGGTGCTGGGATTGCGCGTGAACGCGACGCCGGTGCCGGAGTCATCGCCGAGATTCCCGAACACCATGCTGACGACGTTCACCGCGGTGCCGAGCGTATCGGGGATGTTCGCGTGGCGACGATAGTCGACGGCCTTCTTGAGCGTCCACGATTTCCAAACGGCTTCGATGGCGCCCCAGAGCTGCGTCACGGGGTCCATCGGAAAGTCGTGACCCGTCGTGACGCGGACCAACGACTTGTACTCCTCGACCAGATTTCTGAGCGCTTCCTCTTTGAGCTCGGCGTCGTCACTTACGCCAGCGGTCATTCGCTTGGCGCCGAGCAGCTGCTCGAACTTGTTGTGTGGTACGCCAAGCACGACGTCGCCGTACATCTGGATGAATCGGCGATAGGAGTCGAAGGCGAAGCGGGCGTTGCCGCTGGCTTTCGCGAGGCCAGCTACCGTACGATCGTTGAGACCCAGGTTGAGGATGGTCTCCATCATGCCGGGCATGGACACGGGCGCGCCACTGCGCACGGAGACGAGCAGCGGCATCGTGGGATCGCCGAACTTCTTGCCGCTCGCTTCCTCGAGGCGCTTCAGGTTGGCCTCGACTTCGAGCGCGAGCGCGCTCGGGACTTCGGCATCGCGGAGATACGCGATACACCTGTCGCACGCGATGGTGAACCCGGGCGGCACGGGAACGCCGAGGTTGGTCATCTCGGCAAGGTTGGCTCCCTTGCCACCGAGGACGTCCTTCATGTCCTTGGTGCCTTCGGCGGCGCCGTTTCCGAAGAAGTAGACGGAGGTGGTCACGTGCGATCGGAACTACGGGATTTCACCGCAGAAGGCGGCTGAGGGCAACGGAACGACCGGAACGCGCGACAGCAAAGCAAGGAGCACTGCATTCAGAATTATCTTCGCAGTTGAAGAAAAGCGGCACTAGGAAAGGGCTGAAGAATACGAAAAGGGCATGATCTACTACGGAATGATCCTGCCCTTTCTGCTGGTTTCTGCCGTTTCCTATGCACGCTGTTGCTCGAACTTTCCCTCACCGCGACCGCCGGCAGCTCTAATTCGTGCAATCGCGGAGCGTCATCTCAACAACCACACCCAAACCGCAGCTTGTCCGGATCAGTTGGTGGCGGCGTCGGATAGTCGCCAGAGAAGCACGCGTGACAGAAGCCCTCCGGACCCGTCGGCACCGACTCGAGCATGCCGTCGAGCGAGAGATACCCGAGCGAGTCCACACCGAGCGACGCGCGAATCTCCTCGAGATTGTTGTTCGCCGCGATGAGCTCATCGCGGCTGGGCGTATCGATGCCGTAATAACACGGACCTGTAACCGGCGCCGAGCTCACGCGCATGTGCACCTCGGTGGCGCCAGCGCCGCGCACGAGTGCGACGAGTCCGCGCGTGGTGGTGCCGCGCACGATCGAGTCGTCGACCATCACGACGCGCTTGCCATGCAGGACTTCGCGCACCGCGTTGTACTTGAGGCGCACCTTGGCGTCGCGCGTGGCCTGTGTGGGCTGGATGAACGTGCGGCCCACGTAGTGATTGCGGATCAATGCAAGCTCGTACGGGAGCCCGCTTTCTTCAGCGAAACCAATCGCCGCGGAGTTCGACGAATCGGGTACGCTGAAGACGAGGTCGGCGTTCGTGGCAGGACACTCCTGCGCGAGACGGCGACCGAGCGCGCGACGGGCGCGATCGACCGAGCCGCCAAAGATGCGGCTGTCGGGGCGGGCGAAGTACACATGCTCGAACACGCAGCGCTTGAGGTCCTTCTTCTCGAACGGAAAGATCGAGCGTTCACCCAACGCATCCACGGCGATGATCTCACCGGGCTCGATGTCGCGCTCGTAGGTGGCACCGACGATGTCGAGCGCGCAGGTCTCCGACGCGAACACGGGCGCGCCGTTCAGGCGACCCATCACGAGGGGCCGCCATCCGCGTGGGTCGCGTGCAGAGAGCAGCGTGTCGCCGAGCACCATGACGATGCTGTACGCGCCTTCGACGCCACTCAGCGCATCGGCGAGACGTCGCTCAGGTGTATTTGCGGCGGAGCGGGCGAGGCGGTGCACGATCACCTCGGAATCCATCGACGACGCGAAGATGGAGCCGAGGTCCTCGAGATCCACCCGCATCTCGCCAGCGTTCGTGATGTTGCCGTTGTGCGCGAGGGCGATGGAGCCACCGCGTGAGCTCACCAACACCGGCTGCGCATTCTCGATGACAGACGATCCCGTCGTGCTGTAGCGCGTATGGCCGATGGCCATCGAGCCGTGCAGCGCGTCGAGCGGCGCGAGAGGCATGTCGGACACGAGCCCCATGCTGCGAACGGCGCGCGCGGCGCCGTCTTCTACCGCAACGATGCCGGCAGACTCCTGTCCGCGATGCTGCAGCGAGAAGAGTCCGAGCTTCGTCAAGGCTACTGCGTCCGCGTGTCCACGAACGCCAAAGATGCGTCACATTTTATCAGACCAACGAGTCGGAGGCGAGCGCGACATCCTGCGCCGAGGCGCTGCGCTGCATGATGCGAGGAATTGCTTCGTGATAGGCGTCGGCCAACTGAGCGACGCGCGCCTTGATCCGCCGTTCGCCGATCGTGAG
>JAQBPV010000281.1 GCA_028287345.1 Gemmatimonadota bacterium
CGCGAAATCCCTGTCCGTTGCGCACCCTCGTCCTTCCGCGATGTGCGTTGGTATCGCGTCCGCGGCGCGGGTGATCTGATCCGCGAGTCCGCGCCGCGTTCGCGTAAAAAGCCGAGCGAATGTGGCAGATTCGAGGGAAAGCACGTGGGCTTTCTGCCACACCTGGAGTTTGCGGAAATCAGACATGCTCGGAATCTGTCAGACTCACGATCAAGTTCGATCACCGTTTTATTGCGCATCGAATCAGATTGAGCTTTGAGCACGAGCACGAAAGCACCCAGCAATGAGCATCTCCAGCCCGAGCTCGGAGCTCGAGCTGGTAGCTGGAGTTGCTCATTGCTGGGTGCCCGTGCTCGTGCTCATGCTCTGGTTGAGAGCTCGAGCTCCCGCTGAAAGCTCAAGACTCCGACAGGGCACGCCGTTTGCCGCAAGCGCGTCCCACTTCCCCCTCCTCTGACCACCATGTCGCGACTGCTCGTCCTTGGCTACACGATCTCGCTCGACGGATACGGCGCCGGCCCACGCCAGTCGCTCGAGACGCCGCTCGGCGCTGGCGGCGAAGGCCTGCACGACTGGCTCGTCAACACTCCCACGTTCAAGGGAACTCATTCGAGCAACACTCACTCGCATGAAGACGCCGATGCCGACGTCGACGAGGAGTTCGCTGCGCGATCGATGACCGGCGTGGGGGCCTGGATCATGGGCCGCAACATGTTCGGACCACAGCGCGGGCCGTGGACGGATGGCTCATGGCGTGGATGGTGGGGAGAGGATCCGCCGTATCACGCGCCGACGTTTGTTCTGACGCACCATGCGCGCGCGTCGCTCGAGATGGAAGGCGGGACCGTCTTCCACTTCGTCACGGATGGAATCGATGCGGCGCTCGAACGCGCGCGCGAAGTGGCGGGTGAGAAGGAGATCAGACTGCTCGGTGGTGCTGATGTCATCCGTCAGTATCTGAAGGCCCGCCTCATCGACGAGCTACACATCGCGGTCACGCCGATTCTCCTCGGCAGCGGAGAGCACTTGTTCGCGGGCATCGATCTCGTGGCGCTTGGTTACAAGTGCACCGATTCGGTGGCCAGCGACAAGGCGACGCACTACACCATCACGAGGATCTGAGAGATCCTGTGCTACATGTCGCGCTCGGCGTCTCACCGTTGCGAGATGCGTGAACGCCACAGTGATGCGATGATCTCGCCCTCGCGAGCAACACGATCGTGGGGACTTCGCGGCGATGCCGCCTGTGGGTGCAAACAAACATCGCCAGCGCCCGTGCTCCATTGCGTTGCTCGCGCTTCCTCAGTGAGGGTTCATGCCCCGATGGTGACGCGTGCGAGAAGCAACAGATCACGGAGCTTCGCTTCGTCGATGGTTACTCCGTTCGTGTTGGTACCGGTGGGGCCCAGATTTCCCGCTGCGCCGAGAACGACACGAATGGTGGCAGATGCATTGCCAGAGCCAAACGTGGCCGTCCCACTGACCGGCACAAGGTAGAGTCCGTCGCTCGCTTTCGCGGCGGAGACAGCGACAGGTGTCAACGTCGATGTCGTACCGACGCCAACGGCAAACGTCCCATCGGGTTTCGCGCCAGCCATCGTACCATCCGTCACGAGATGGAGTTCGCTCGGTGACATTGAAAGTTGCGCCGACGACACGCCGCGATGCAGCCAATTCGCCATGATCGCGGGTAGATGGGTCTCACGCAACTCGATCGGAACGCTCGTACCGACGGGCGCCGTGACCAACATGCGCCACGCGTCGGGAAAGTCGTAGCGGAGGCTGAACAGCAACGGCATTCCTTGTGTTCCTAACGTTTTCCGCAACGAGGCGGCAGCCGTCGAAGTGAGATCTTGGGCGGCGGTGGCAAGAACGCTGCTCTCTTCCGCCGTATATGCGATGCGAAGCACGGCGTCGCTGATCGTGCGGTAGTCGAACTCGCGGAAGGATGTCGGAAGATCCAGCTGCCATTCGCTGATCGCGCCCGCTCCCTCAAACGGCATGAAGCGTTCGTCACGGAAGGAGAACTCGAACACGCCCGCGTCGTTCTGGGCGCTGCTGGTCGAGATGGTCGAAGTATGGCCGAGCGGCACGTCGGTGAGTGCGTCAGTGAGGTTCGCGCGTTGGCGTACCCTGCTGCTCGTGAGTCGCAGCGTGGCCCCGACGTTGAGATACGGTCCGGTCACACATGGGATCGAGAGTCGGACCGTCTTGATGCGACGACGATACTGACCCGGATAGGCAAGATCGAAGGCGAGCTCCGGAATACTGAGTGTACAGGTGCCCTTCTCACGCAGTTTGAGGAGAGCTCCCGGATCAAGTCGCGCGAGTGAGAACGATTGCTCCACTTCCAGCGTGCGATGGTTGGTCTCGAGGAAGCGACGCTCGAGCTGCTGCAAGTCCAGCATGAGGCGATCGCCCGCGAGCAGGCCTGCGTTGCCTGCATCCCAATAGCTGTCCGTGAGCACCGTAGTGGAACCCTCGTCCGGTCGCTCGAAGCGATAGGCCCTCTCGGCGAGCCGCGCCATCGAGAGCGCGGCGTTGAACGACAGGCGGTTCAGCTTCTGGAGCTCGGTGGAAAGGAACGTATAGCGGCCGAAGTTCGTGAACCGGTCGCGCAGGAACTCGAAGATCTCCTGAGCCTGATCGATCGAGCGTTCGTGCATCTCGAACGCTTGCGTCGCGATGTCGCGACGAAACTCCGCGGTTGTGATCTGCTTTTCGATTTGCTGCAGGTCGTGCTTGGCAAGTTCGATCTGGTGAAGCCAGTCTTCATTGCGGCGCTGGTGACCGCCTTCGAGGCCCGAAGAATCGGCGGCAGCCCTGGCAGCTTGCGCGGTCGCTTGATTGAAATGGGCCATCGCGGCACCCGCGCCACCCAGTTGAATTCCACCGTACACGATTGCAGTCGGGGCGCCGAGTTGAGGAATGAGCGAGAGGATTCCACTCATTATCTGTACCGTTGCTTCGATGCCATGAAGACCGGATGCGATGTGAGTTCCTACCTGTTGGACCCGTTCGTAGTCCGAGAGTCCGGTCCGCAGGAGTGCCGCGAAGTGATCGCGCCGGTATTCGCCCGCGGTCTTCTGGCGTCGCAGACTCTCCAGCGACTCCTCGGCTGCTTTGATCTCGAGCTGCATCGTCTTCGAGCGCATCTTCAGCAGATTCTGCTCATGGACGGTGCGCAATCGTGTGAGCTCTTCGGCGTCGCGTTTTTCCAAGGCGCCGAGCAACTGATTACCGAAACTCTGGACGAGTCCAGCATGCTGCTTTGCCTTCTCGATCAGATACTGGAAGCGATAGGGTGGCACTGTGCCACTCGTCGCATTGAGCACATCGTCGAGCGAGAGTCCGGCCGCTCGCAGACGCACCAGCATTCGGGGATCAATCTCAGGTGCGAATAGCTCGAGGCGTCGCCGGACTCCAGCGATGTCCTGACAATTGCGAATCTTGTACAGTCGATCGTCCACCCGATCCCAATAGGCGAGCAGGTCGCGATTCTCCGGAACGCAGAAGGCCAGTCTCGCCTTGAGCAAATCCCAGGGTTTCGGCGGCGGCGTATATTCGCGTTGTGGTGGAAGGTCGCGAAGGGGAATGTCGTGGCCGAAGGTGGGATCGAGTGCCGTCGCCTTCCCACCATGCTGGAGATCTCTCACGGTAGGCCCAACTCCGCCAATTCCACCGATGGCGGGTATCGTCGGATTGGGTGGATCGAGTGGGTCGCCAAGAACTCCACTCATCCCCGCGCCCGTGCCAACGACGGTGAATGGCAAGGAGCCTTCCGGCGTTCCTGTGGCGTCCAGTGCGGAGATCGGCGTTCCTTTTGTGCTGGTCCAGATATCGGCGCCTTGCTGACTCCATCCCATCGGATTCGGCGCGCCGCCCGAGAACCCACTCGGGTCGTAGCCGGCCACTGCGCCGACAAGATCGTTCGCGACGACTGGTGTGAACACGTGATCGCCCGGCATGACGGCGATGTACTTCGGCTGTAGCACACTCGTACCGCTGCTCTTATTCCCAAGGAGTTCGAGGTCCTCCATCAGGAACTCGTGATCGCCTGGTTCGCGTAAGCGCGGTGCAAGCGACTCGTATGTTCTCGTCTCCGACACGCTGTCACTGCACGGACCGGCGGTCACAGGGCGCCGGCCGAGAATGTCGGCCGCCATCACGTACAGCATCGTGGCTTCGTTCAGCGACTCCATCGTGAACTGGGAGAACAGGCTGTCGCCCCAATCGATGAGGTTGTCGATGTACTTCATCACGATCGCCTTCTGATACGCGGCCGGCCGGAGGCGCGCGATCGCGTGAGGATTGAAGGGATCCTGATGGTACGCCGCCAACTGGTCCGAGTCGGTCAGCATCTCCCGAACCGTGTCATACGAGTGCGTCTTCTTGGCGATATTGCGGAACTCTACGTAGCGCCAAGGGCGTACCTTGTCGCTGGTCGCCGGCTTGTCCGTTGCCGTCGGATCGAAGAGGTAGTGGTACCATCGCTGCGAGCCTTCGAAGTCCTGCTGACTGTTGAGATAGTCGGCAACGAGGAACGGGACCTGGAAGAACACCTCGCGATAGTAGCCGGCCAGTGGGCTCCCCTTTCCGATCGGGTCGTTCGAGACGTGGGTCGTCGCGTCCACCGATGCATCGATTCCCGTTACAGCCAGGTCGGGCTCCGTAAGGCTTAGTTCCTGCCAGTCCGTTTTGAGTAGTCCCGCCAGGCGTTCCCTCATCAGTTGCTCGCCGAGCTTGGGCACTAGCGTCGAACCGAGTCTCCTTAGGTCTGGAGGCAACGTTGCTCTCGCAGTCTGAAACAGCAGTGTTTCACCCGACGCCTCTACGACAATGCCTCCGCTGCTTCCATTCACCGCCTGGAACTCCCCGCCGGTCGGAACTCGAAACAGCGGACCGCTTGCGGATATCAGCCCAGTTCCACTGAACACTGTCCTGTCGTTCAGATAGCGCGAGGCGTAGTAGAAGGGGAGCCCACTGTCAGTGTCGCGCTGCGCGTACATGATGCGGACGGTCGAATCGTCCTGCGACGGATTCTGGCCGGGCGCCACCACGATCGGCTCGTGGTACGCCTTCACCGTCGAAGCCACGCCGGACTGTGCTCGCGCGTTCCAAAAGTCAACGAGCATCGGGGTCGGCGTCACCGCACCCGACGGAGCGTTGGGAAGAGCGCCAAGCCGAAGCGACGTACCGTCAGCACTCGGGTACACGCGCTCCCATAGCCACCCGGCAGGAAAGTAGTTTTCGATCGGTTCGGCGTGCTCCCGCTTCTTCTCGTCCCACTCGGCGCGGTAGGTGAATACGATCCTGTAATGGCCGCCATTCTCGTCGGTCTGGGCCGCCGCGACGAACAGCACCCGAAATTGGTCTATGGTAATGGTGGCAACGTCAAACGGCCCCGCCATGACGCCACCATCGTTGTTCAGCACCTGGATGTGGATCTTGATCAGTTTGTCATCGACAACCCGTGAATCGATGAACAAGCCGTCCTTGTCAGGTACTCGCAGAGTTTGCGGTGCGGTCCACCGGCCATCGAGACGTAGCTGTGAGAACTTGATGCGTACGGTATGGCGATACCCCGCGAACTGGTTCGAGCCATCCTTGAAGTTGTTGAGAGGCCTTGTCGTGAACTCTGTCCAGAACACGAACAAGCGTCCTCCCAGCACAACCGGAGACACCTTCCGTACGGGGATCTGCAAGTTGATCTGCTTCCAAGAGCCAAAACTCGCTTTTCCATTCGATTCCAGGCTCTTGATGGTACGGTAGTAGTAGACCGGCGGATCGCTCGAAGTAACGCCGAACAAGTGCAGCACGTCATTGCCGGTGCCGACGCCGTCATGATACGCCCCAGCGATCTTCAATCGAGCAATCTCGTCGAAGCCGTGCAGATACTCGGCATAGGCGTCGAGTACGTTCTGCTCGCTGATCTGTTTCTGGAGCAGCGTGTCCTCGAGCTCCTTGAACAGTGGCGTCTTGTCGTCGCGGAGTCCTGGTTCGACGTAGTTCTCCGGGAAAAGAAAGATTCGTCGATTCGCCTCCCAGACCCGGTAGTTCTTGCGCCATTTCCATTCCTCACGGGCCGCAGTCGGCAGCACCGCCTCGATCGGTCCATCGTCGCTGCGCTCGAGGTGCATCAGTACGCGATGCACATAGAGCTGCACGCTCGAGATCGCGGCCACGAGCTCCGACGTCCGCGCGCAACCCTCGAGCATGGCGTCGATCAGGAAGTAGTCGTACAGATCGTTCGGCGATCGGAATTTTCCAAGGATGTCGGGCGCCGTGACCGGCGGGTGCAACAGGAACTCGACCAGGCCGGTGCGCTGCCGTCCGCGCAGCGTGTCTTCGAATGGCTCGAGCTTATCGTGAAACACGGCGTCATCGGGGTACTTGGCGCGAAACAATCCCTGCACGCCGTCAGCGGCACGCGTGAGGTCGGCAAAGACATCGGAGACGGCGAGCTTCAACGTTTCCGCACTGGCGCCAAGACTTCCCGCGAACACGAGGGCATCGCGCAGCTGGCTCAGGCCGTCCAGTCCGGCGCTCAGCTGCCCGCCGAGTTGTCGAAGCATGGCGGCTATGCGTGCGCGATCTGCTACGAGGGCACGAGCGAGCATGTCCGCATCGGCTGCGGGCAACGATGTTGCCACGAGCGCGGCTTGCAGGGCTCCAACATCGGGCGCCAAGGCTGCAGAATCGAACGCGGAGTCCGGTTTCCGGGCGAGCGACGCATACATCGCCGCACGACGGACGTTCTCCGTGTCGAGAACGAGCGTCGTCAGTCTCGTGGCCGATCGTACGGGCAAACCGAAGATGTTTCGGGCGTTCTGAACAAGGCCGAGCGCTTGTGCATCGAAGGCGCCGTCCTTGAACAGCACGCGCAGTCGCGTCAACATGCCCAACAGCTGCACGAGGGGCTGTTGGCTTCCGCCCCGAAGGCCGAGACAGAGCGCGGCAGTGAACTGCTCCACCTCGGTGATATCGGACGGCTTTACCAACTCGAGCATCGCACGCAGGCGCGCCGCGTCGGTGAGGAGAGCCGCTGCTACCCTCATGACGATGATCCGCAGCGGATGATGTCGAGCCAACAGTTCGTGCGCGCGGGTCTTCAACTCTGCTGTCTGTGACATCTCGAGCAGCGTACGTGAAGCGTTGTCGGCGAGAATGCTCTGGATTGCAGCCGCAGGCGTGATGTCGGTTCGCACACGCACGCGCGAGCTCGCTGCGATTGACTCGAATGGCTTGGTATCGGCGCCGGCGTGAAGGTTCGCTGCGACAAACGCTGCGGCTTGTGCCGTCGTGAAGCCGAGTGCTTGGAGGGCCTGCTGATCGAATCCGTTCAGGCCGAACGTGCTCGCGAGATCGTACGCGGCGCGGGCAGCGTCGGCAATCATGGCGCTCGTGGCGACGGGAGCAAAGACGAATGGTGCTGTCGCATCGTCCGGGTCCCATGCAGCGCGCAGCCTGTATGTCGGCTGTCCCGGCACACGCTCCAACGGCAATCCGTCATTGGCCGCGGCCGAGAGATTCGCAGCGATGACGCTGCGCGAATCAGTATCGGACAACCCGACTTGAGCGAATGCGATATCCGATAACTCGAGTGGTGTGTCCGTCGCAACCGACGCCGCCAACTCGGCGACCATCTGTACGGGCGAGGGATATTGGTCGAGGGTCGCCGATTTGCCGACGATGAACCGCACCTCGTCGAGCGCGAATCCGCTTACGGTTCGCCACGCGTGCAGCTTCAGCACACTTTGCAGCGCATCGAGCGACGTGATCGCCGTGCCCGCAGCAGGAACCAGCTCGACGGTCTGGAATAGCTCGGCGATCGATATGCCGAGCAATCGCGACAGTCGCGCGTGCCGGTGGAGTTGCGAAAGGTTGTCTTTCGTGAGCCACAAGCCAACGTTGCGCGGATCGAGACCGGCCATGAGCTGCACCAACTCAGCGTCCGTTATCTGGAGGGCGGCGAGTAGTCGTGCGTGCATGTTCGGCGCGTTCGGGGCGAGCGAAATCTCCGGAAATGCGAATCGCGTGGTTGGTAGAGGCAGCCGATCCTGTGGGGACTTCACAAAGAGCGGTTGATTGAACATTCGATCGAACAGCGACGCATCGTTGCGCAGTCCAGTGGTTGGGATGTCGTCCCACAGTGCACACAGCTCGTCAACCGGCAGCGACCAGCGCTCGTGCAGGTCGAGCAACAGCACGAGCGCACCCATGATGGTGGGATCGAGGCGTCCCGGGACAGAAACGCCGGCGGATGGGATCCGGAAGTCGAGTCGAGTGAGCACGTAGTCCAGCTCGACGACGTTCCATGGCACATGACGCCACAAGCGTACGAACCGCTCGATGCGATCCATGCGTCCGATCCGCAGCTGCCTGACCAACTCGGTGTCGTTCTGAACGGCGCCGGGGTTGCTGATGCCACGCTCGATCGTGATGCGTTGCGCAATGGGCGTAGCTGCACCGTTGACGAAGTCGCTCGCGAACACGAGAAGGGCGATTTCACGCTCGAGCCCCACGGCCTGAGCGAGAAGGAATACAGACAGGGCACCCGCATCCTGCGTTTCTACGTTCGCGACGATCGTGGTGAACGTCATCGGACCACCCACCAGCTGCTCGAAATAGTTGCCGGCGGCGAGAAGCGATGCCGGCGTCATTGGAGAGCCGAGCCGGCCATTCGTGATGATGTCGTATTCCTTCGCCGAGATTCCGAGACGGCAGCGGACGCGGATCCCGATGGCGCCCGGCGTGGCGTCGAGAACGTAGTGCTGCGCGATGTCGTAGCGGCCGATTTCGAAATGGCTCAGCAGCGTCGTCAGCCGTTCGAGCGGCAGCGTGAACGGCTGACGAATCGAGCTGTCGGTCGCGGCGAGCAGCTCGTACAATCCGTTCGCGGCCGCCGGGACTTTTCTCGCGATGTACTCCTCGAGCACGCGAATGACGATCGTGAGATACGGCAGGTACTGCTCCGTATTCTCACAGGTGAGCTTCAGCGTCCACAGATCCTTGCGCCGCCGCTTGAGGTGCAACTCGTTGTTCTCTCCACCGTGCGCCTTGAAGGTGTCGTTGAGCACCTGCGTCTCGACGAACCACATGAGGTCGACGAAGTATGCCGACGGGCTGAGCATGGATTGGCAATGCTCGCACTCACAGCTGCTGAGCGCTCCGAACAGATCGGCATATCCGGACAGGCGGGCCAGGGCGGCTGGAACCTCCGGCGCGAGCGCGGGTGGCAAGCGCCCCTGACCGCGTGCCAAGTCGAGAATTCCAAAGAGGGAGATCGCGGCATTGTTCGCTTGTTGATCGGCCTGTGCGTAGACGGCAGCGGCGAGGGGCAATGGAAGTCGCGTCGTCGCTGCGAAATCGTCGACCGTGCTCCTCAGGATCGAGCTCGAGGAATGATGCCCCGCTTTGAGGAGCGCGAGGCTCGTGATGGCGTCGCCAGTGAGTGCCTGCACACGCTGGTACCCCTTCAATGTCGACACTACCATCTTCCGTTCAGGCTCGCCAAGGTCACCGAAGTTGACCTTGTTCAGGCTCTCGCTCTCCGGCAGGTAGTCGATTGCCAGCAGATCGAGGTCGGGGTTGTTGGTGTGCACGTCCCGCAACCATCCGATGCGCTCCTCCGCCAGCGCGACCGCATTCCGGGCGTCCGCGCCACGCTCGAGCAGACTCGAGAGTCCAAGTCCCGGGAACTGGTTGACGAGTTCGCGGATGGGGCGATCGCTCGTGCGCGAGAGCTCCGGCGACGCTTCGACTGCATCCTCACTGGTGCGTGGCGAGGCATAGAGTTGAGCAACCGTCTCTACGAGACTCGTGCGGGGATCCGTGACGCGATGCAGAAGAAAGTCGGTTGGGAATGCCGTGGCGACACTTCGTACGACGCGATCAGCAACCGTGTCGAGGGTGAGACCTTCCGGGGGCTGAACGTTGGCGCGCTCGAGCGCGGCTCGCACATCGGCCACATCGAGCGCAGCCAGGTCGTTCACGCGTTGCACCGCGCCGCCGTTTATTCCCGCCGGGCGCGCGTCACGCAACGCGGCGACGGCATCCAGACGCCCGTCCAACAGGTTGTGCAGGGTAACGCCCAGTCCGAGCGAACGAGCTTCTCCGCTATTGAGGACCTTGTCGGTGACGAGACGGGACACGAGCGCATTGCTCAGCTCCGGCACGTCGCTGACGCGCGTCAGCAGCTTCGCGACGGTTTCAGGTGGAAGTTCGACGAGCGTGCCGACGTTGCGGACTGCATCGCGCTTGGGATTTGGTATCGCGTGCAGCACGCTTTCGATCTGGCCCGCGAACGATCTGGGAATGACGTTGTCATCAATTGTCGCGACGAGTGCGGTGCGAAGTGCCGAAATCGGCTGGGCGACGAGCGCATCCCATTCGTCGGGTTGTCCTTCGCGAAACCAGCCATAGAACACCGCGGCAGGAATGGCGACATGCCCGTTCTGCGCGTCGCGCGTGCGCTTTGCGTATGCCTGCAGCACGCGCGACTCGAATGCTTCCGCACGCGCGAGCCACGCGATGTGCTGGCGTTCGATGCCAGTGTCACCGGCCAGGAAGTCGAGATCCGTTTTCTTCTGGTTTTCCGGCTCGCCGTCCACTTCGCCCAGTGACACCCCTTGCAGCACCAGTTCGAGCTCCGCCATGTAGCGTTCGTATTCGGACGAAGCATCCGGAGTGCCGACCACGAGATCGATGGTGACGTCGGTCGCCACATTGTAGTGGATGTCCGATGACCCCAGCTCGCGTCCGCCGGCCTCGCGGACAACGACGCGAACGTCAGCAGTGCCGCGCTCGGCGCGTTGGAAGTCAGCGGCGCTGTAGGGGATGACGTATTCGAGGTTCTCGTTGATGGTGGATTGCCCGAGCAGCTCTGCCGGCTTGCGGAAGTCGACGTCGTAGGCGCGGACGTATTGTCCGCGCTTGGCACCGTGCACCTTGCCGCGTACGACGAACTGCTTCTCCGCGCGCGGGTCGAGCACGCTAACGCTTCGCAGGAGCTCGTTGATTTTTTCGGCGGTTGCGCTCTCGACGACGCCGCGGAGGTGATCACCAAGGCCGTGTTGCATCTGGAAGAACGTCACGAGCTTCCAGAGTGACGCGCCGTACAGCGAGTGGGCGCGGTCGTATTGGAGCGCCTTCGTCAGTTCGACGAGCTCGGAAATGGTGGGCCGTTGCGCGGCATCGAGCGCTTTGATGACGTGGTGCTCGACGAGCGCGAGGATTGCGTCCTGAAGGTTCGCTACCGCGGCGCCGGAATCGCCCGGGGTGATCGTGGGGATGATGGCGTGCATTGGGTGCTCCGAGTAGCGTTTGCGTTCGTGTTAGCGCTAAGCTCGCATTGTGGGAGAGCGAGAGAGCGCACGGCCTAGCGATCGACGGTGTTGGTCGGAATTCCCGGCCTTTGCGTGCCTGTAACAATCTGCCGCACCGGGACAGATAACTGTTTTTGTATAATTGCCGTTGGTCCTGCCTCGCGAGGATTGATCGCGGGTGGGCCTTCCACGTTGACCTGTTTCACAAATTGAATCGCGTCTATCAACTTACCGTTCATGAAAATTGCCAGATCGGCAAACTTTCCATCAATCTTCAGTTCGAACTTTACGTCGAAGCCGAGTAGCTCAGCGTTGCGCGCGTAGTTAAGGGTGTCCACTCGAGTAGCAAAGTCACCCTTGCGCCCTTTGTATCGCTTGCCCGCGACAAAGGTATCCACCACCAATTCCTTGAACCTCTTGTAGGTCTTTGGCGTAGCCGTCTCGGATATGGGCTCACGAAGACCATTCTCAATGAGTTCAGCTCGAATCAACGGATCGGAAATGCCTTCTTTCTTCAGAAAGGCAACAACGTCCCGCAGGGCCCACATTTCCGGATATTTGGGCCCCGCTGACTTCTCCGGCGCCTTCTCCTTTCCAAGCGCGCTCGTCAACAACGCGGCGCCGCCGATCGCCCTGACGAGCTTCCGTGAGGCATCCTCATCATTCTCGCCTCCGCCCAATTCAGCCGCTCCCTCGCCGAGGTCCTTACCGATGGCAGCAAGCGCCAGCGGAAGTCCAAGTCGCGTAAACATCGCGATGCCAATCAGCTGTCTCTCGAAGGAGTAATTTCCATCTTCGTCCAGTCCGAGCGGCCCTAGGATGATCCCCACAGCGAGATCAGAAAGACCGAGAACGGTCCCGGACAGGGCGGCAACTCCGCCAGTGCGGTCCCGTGTATCAGCTGAAACTGCTGCGCGCCTCCCCTGCTGGATTAGCTCGATCTGACGAGTGCGTTCTTCTCCAGTGAATTCGAGGGGCGACGGGGCCGCTGCGTGCTTAGCTGCTTTGCCGCTAGTGTCACTGTACGTTGTCGGATTGGCAACTGAGTATTCGTAGACGTTTGGTCGGTGAGCAACGCCGTCCGGATCGGTGGATATCCACCTTGTGTAGATCGGCAAGTAGTATCTAGCACCGTGATAGCTCAACCCACTCTCTTCATCGCGCTCCATCCCCGTATATCGATACCGCTTCAAGCTCACTTCCGCGGCATTGCGTCCCGACTGATAAGCAGTCGTCCCGTAGGGGTGGTACTCCTCGCACGTGATGATCTCCGCCTGCTCATCTACCTCGACGGTGGCCGAACCGAGATGGTTCGTCAGAGCATAGCGATACAACGTCCTCACGCCCAATACCGCACGATCCGTCTGTATCACCTGATCGATCATCAGCAGACGATGCGCACCATCGAACAGATGCAGTGTCTCGATCTCCTCGCTCAGAATCCCGTTGAGCGTGCGGCGATACCACTCAAAGCCGCCGAGATAGAACCGCTCCTCCACGAGCCCACCCTGCTTGTCGACGCGCTTTCTCGTCCGCTGCTTCGCGGCGTCATAGCGATACCACGCTTCGAGTGAGGTGTCCGGACAGCCATCAGGCCCAGTCCCTTGGCTGCCCGACGCGCGAGAGATGTAGCGCAGGTGGTCCGTGAAGTCCCACTCCATCCTCGGCAGATGCGAGAGACTGAGCATGCTGCCGTGTGCGTCGTACGTATAGCGATACTCGAGCGTCGGTCCGCCGACTGGATAGTGATCGATCGGCGTCGCGCCCATGCCGGTTGCGAGGAGTCGATTGCTGTCAGTCGCGTACTCGTACTGGCGCGTCCAACGCTGCGCCGACGACACCGTCACGTGATTCATCACCAGGATGTTGCCGACGCTGTCGTAGGCATAGCGCTGCGTATAGTTGCGCCACGCCTGCCGGTTGGCGGCACCGTACGCGACACGGAACGGGCAGTCGTTCCAGTTGTCGCCCGCATCGTACGTGATCTGGCCCGCGTGTTCGCGCCCCGTCGCTTCCACCAATCGGTAGAGCGCGTCGTAGGTGTAGCGCTTGCGAGGCTCGATGAGCGCGTTGCCGAAGTACTCGATGGGTATCGCGTCGTCGAACACCTCGCTGATGTTGCCGACCGCATCGTACGTGTACTTGAGATCCTGCAGATCCGACTTTCCCGGCCGAGTGCTACGGATCGACGTCAGGTGGAACGTTGCGGGGTCGTACTCGTATTGCGTGACGACGCCGTTGCCGAGCTCCAGTCGCAGCCGCTGACCCTTCGCATCATGCGTAACACCGCCGATCGCGGATGTCTTCGTTCCGCCGGTGTAGCTACCGCCTTGCTGCGTAGCTCCCACCGTGATCGCTTCACTCGCCAGCAGCCCGCGCGCATCGTAGCTCGGCTCGTACACCGCCACGAGTTGTCCAGCACGATGCCAGTCGTACTGACGTACGGGACGGTCGAGCGCGTCGTACTCCGATTGCTGGGTGAACGTCTCCGCCATCAGCAGGGCATTCGGCTCCTGCGTGAGCGGGAGAGCCGGTACGGAGCTCCAGTCGGTGTCCCGATCGAAGTCGAGCGCGAGACGCCGGGTGCGACTCAGCGAATTTTCCTTGAAGTCGAACGCGACGTTGGTGATGACTCCGCTCTGGTCGAAGACACGCAAGGCCTTGCCGCAACGATTCGCCGCGAGGTCGGCCGCGGTGCGCAGTGCATACTGCGTCAGCTCGACGACGATGCCGTTCGCGAAACTGGCATTGATCAGCGACAGCGTCGTTGGTCGATGCAGCTCGTCGTGGCTCGACACGAATACGTTATCGCGACTATCCCACGCGAACAGCGCCTTCGACGCGGCGTCGTTGATCATCCACCGGTCGCCAGCGTCCATGCTGTGCTGGAAGAGTAGATTACCCGCAATGTCGTACGCTGGTACGCTGGTAGCTGGTATCGCCTCATTCGGCTCGTCATTCCATCGCACCGGCTTGGGCGAGGTGATGTACTGCATCACGAGGTTCTTCCGCGCATCGCGTATCCACAGCGGCTTGCCTTCCGCATCGAGCTTCGTATACGTCACGTGACGCTCATCGCGATACTGCCTGCCGCCAAACCGGTGTCCGAGGGAGTTGGGATCCTCGACGCGATCGTGCGCGACGCCAATCACCTCTCGACCCAGACTGTCGAGAATCGTCAGCGCCGGTGTGCCGTAGTGCCGCGCCGACAACCACGCGGCGCGTTGATCCGGCGTCACCAGCAACTCGCCGGTCATTGGATCAAACGGCAGCGGCGCAGATGGCAACGTCGGATTGCGACTCGAATACCAGACGCTCTCCGTCACTGTGTCACATGCATCGAAGGTCGCGACATGCCATGGCGAGAGCTCGACTCGGCTGAAGGTGCCGTCGGGCATCTCCGTGCGCACCAGCCGACCGACCGCATCGTAGTACATCAGCGGAGTGACGCCCACTTCCTCATGCACGTCGCCTTCGGCGCAGCACGACGCGCTGCTGCTGAAATAGGGCTCGTACTGTTTGACGGCTTTTCCCTTGTTGTTGAGGATCGTCTTGCCGCTGACGATCCACCGCAGCGGTCCGAGAGCGACTTCCGGCTCGGCCTGGCTTCGCTTCATCAGCACCGCGCCCAGTCCGTCTGAACACTCGAACACGATCTGCAGGGGGCTCAGCGCACCGGTCGCAAGCGTCGCAACATGTCGCTCGCGCGTGATCGCACATGCGCCAGCTGGACGGGTTTGCCAGGTAACGCGTCCCGCCAGATCGACGGACTCGCCGAAGTGATACAACAACCGTGTCGTCGCGTTGCCGAGCACTGGCGAGAACATCGCGCGTGCGGCCAACTCCGTGAGTGCCGGAGGATCGAAGTAGGTCAGCACATTCGTCAGGCTGGGATTCGCGGCCGCGTCGTCGAACCCAACGAGATTGTCGCCTTCGAGCGCCTTTCCCTTTACCGCAATCGCGGCGACGCGACCGAGCACATCGAGACACGCCTCGGCGCGATTTTCATTGATGTCCTCCATCTCCACTGGTGCGAGCACGCGATAGTCGAATCGCGCGACGCTCGTTGGATTGCCGAGGGCGTCAGTGCTCGAGTGAACGAACAGATTTCGGGCGTCGTATTGCAGCGTCGTGGTATTGGTGAATGGATCGGTATACTCGTCGGGGAGATAGAACCTGTCGTCTGCGTGCGGCAGGAAACCCGCGCGCCCAGAACGCATCCAGTATTCGCCCCCCGCCGAGATACCGAATGCGTTCGTCGCCTCGCTGCCGCTGAGATAGCCGCTCGTCGTCTCGGTGTTGAGCGCCTGTCGCACTGTGCCGCCACCGCCAATCACCTGATTCAACTGTGCTGGACTGAACACAGCATCGAGGAGATCGTCGGAAAGAGCCAGCTTGTAGCTCTCGTACAACAGCCCGCGCTTCCCCAGAGTGCCAAGCGCCAGCGGCGCCGAGAGGAACGTCGTGACGTCCGTGGGATCATCGCTGAAGAACAGCATGCGCGCGTGCTCGACCAATCGCATCGTCGGTGACGCATTCTGAGGAAGCTTGTGATACGCATTCCGAAGGACGGGCTCGAGCACCCCCGACGGGAGGTAGCGCACGCTCAGGTCATACACGAGGAAGTCGCCGACCGAGAAGTATGACGCGCCCGAAGGACGCATGAAGCCGGTGAGCTCGTACGTCTGAACCTCGCACGGTACACGCAACCGGTAGTACTGGATGGGCACCTGTTGCGACGCTGGATCGATTGCGGTGAGCGCGTCGGTGTATCGCGTCTCGGTGTAGCTGACGTGCTCCTCGCTCTGAACTCCCCGAATGAGCGCGTGGTGCGAGGCAAGGTCAGGATCGGCGAACAGCTTGCGACGCGGATAACCTACGGCCACCGCCTGCTGCACATTTCCGAGCTCGTCGAACGTCAGGTTGAGCGTGTGCACCACTCGCGGATCGGTTTCCGGTGGCGATACGCCTGCGGCGGGGAAGGACACCGCGCGCAGATCGAGCTCATAGTGGTAGCTGATCGCTTCGCGCTCGACGGCGAGGAAAACGCCGTGACGGTTGTTGCCACTGGGTTGCACACGCTGGATGTGACAGCCGTGTGACTCCGCCGAGAAAAGCCGCACGGGAATCTCTTTCGAGGGATGATCGGGCTTCTCTTCCAACGCGCCGACATCCAGCTCGTACACTTCCCGGCGAAGCGCGATGCCCTTGCAAGCGCGCATCGCCTCACGCCATTCGGCAGGTGTAACTTTGCTCGCCAGAAGGTCTGGCGGCGCCATCCGCTTTTCAGCGAATCCGGTCAGTATCGTCGCCGTGTGCGGAAGCGCAGCGAGTGAGTTGGGGAAATACTCCTGCTCGACGTTGCCGACTATCCGTTCTCGATCGGGGGCCGCACCGGTGTGAAACCACGTAATCGTCTTGACCGGCGGTTGATAGAGCGTCCTGTCGGAGATGTATGGGCTTTCGGCGTTGGCTTCCTCGAAGACGTCGAAGGACTCAACATCGACTTGCTCCACGCGTCCGAACCCGCGGAACTCCCGCTCCACGCCGTCGAAATACCCGTGGTGATAACTGTAGCGCGTGCTGAACTGACTCCCGCGCCACTTGTCCTTGATCGTTACGCGTTCCACACAATGCACTGGGAACGCCAGTCGTGTGATCCATGGGCGGCCCGATTGCTTGTCGGCGAGGTAGAACTTCGTCGACGGTGCGTAGTCGATCGTGGTTTCCGCACCGAGATTGTTCGTGATCCTGGTCAGGAGGTGCGGCTTCTGACCGCCCATGAGATCGAGATAGCGAACTGGGTGCCGCGTGTCGGCCGGCAGGGTTGACGACCACACGAGGCACGCCGTGCCATTGCCCAGGAGATCTGCTACCTGAACGGCACTCACGTTTTCCGTCGCCACCGGGAAGGCGAGTCTGTGTCCATCGGTGAGTGCGTTACCGGAGCGATTGACGTACAGCGTTGCGCCTTGCGGCCCGAGATAAATGATGTCGGTAGGTCCGCTGCCATCGACGTCCGCGAGACGTATGCGGCGTGGATCGTAAAGCTCCGGCGCGTCGAAGCACGGCGCGTTGTCCATGGTCACTTTCGCGCCGAACCGACCATATCCAACGTTGGGCCAGTAGCACACTTCGCCGTTGCGGATGCGCACCAGATCGTTCAGCCCATCGCCGGACATGTCAGCGGTGAAGACGGTATGTGTTCCGTCTCCGAACACGAGGTGTGGGCCGACTTCCTCGTCGCGTGATCGCTGCGCTCGACTGGCCGCCGCGAATCCCTCCTCTCCCAATGACGAATACCACGTAAAGACTTCGTGCTCGGTGATTATTACGTCGGCGTGGCCGTCCCCCGTCAGATCGACGAAGCGAAGATTGGGATCGTTCCAATCGATGTTGGGCAGGGAGTCGAACGGAGTGAACGGTCTCCAACCCGAATCGATCTTTCGCTCCTGCAGGCCCGGTACTGGCCCACTGAAATCCACGAGTTCGAGCTCGCCGTCGCCCTCGAGATCGAGCAGCTGCTGGCGTCCAGAGCCGAGTGCCGCGAACGATGGCTTCTGCGACACGATGCGCGTCGGCCCGAATGTTCCGTTGCCCAGCCCTGGTTTGTAGTACCAGCCGCCAGCTTGCTCGGCGAGAACACCGGGAACGCCTTCCCCGTTCAGGTCGACCCACTGATATCCCGGACCACTGATACCTCCAGGAAGATTCTCGAGACTGGCTGGATCGATTTCACGGGTGGCATCCGCGATCTGCGCGCGCGTATACTCGAACTCCACTGGCGGAGTCACCGCCGACCTGTACCCGCTCGCTTGAAGCGGATCGCGCACATATCCCGTCTGCCACACACTCTGCACGAACGAGAACGGTAGTGCTGACGGGTCACTCGTCGCGCCAGCACGGTGATAGCTGAAGTTCGTCGCGCGAACGAGACAAGGCTCTGAGCCCAACTCGCTGAAGTGATGGAACATGAGGACACGCTCGCACAGGCGATGCGTGCGAAGCTCGAAGCCCGCGCGATACGTCGAGAATGAATCCGTCCGAATGCGCCAGGGTTGACCACCCACTTCGCCCGGTGTCGGCGCTGCCGAGTCGTGCTCGCCGTAGTCGAAGACGAGTTGAAACATCCACGGCGACGGGTGGGCCGGATCCGGGGGAACTCGTGGCACTTCCGGAATTGGCGTTTCCGTCAGCGCCGCGAGATCGGGGAAGTACGGTTCGAGGTTGCCGTAAAGGATGTGCTTGAGGTAGCGCGCGGGCCCTGGCGACACGTGGTCGCGATTGCGCTCGTTCGTGCGCGATCGATCGACCTCGGCGTAGTCCTCCGCCTTGTACCGGTAGACGACGAGATTGCCTTTGTCGTCGAAGCTTCGATCGATCAACCAGCTGAACACCCGCGTTGAATCCGCGCGGTCAGCCACGCGGCTGTTTGCGGCGATACCGAAGAGCGTCGTGACGTTGTCCCGCGTGATGGTGCGCCAATGACACTCGCGCGTCGTCGTGTTCGTCCACCGCTCGACGAGCGCGAAGCTGCCTTCCACGCGCGGACGGTATCGGTCGATCCGATACGGGATCCGGTTCGCCATACGGTTGGCGGACTCTCGTGCCCACGCGCCGTTCGGAAGGTGATTCAGGTACGGAACGAGATCTTCGGCGCCGAGAAGAATGAAGACGTCAGATTCTTCGTCGTCACGATACTCTGGAAGTCCCTTGTCGGTCTTGCGAGTGATCGACGGAATCGGAATGCTCCATCCAAGACCGAACGGTCCGTTTCCGGAGCCCGAGTCGTAGCTGAGAGCCAGCTGCGGACCGAATCCGAGTCGACCCGGCGACGCAAATATTGGGATGGTGGTGGAGCCAGTGCCGGTGACCGGGTTTGCGCCGAACTTTTCACCGATTCCGCGAATCGCGCCCCCACCCTTCGGCAGTGAGATGGAGGGTGCCTGCACGAGGAAGTTGTCGTCGGAACCCGACGCGCGAACGTTCCCTGAGAGCGACGCTGGATCTCCTTGAGTCTGCATGCGCGTCGGCTTGTTTTTGTGTCAACTTCAGCTCGGACAGCGACCATGGACCGTGAGGCATACTGCATGTCCCTAAACGCGAGCGCAAGATGGAGGAGTTTGACGCTACCTGCGTAGCGTCGAAGGGTGCGGGCAGATTACTTCTCGTGCCTTTGGCCAGTGTTGGGCTGCTTGTCTTGCGCCGCGATGAGCAACGCGACCGCCATCTCATTCATTGGTGTCGGGATTCCATGCTTCTTTCCGAACCGCACCACCGCACCGTTCCGCGCATCGATCTCCATCTGCCGTCCCGCCATGCGATCGGCGACCAATGAGTTGAGCGCGTCTGGAAACGCGTTGCGCATCCCTTCGACGACCTGCTCCGCAATCTCATCGCCGAGTGTCGCACCCTCGGCGCGGCCGACCGCGATGCACTCTCGCGCCATGGCGCGCACGAGATCGGGAATCGGTTCGACCCGAATCACTCCCGTTGGCTGGAGGAGAATCGCACTGATCGCACCGGGCGCGTTGATGCACAGCTTCGCCCACGCGCGCGTCGTGAAGTCGTCCGTGGTGACGTCGAAGTTGGTCTTCGACCAGAGAGGCAGGAACTCTCGTCCGTTCGCTGAATCCGGTACGATGATCCACGAATGCCCACGCTGTCGCATGCGGCCTGGCGCCGTCCGCTCGGCGGGACAATCGATGACCGCGGGCACGATGAGCTCGACCGGTAGGTATGGACTGAATCGCTCCACGTGCTCGACGCCGTTCTGAAGCACGACGACGCGTGTGTGATCGCCGCGTAGGGCGGGCAACCACGCTGCGGCGCCGGCTGCGTCATACGTCTTGGTCGTAATGAGCACCCAGTCGACCGGGGTGGCCTCACGTGGATCCGTGAGTACACGCGGATGCGCCATGATCACTCCGTTCGGCGTCTCGACCTCGAGATGATCGAACGGTGTCCGCGCGCAGACGGTGACGTCATTCGTGGCGTCCTGCGCGAGCCAGGCGGCGAGCACTCCACCAATTGCGCCCGGCCCGATGATCGCGATGGTTGTCATTGTCGTCGGGCAGGAGCGAAGCGAATGTCGGGATCTACCGTACCGTAATTTGCGCCAGTATCGCCGCGATGAACGGTACTAAGGTCTTGCCGCTGTCGGTACCATACTCGGCGGTCGCGTCGTCAGTTCACCAAGGTGATCCAACACAGAGACGGAAGGCGCCGCGCTGCCATCAGCGTTCCACATACCGTCACCGCGTGTGCCTTCCGGCCCCCAGTAGAAGACGCCGATCCCATTGTTTCGCTTCACGGTATTGATGAGGTCCGCCATGAACTGAAGCTGCCCCTGCGGCGTGCCCGGCCACTGCATGAATCCCTTCTCCTT